>DATGMB010000172.1:0-145173 GCA_035293845.1 Bryobacteraceae bacterium
AGCCGGTTCGCCAGGTACTGGTCGAGGCCGCGGGACATCGGCATCACGTAAACCGTGCGGACGCCGGTGAGGTCCGCGCCCGCAAGCAGCGCGGCGGAGCAGCCGAGGACGAGCCAAAGGCGATACATAGGAACCATGATAACGAGACGCGCGGGAGGGGGAAAAAGTCGGATGCCGGCGGGGTGGCCCGTGGCGTGCGAGGACGGGCGGGGCGGCGGGCGCGCGCCGCGCCCTTACGGCCGCGGCTCGGATTCCCATGTATAAGGGCCAATCGATCACCGTCATCATCCCGTGCCTCAACGAGGAGCAGGGGATTCAGAAGGTCCTCGACGCGATGCCGGACTTCGTGGATGAAGTCATCGTCGTCGATAACGGATCGACGGACCGCACGTCGGAGGTGGCCACCGAGCGGGGCGCGAAGGTGATCCGCGAACCGGTGCGGGGCTACGGGCGCGCCTACAAGCGGGGCTTCGCGGTGGCGACGGGCGATCTCATCATCACGCTCGATGGCGACCACAGCTACCCCGTGGATGCGGTGGGCTACCTGATCGAGGCGTTCCTGCACCTGGAGGTGGACTTTCTCAACGCCTCGCGGTTCCCGGTGCGCGATCCGCGCGCGATGAGCTTCAAACACAAGATCGGGAATCTGGTGCTCTCGATCGCCACCTCGCTGCTGTTCTTCCGCTGGGTTCGCGATTCGCAATCCGGAATGTGGGTGCTGCGGCGGTCGATCGTGAAGGAGCTCAAACTCGAATCGGATAGTATGGCGTTTTCCGAGGAGATCAAAATCGAAGTGCTGCGCAACCGGCGGCTGCGGTTCGGAGAGATTTCGATTCTGTACTCGTCGCGGCTGGGGGAGAAGAAGCTGAATCCGTGGCGGGACGGCGTGCAGAACCTGGCGTTTTTAGTCAAGAAGAGATTTTTTAGATAACCGCCAGGGCGCAGAGACGCAGAGAAAGACAAAGTATTCTCTGCGCCTTTGTGCCTCGGCGGTGAATCCAGTGTGGCAAAGTGACACAGCCGGACATCGGAATCGTGATCGTCACGTATCATTCGGAGGCCGAGATCGGTCCGTGCCTCGATGCCGCAATGGCGACCGGCGCCACGGTTGTAGTAGTCGATAACGCGTCGCGCGATGGCACGGTGGAAGAGGTCCGGCGGCGTCCGGTGCGGCTCATCGCGAATGCAGCAAATCGCGGCTTCGCGGGCGCGGTGAATCAAGGGTTTGCGGCGCTCTCGACGCCGTATGTCCTGCTGCTGAATCCGGATTGCGTGATCGTGCGCGGCCTCGATGTGCTGCGCGATGCCTGCGCAGCGCCGGGGGTCGCGGCGGCGGGCGGCATGCTGGTCGACCGGGAGGGCCGTCCGCAGACCGGTTTCATGGTGCGTCGATTCCCGACTGCGGCCTCGCTGATTTTGGAAGCTCTCTTGCTGAACCGGCTCTGGCCGAAAAATCCCGTGAACCGGCATTACCGCGCCCTGGATCTGGACTACGGCGTCCGCGCGGAAGTGGAGCAGCCCGCCGGGGCGTTTCTCATGGTGCGGCGCGCAGTGTGGCAGGAGCTCGGAGGCTTCGATGAGTCGTTTTTCCCGCTGTGGTTCGAAGACGTGGACTTTTGCCGCCGCGCGGCAGGCCGGGGATACCGGATTCTGTACGAGCCCGGGGGTATTGCGCAGCACAGGGGCGCACATTCCATCGTTCACTTAACTGTAGAGATGCGGCGGATTTATTGGTATTGTAGTCTACTGAAGTATTCAGCTAAACACTTGCGCCCGGTGGCTTATCGGGCGGTGTGTCTGGCTGTGGCTGCGGGATCGGTTTTGCGGATGATCGCGGAATCGTTTCAGGCACGCCGCATTCTGCCGATGGCAGCTTACGGGGAAGTTGTGCGGCTCGCCGGCCGCGCGTTGGTATCGGCCGGCGGGGCGAATCAGTTGTAACGGGCCCTCTGTAAACCGCCGCGGTGTGCCCTGCGGGCCACGCGGCTCGATTTCGAAACATACGGACGTACGGTAACTCGGACTCTCAGGTTCTGTTCATGGCGCACAACGACCTCGTCTCCGTCACGATCGTTACTTATAACAGCGGGCGGTTCATCAAACGATGCCTGGAATCGGTGCTGGCGCAGAAGTATCCCTTCAAAGAAATCATCGTGGTGGATAACGCCTCGAGCGATGGAACCACCGACATCCTGGAACAGTTCGAGGACCGCTGCCAGGTTTACTACAACGACGAGAACATCGGGTTCGCAGCCGCACAGAATCAGGCGATCCGGCTCTCCCGCGGGGAGTGGGTTCTTACGCTCAATCCGGACGTACTGCTGCTTCCGAATTTCATCCAGGCAATGGTGGATGCGGGGCAGTTCGATCCGCAGATCGGCAGCGTTTGCGGCAAGCTGCTGACGATGACCGCGCATTTCGAGATCCCGGAGAAGCCGGTGGTGGATTCGACCGGGATTTACTTCAACCCGATGCTGCGGCATCTCGACCGCGGCAGCCAGGAAGTGGATAACGGCCACTACCTGCAATACGAATACGTGTTCGGCGCCACGGCCGCGGCCGCGCTCTACCGGCGCGCGATGATCGACGATATCTCCCTCGATGGCGAGTTCTTCGATACCGATTTCTTCGTTTACCGCGAGGATGCGGACGTCGCCTGGCGCGCGCAGTTGATGGGCTGGAAGTGCCTGTACGCGCCCTACGCGCGGGGCTATCACGTGCGCAAGGTGCTGCCCGGCAACCGGCGCGCGCTGCCGCCTGAAATCAACATGCATTCGGTGAAGAACCGCTTCCTGATGCGCATCAAGAACATTTCGCCGGATCTTTACCGGCGGAACTGGCTCTCCATCACGGCGCGGGACATCGTGGTGGTGATGTGCTGCCTGCTGTGGGAGCACACGTCGCTGAAGGCGTTCTGGTTCCTGGCGCGCAACTGGAAGCGGGTTGTGGCGAAGCGGCGCCGGATTCAGGAGGCGCGGCGCGTCGACCACGAATACATCGCGAGCTGGTTCCAGTACCGGCCGGTCAGCAAGAAGACGCCGAAGAAGATGACGCGGATGCTCTCGCGGTCCGAAACGGTGGGCTAGGCGCCGGTGCGCATCGCGCTCGCCGGCACTCGCGGGATTCCCGCCAACTACGGCGGCTTTGAAACGTTCGCCGAGGAGCTATCCACGCGCCTCGCGGCGCGCGGGCACGAAGTGACCGTCTACTGCCGGGAGCGGTACCGCGAGACGCACTATCGCGGCGTGCGGCTCGTCTGGCTGCCGACCATCCGGCACAAATACTTCGACACGCTGGCGCACACGTTCCTCTCCACGCTGCACCTGATGACGCATCGCGCGGACGCCGCGCTCTACTGCAACGGCGCCAACGCGATCTTCACGCCGCTCGCGAGGCTGGCTGGCGTGCCCGTGGCGCTGAACGTGGACGGGATCGAGCGCAAGCGGAAAAAATGGAACCGCGCGGCCAAGACGTGGTACCTGGTTTCCGAGTGGCTGGCGACGTTCTGCCCCAATGCGGTGGTGACCGATGCGCTCACGATCCAGCGATATTATCGCGAGCGCTACGGCAAGGAGACTACGTTCATTCCGTACGGCGCGGAAGTGGGGCGTGTGGAAAGCGCGGCCGTGCTGGAACGGCTGGGGTTGGAGCGGGGGCGCTATTTTCTGTACGTGAGCCGCATGGAGCCGGAGAATCATCCGCTCGAGGTGCGTCAGGCGTTCGAGCGCGTGGCGACGGAGATGAAGCTCGCGCTCATCGGCGATGCGCCGTATGCGCACGAGTACATCCGGCGCGTGCGCGACACGAGCGACGCGCGGATCGTCATGCCGGGCGCGATCTACGGCGAAGGCTACCGCGAGCTGGGCTCGCATTGCTTCGCGTACATTCATGCGACGGAGGTCGGCGGGACGCATCCGGCGTTGATCGAGGCGATGGGCCGCGGCGCGCTCGTCATCTATCGCAACACCCCGGAGAACGCCGAGGTCGTCGGGGACGCAGGGATTCCGTTCGAGCCGGAGGAGCTGGAGCAAAAGCTACGCGCGGCTCTGGAAATGCCGGAGAGCGGGCGGGAGGAGCTGCGGAGGCGCGCGATGGAGCGCGTGCGGGAGCGGTATTCGTGGGATGCGGTGACGGATGCGTACGAGAGGCTGCTGCGGGGGGTGGCGGGGCGCTCAGCGTGAGGCGCTATAGTTCGGCGTAAACTTGAGACTGGGATGGGAAAGGGCGATTCAATTCGAACACCGGCTGCCGAGGATCGTGTCCTCAATACCATTGTTGAGCGCCTCGTCAGTCTGTACCGGCCCGAGCGGATCTATCTCTTCGGCTCCGTTGCGCGCGGCGACGCCAGCCCTGATAGCGATTACGATCTGATGGTCGTCGTTCCAGACTCTACACCCCAAAGCTTACGCGATCCCGGATTGGCGTATCGAGCGCTCTGGCGGCTCGGCGCCGCCATTGACCCACTCGTCTGGACCCGAACGCAATTCGATAGCCGCCTGCACCTGCGAGCATCGCTGCCGTCCACGATTCTGCGAGAGGGCAGGCTCTTGTATGCGGCCTGATCCGGAGCGGCTGGCCGACACCGAATCCTGGCTCCGAAAGGCGGCCAGCGATTTGCGCTGCGCGGGTATTGACCTCGAGGCGACGCCACCAGCGACCGAGGACGCCGTCTTCCATTGCCAGCAAGCGGTGGAGAAGGCACTCAAGGCATTTCTCGTATGGCACGACGCGCCGTTCGCGAAGACGCATGACCTCGGAAAGCTCGGCGCCTCGGCTGTGCAGTTTGACGCGACTCTGGAGCCGCTGGTCGATCGTGTCGTCGATCTCAGTAAGTATGCCTGGATGTTCCGCTATCCAGGAGATCCCGTCGAGCCTACGCTGGAGGAGACCGAGGAAGTCCTCAGACGGGCTTTGTCAGTCGTGGACGAACTGAAAAAGCGGATCACGGAGCCGGAGCCGCCTGAGGCACCTTAAGAGATTTCAGAACATTCGCGAAAGCGGCTTCGGGCATTCCCTGGTACTTCGACGTGCCGTTGTGTACGCGCGCCAGATCATCGGACGAGAGCGCCAGGGTGGCGTTATTTTTCAGGGCCCAGGCCTTCGTGAGCTTGTAACACCGCGCGTACGCCATCGAGGGCGATTGCGCGGCCAGCGCGCCCGCCGCCGCAACAGCGCATCCTAAGAATAATGCGCCCGTTCATGCGCGGCTATGCGCTGAAGCGATACAGCGCATCCGCGATCGGCACGCCGCGCACATCGATCCGCTTCAAGTCCGTCGTGCCGACGCCGTGAGCCTCCGCCAGCGTCAGGATGTTGTCGCATTTCTCGAACGGCGCCGTGCCGCGCTCGGCGCGCGGGTTGTAGCCCATCACGGCGGCCGAGACCGCGTCCGTGCAGACCGGGTTCAGGCCCGCGATCAGCACGCCGGGCTTGACCATGCGCACGCCGCGAATCCACGGGCCTTCGCCGCCACTGATGGTTTCGACGCCATCGACGATCGCGAGGTGAATCGGCCGCGCGGCGACCAGGTCGGCAACAATATGGGGGACGCGGTAGCCCGGGTCGTGGTTCGCGCCGAAATGCAGCTCCTGCGGCGCGGATTTCGCCGGCTGGCGCACGCCCTCGTGTCCGACCTTCAGCCGGCCGGTGGTGGGGCTCTCGTTGGGCTCATCGACGCCGGCGTCGTCGCCGTAAATCGAAGCGGGAATGGTGCCGAAAACGTTCTTGCAGGAAAGCGTCAGGCCGCAGGTGGCGTGGTTCTTCAGCTTCGCCATGCTGACGTAGACGTCTGTGTCTTCGTAGGCGTGGTTCAGGTCGTAGGCCGGGTACATGTAGGCGCTGCCGGGGACGCGGAAGCGCGAATACTTCCTGCCCTTGCCGAGCGCGTTGGTGTTTTCGAATTCGACCAGCGGCGCGGCCGATTGCAGACTGCGCACGTTCCAGCCGGAATCCAGCATGCTCTCTTCGAGCGGCCCGGCCGTGGCCCAGGAGCTTTCGACGAAGCGGATGCGCTTCGCGCCGGCGCGTCCGAACAGGTAGGCGGCGGCGCCGAGCAGCTTGGGATGCGTGTAGTGCGTCAGCGCCGGCGCGCGGCCCTGCACGCGGTTGCCGGGGCTGCCGGTCATGTTCACCTTGATGGTGACGGTCTTGTTGCGCACCAGCCCTTCGATGCCGCCCAGCTTGTCGAACATGCCGGCGAGCGTGCCGGTCACGTCCTCGTCATAGGACGCCAGTTTGGCAATCGCAACCGGCGCGGCCGGCGCCGCGGTTTCGGCGGCCTTGAGGAAAGGCGCCGCACTGAGCATCGCTACCCATTCTCTGCGACTGAGGTTCATCTTATTGCTCCAGTTGGATGGTGGCGCAGACGGACACCTTGTCAATATCGACCCCCTGCGCGTCGTCTTCGCGGTAAATGGCAAGCGGCTTGGACACGCCCTCCGGCGTGAGCAGCGTGGCCTTTCGGAAGCCGCCGGAAAAATGCACGGTAACGTTTTCGACCGGGTAATCGGAATAATTCACCAGATGCAGGATGACCGTTTTGCCGTCCGCCGAAGAGAGCACGTTGGACAGCATCGAAGAGACGTTGAACAGCCGCACGCCGAGGTTGCGGCGGCCGATCATGGAATTGATGTCGCGCCAGATCTCGTTGAGTCGCGTGAGCTCGCTCTGGTCGAGCGTGATGCGTCCGGCGCCGGGCGCTGCGTCCTGCCAGCCGGGCGGGCCGTTGAGGACCGTATTGCCGGAGCGGGTGAAATTGCGCAGGATTTCCTGCTGCGCGGGAGTGAGCGCGCCGGGATCGACATTCACCGCCATGGTGGCGCCGTTCAGAGCGTCAGCGCTGAGGCGCTCCGGCGGAACGGGTTTGACGGGCGTGTGCTTGACCGCGATCATATCGAGGATGCCGCCCGAAAGCAGGCCGCCCTTCGCCGGGTCCTGCACCACGGCGAGCTTGGCGTATTCGCGCATGGCGCGCCACTCGGGGTGGCTCTCGAAATAGCGCAGCAGCTCGTTCATCTGGCGCCAGTCGGCGAGGGCATCGGCATCGCGGCGGTGGAGGCGCGCGGCGAAGTCGGGGTCGAAGGCGAGCACCCAGCGGGCGCCCGAAATCGCGGCATCGGCGATGGCCTGCAGGTAACGCGTTCGGGTGATGACGGCGCCCGCGGGCGGCCGGTTGCCGAGCCACACGGCGGCATCGCCCCAGGCGCGCACGGCGCGGACGAATCCGGTGTTGGTGTCGATCCAGGCCGAGCCGGTCGGACCGGCCTTCCTGGCATCCTGTTCGTCGACGATGCCGGGCCATACGCCCTGATCGGTGCCGATGATGGGCGCGGGCGAGCCCAGCGGCATGCGGCTGCGCGGGCCGAGCTCGATCACGGGCGCGGCGCCGGCGGCCTCGCGAACGGCAGCGGCGGCGGCATCGGCGAAGTCGCCATCGAGGACCAGACCGGCGGCGTTGGCGGCCAGCGCGCTGCGCGCCTCGGCGGCGGCGTTCGGGCCGGGCTGCAGCGCGATCAACGTCACGATGCCCCGCGAACCGGCGGCGGCGATCAACTCCGGCGAAGACTTCGCGAGCAGGAGACAGTTGACCGGGCTGCCGCGCAGCAGATCGAGCGATTCGACATCCGCCCAGGGCCACCGTGCGGGAACCCATTCCGCGGGTTTCGGTACGGCGGCGTACGCCAGGGGAACAAGACAGAGGGCGGCCAGCCAGCGGGCCCGGCGCAACAGCATAATTTATACTTTACGACGTAACTTGAGATGGCGGTGGAACGAATCCTCAGCTTGGGGATGCCGGCTGCGGCCGGAGGGGATGGGGGATCGGGGATCGGGGATTGGGGAGGCAGGAGATGAAGGCTGGACTGGTGTTGTTTGCCATCGCGGCTGCGCGCGCGGCGGGGCCTCAGCCGGTTCCGGTCGTTGCGGAGCTGTTCACTTCGGAAGGCTGCTCGAGCTGTCCGCCGGCGGACCGGCTGCTGGCGGAGCTCGACCGTAGTCAGCCGGTCGCGGGCGCGCGGGTGATCGTGCTCAGCGAGCATGTGGATTACTGGAACCAGCTCGGCTGGCGCGATCCGTTCTCCGAGCCGCAATTCAGCCGGCGGCAGGAGCAGTACGCGCGCGTGCTGGGCGGCGATGTGTACACGCCGGAGCTGGTGGTCGACGGGCGCGATCCGGTGCTCGGCAACGACGCGGCGGCGGTCGGCAAGGCGATCCTGCGCGCGGCCGCGCGCGCCAAGGCGCCGGTGCGAATCGCGGGCGCGCGGCGCGAGGGCGCCGAGGCTGCCATCGAGATTGCCATTCCGCCTTTGACGAAGGGCCGCGGCGAGGTGTGGGTCGCGATCGCCGATGAGAGCGCCCGATCGAGCGTCAGCCGCGGGGAAAACGCCGGCCGCACGCTGGTCCATGTGGCGGTGGTCCGCAGCCTGACGAAGGCGGGCAAGGTGGACAAGTCCGAAGGCATGGAGCGGACGCTGCGGATGGCCGTGGGCCAGGCTCCGGCGCGCGCGATCGTGTTCGTGGCGGATTCGGGCGGCACGATCTTCGGCGCGGACGAGGCGGCCGTGAGGTGAAAAAGCCTGCGATCATGGGGAGAGCGCCGGCTCCCTCATGCAGTCCGCACCGCAACCGGAAGAACTGATGGTCCGCTACCAGCAGGGCGACGCCGCGGCTTCCACCGCTCTCATCGAGCGGCTCAGCCCGCAGTTGTACCGCTTCTTCCTGGCGCAGGAAGTGAGCCGCCGCTATGCCGACGACCTGCTGCAGGATACCTGGCTGCGCGTTCACGAGGCGCGGCACACCTGGCGGCCCGGCGAGGCGCTGCTGCCGTGGCTGTACGCGCTGGCGCGGCACGTGCGCGTCGATCATTACCGCAGGGTGCGGCGCCGCGAGCAGCGGGAGCAGCCGGTTGGGGCGCTGCCGGAGATCGCCGCCCCGCAGCCGGACGCGGCGGCGAGCGGCCCGGATCTGGAGAAGATGCTGCGCGAGCTGCCGGAGAGCCAGCGCGAAGTGCTCGTGATGCTGAAAGTTTCGGGAATGTCGATCGAAGAAGTGGCGCGCGCAACCGGCGCGAGCGCCGGGTCGGTCAAGCAGAAGGCGCATCGCGCTTACGAGAGGCTTCGGAAGTTGCGATGACGCCCGATCGGCTTCCGGAAATCCTGCCCGGCGAAACGCCCGATGCGGCGCTGGTGGAGCGCATCGCGGCGCATATCGCGCGGGACGTGCGCCCCGTGCCGCCGCTCGCGGCGCCGGGCGTGCTGGTCTGCATGCTGCTGGCCGGCTTCGCTGCGATCGCGGCGGCGGGCGGGGCGGCGCTGGGGTATTTTGGCGTCGCGCGGCTGGGCGCGGGGGCGATCGCGCTGATTTTTCCGGCTCTGGCCGGGATGGCGCTGCTGGCGGCGGCCGCGAGCGTGAACGCGATGGCGCCGGGGCGCCCGCGCCCGTTCCATCCGGCAGCGATGGCGGCGGCGGAGTGCGCGGTGATGGCCGCGATTTTCCTTCTGCTCTTCCGCGATTACAGCCTCGGCCGCTTCGTGCCGCAAGGGCTGGCCTGCCTGAAGGCGGGACTGCTGTGGGCCGCCCCGGCGGGCGCGGCGGGGTCGCTCGTGCTGCGTCGGGGATACGCGGTGGACCGCCCGGCCGCCGGTGTGGCCGCCGGCAGCTTCGCGGGACTGGCGGGCCTCGCGGTGCTCGAGCTGCACTGCCCCAATTTCCGCTTCTGGCACGTCGCGCTGTGGCACCTGGCGGTGCTGCCGGCCGGCGCATTCGCCGGCTGGGCAGCCGCCTACTTCTTCGGCTCGAAGCGCAGGGCCGCGGAGTTGATGCAATAGCGCAGGCCGGTGGGCTTCGGACCGTCCGGAAATACGTGGCCCAGGTGCGCGTCGCAATGGCTGCAGAGCACCTCGGTGCGGCGCATGAAGTAGCTGTCGTCGGTTTCGGTAGCGACGTTGCTTTCCTCCGCCGGCGCGGTGAAGCTCGGCCAGCCGCTGCCGGAATCGAACTTGTCCTCGGAGCGGAACAGGGGCGCGCCGCAGCACACACACCGGTACATGCCGGGTTCGTGATGGTCCCAGTAGCGGCCGGTGAACGCGCGCTCCGTGCCCTTGCGGCGCGTGACTTCGTACTCTTCGCGCGAGAGCTCCTGCCGCCATTCGGCGTCGCTCTTTTCGATCTTGTTCATGAGTGCCCTCCAAGGCCATTATCGGGTATCAGGCAGATTCACCGCCGAGACGCCGAGGAAAACAAGGAACCGGTGCGTGGCGAGCATTTCCTCTGCGTCTCGGCGCCTCGGCGGTAATCAGCTCTGCCCTACCCCAGCGTCAGGTCCAGTTTGAATGCGGCACTGATCAGGCCGAGGTGCGTGAGGGCCTGCGGGAAATTGCCGACCAACTCGCCCTTGGAACTGATCTCCTCCGAGAACAGGCCGAGGTGGTTGCCGTAGGAGAGCAGCTTCTCAAACAGGAACTGCGCCTCTTCGACCTGTCCCGCCCTCGTCATCGCCTCGACCAGCCAGAAGGAGCACACGGTGAAGAAGCCCTCGTGTCCGGGCAGGCCGTCGCGCGCCGCCTTCTCCTGCTCGTAGCGCCGCACCAGAGCGTCCGACGCCAGCTCCCCGCGGATGCGCTTCAGCGTCGAAAGCATGCGCGGGTCTTTCGGCGACAGGAACAGCATGAGGGGAAACATGAGCGCCGAGGCGTCCACGGCGTCGGTGCCGCAGAATTGAGTGAATGTCTGGTCGCGCTCGTTCCAGGCGTCCTGCATGATGGTGCGATAGATGCGGTTGCGCTCCTCGAGCCAGCGGAAGCTTTCGGTGGGGAAGGAGTGCTTGAGCGCCAGCCGCACGCCGCGGTCGAGCGCCACCCAGCACTGGAGCTTGGAATACGTGAACTGGCGGCGTCCGCCGCGGACTTCCCAGATGCTCTGGTCCGGCTGCTGCCAGTTATCGCAGACCCAATCGAGGAGCCGCTCGATAGTCGCCCACAGCTCGTAGGGAATCATCGTGGCGTACTTATCGTAGAGATAGATGGAATCCATCAGCTCGCCGTAGATATCGAGCTGCAGGTGTCCGGCGGCGGCATTGCCGACGCGCACGGGGCGCGAGCCGCGGTAGCCCTCCAGGTGATCGAGCGTCTCCTCGGGCAGATCGTGCCGGCCGTCGATCCCGTAGAGCACGTTGAGCGGGCCCGGCTCGGCGCCTTTCTCCTTGGCCCGCTCCTGGATGAACCGGCCGAAGGCTTCCGCTTCGCCGGTATAGCCCAGGCGCATCAGCGCGTAGACCGAGAACGCGGCGTCGCGCACCCAGGTGTAGCGGTAGTCCCAGTTGCGCACGCCGCCGACCTCTTCCGGCAGACTGGTCGTCGGCGCGGCGACGATGGCGCCGGTGGGCAGGTAGGTGAGGAGCTTGAGCACGAGAGCGGAGCGAATCACGGTCTCGCGCCAGCGGCCGTGGTATTGGTTTTGCGCCACCCACCCGCGCCAGAAACGGACAGTCTCGTTCAGCAGGGTTTCGCCATGCGCCTCCTGCTCCGCGATTTCCGCGGCGGCGCACGAGCCGCAAAGGCGCAGAACGAACACCGCTTCCTCGCCGGTATTCAGGGTAAAGATGGAGCTGACGCCGGTTCCCTCCCGGTCGAGCGGGTGCGGAGACTTGAGGACGAATTCGCCGCCCCCGGTGGTGAAGACCACCGTCCGGCCGCCCGCCACCATGCTGGTGGTGTGAGTGGCGCGGGCATAATCGAAGGCGGGAAAGCACTCCATGCGGAACCGCACAGGTCCGCGGACGGCGCGCGTGATGCGCACGATCTGCCGGGCCACCTGCTCCGTCTCTCCGCCCGCTTCGCGGCCGATCGGCATGAAATCGGTCACCTCGCCCATACCCTGTTCGGTGAAGAAACGCGTCACCAGAACGTTGGTATTGGGCAGGTACATCTGCTTGACGGCGGCGGATTCGTCATCGGGAGCAATCCGCCAGTGGCCGCCCTTGCGGTCGTCCAGAATCGCGGCGAAGAGGCTCGGCGAATCGAACGCCGGCAGGCAGCACCAGTCGATGGAGCCATTCCGGCCCACCAGCGCCACCGACCGCATATCGCCGATGACGCCATAGTGTTCGATCGGCAGGTAGCTCATTGTTCGTGGTAATTCCAGAGCAGGCCGCCATCCACCACGATGGTGGCCCCGGTGATGTAATCCGCGTCGGACGAGGCCAGAAACGCCGCCACGGACGCCACGTCGCCGGTCTGGCCCAGCCGTCCAAGCGGGATGTTCTGCAGCAGCGCACCGAGGAGCTTGGGATCGGACAGCAGCTTGCGGTTGATGGGCGTCTCGATCGCTCCGGGCGCGATGTTGTTGACCGTGATGCCGCACGAGCCCAGCTCGATGGCGAGGTTCCGCATCATCATCTTCAAGCCGCCCTTGGCCATGCAGTAGGGCGTGAAGTGCGGAAACGGGAGCTCTTCATGCACGGAGCTGATGTTGATCACGCGGCCGGGCCGCTTGCGCTCGACCAGGTGGCGCACGAAGCGCTGCGTCAGAAAAAACGGGCCCGTCATGTTCACCTGGACGACATCCATATAGTCCTGCTCGGTGATGTCGAGGAAGGACGCGCGTTTTTCGATTCCGGCGTTGTTGACCAGAATATCGAGCGAGCTGAGCGCCGTAATGCTCTCGTCGATGAGCTTGCGCGCCGCCGCCGGGTTGCTCACGTCGGCCTGGATCGCGGCCGAGTTCCGCCCCATCTTGCGGATCTGCTCGGCGACGGCCTCGCCGGCATCGCGGTCGCTCCGGTAGTTGATCACCACGTCCGCGCCTTCCTCGGCGAGTCGGAGCGCGATCGCCTGGCCGATGCCCTGATTGCTGCCGGTAACCAGCGCGTTCCTGCCTTCCAGCCTCATTCCTTCAACGTACAAAGGTGAGGGGCGTGGATGCCGTGCGGACCGGTACGGTTTTCATTGCTCGGAGGCCGAGGCCGCCAAGGCCAGCAGGATCGCGGCGGGAAGATAGAAGAGCCCGATCGTCATGATGCCGAGGAACGAAAACGCGCCGATCAGGATCGCCGCACCCACGCGCGCCCATTGCCGGCCGGCCAGCACCGGCACGAGCGCCGCCAACGGGAAACACACGATGGGCACCAGCGCGCGGGTACCGTTCACCTCAAGCAGAGTGGCGCGCACGGGTTCGCCGTCGCTGAGTCCGGAGTAAATCGGCACGGCGAGCAGGGCGGCGGACGCGGCTACGGCCAGTCCGAATGCCGCCACAGTGGTTCGGGCGGGCGTGATCGCTGCCACGGCCTCAATTCTACCCGCGGCCGATCCACTTGGCCAGCCCGAACGCCGCCGCCGAGGCCAGCCCCCCGATCACGACCGTCTGCAATCCGCCGCGCCAGGGCGAGATGCCGGTCAGCCGGCCCTTCACCCATCCGAAAGCGAACAGCGCGGCGAGCGTCACCGCGACCGAAACCGTGAGCGCGCGGCTCAGCTCGTCAATGAGCATGTAAGGCGCAAGCGGCACCAGGCCGCCCAGGATGTAGGAAACGGCGATCGTGAGCGCGCTATTGCGGGCGCGCTTGGGATCCGGCTCCTCGAGGCCCAGCTCGAAGCGCATCATGAAATCGACCCAGCGCTTGCGGTCGCTCGAAATGGCCGCGACGACCGGCGCGATATCCGCCTCGGCCATGCCGTAGCCGCGGAAGACATCGGCGACTTCCTCGCGCTCCTTGTGCGGCAGCTCGATGGTTTCGCGGTCCTCGCGCTCGCGCTCGGAGAGATAGTGGTCGCGATCCGTGCGCGCGGCGAGGTATCCGCCGAGCCCCATCGCGATCGAACCGGCCGCGATTTCGGCGAGCCCGGCGGCCACCACGATCCATGTGGCGCTCACGGTGCCGGAGAGGCCGGCCGCCAGCGCAAACGGGACGGTGAGGCCGTCGGACATGCCGATGACCACGTCGCGCACCGATTCCGGCGCCTCGAAGTGCTTCTCCAGATGGGGCGTATGCGGCGGATGGAGGGCGGGTGCCATAAGAGAAGATGATCGCACGGCCGCGGAGTGCCGCCGGCCTTACGGAGACCGGACCAGAGCCGCCGGCCGCCCGCCGCCACCCTCCACCACCATGCGGCCCTTCGAAAGGGCGCGAGCCAGCAGAGCGCCGACCGTCCCTGGACGAATCTTCAACAGCGCCGCGATCTCGGCATACCCCCACCCCTCCGCGCGGAGCCGCAGGCAGGCGGTTTCCCGCTTCGTCAACGTGGCGAAGACCTGCCGGGCGAGCTCGGAGCGCTGCGCCAGTTGTTCCGGATCGCTCCCCGCGGCGGGCACCCGCTCCCATTCCACGGCAGCCACCTCGGGCGCGGTAACGGCTCCGCGCCGGGCCAGATAGTTGCGCGCCACGACATACAACCAACTGCGGGGCCTTTCGATGGCGCGGCCGTATCTTCGCTCGACGAAATATCGCAGGAAGGTTTCCTGAACCGCATCGCGCGCGGCATCGGCATCCGGTGCGAGCGCGAGTGCCCACCGCAACAACTCCGCCCCGTACTGCTGGTACAGCTCGACGACTTCGCGATCGAGTAGCGTCTGCCCCGCAGGGCCGGTCCGCTGCTGTGCCTGGCTCGGGGGGCTCAAGAATCCATAGTCAGACGGACTGCCCGCCCCATCAATATTGCATCTGGCGGGAAGCAGGTTGCTATCTTTCGATATCGTACTCACAAATTTCGCCCCGCATGTAAAGAAAATCCACCGGTTTCCCCTCCCGGTATCACACGACGCGACATGCCGCCCGCAATCCGGTCTGCGGGCGGCGCAGGATAGCGAACACATGAATCGTAGACGTTCGACGCGCGGGCAGGCCGCGATCATGGTGAGCCTGTCCCTGGTGGTGACACTGGGGTTGCTGGGGATGGTGGTCGATGTCGGCTGGATGTATTGGCGGAAGGAGGCGGCGTTCACCGCGGCGCAGGCGGCAGCCATCGGAGCGGTGATGCAGGCCAAGACCGTAAACTCCGGCTCCACGTTCACGTGCAATTCGCCCTCGCAGATCTGGTGCGGCTCGACCGCCACGGCCTGCTCCACGAGTCCGACCAACAGCACCACCTTGGGCACGGCCTGCCTTTATGCGAAGCAGAACGGGTTCACCGCATCCGGCCGGCAGAATGTGCTGGTCTCGGCGGGCAACGGCACCGCGCCCACCGTCCCGAACGTTGCCTCTTCCTACTACGTGACCGTGCAGGTGACGGAGCAAATTCCCCTGACCTTTCTCGCGGTTATCGCCAACGGCTACTTCGGCACTGTGGCCGCACGCTCCACGGCAGAGGTGATCAACCAGGGCGGCGGCGGCTGCATCTACGTATTGGACCCTTCCGGCGCGGCGGCGCTCAACGTGAGCAACGGCGTCAGAGTCAGCAGCCAGTGCGGCTACTATGTGGATTCGAGTTCTTCCTCGGCGTTGTCCGTAACCGGCGGCGCGAACCTGACCGCCACCAACGGATCGAGCATCATGGTGCACGGCGGGGCCGTCGTGAACAACGGCGCCACGACCAGTCCGGCTCCGACCACCGGCGCGCCTGTCGCGGCCGATCCCTTCCTTTCCCGGCCGGTACCCTGGTCGAGCAGCGCCTCCAGCCGCACCTATCAATGCGATTACACCGGCTGCGATCATACGACCTGCGATCACACCAATTACACCTGGAGCTCATGGACGAGCCAACTGACGCTCTCGCCCGGCGTCTACTGCGGCGGCATCCAGATCGGCAACGTGAATTCGGTGGTCTTCAATCCCGGCGTGTACATCCTCAATGGCGGCGGGATGAACCTGGGTGGCCTGGGAGGCATTCCCGGCGGAGTCACCGGCAGCAACGTGCTGTTCTTCGATACCGGAACGAACTCTACTTATAAGGGAATCACGCTGGGCAACGGCATCTCCTTTACCTTCAGTGCGCCGACCACCGGCAGTCTGGCGGGGATTCTGTTTTACCAGGACCCCGGGATCACCGCGCCGACGCTGGGCGCCTCCGCGGTAACCAGCTACTTCAACGGCGGATCGAGCTTTTCGCTGCAGGGCAGCCTGTATTTCCCGAACACGACGGTCAACTTCTCCAACGGCACGTCCACCACCGCGACAGGACTCGTCGTAAACGACCTGGTATTTACCGGCGGCTCGAATTTCGTGCAGGACACCAGCAATCTCACCGGGCTGGGAGTGGTGCAAACAGTAGCGATCGTCGAGTAGCGTCCCGGCCGGCTTCCCCGGGATCCCTCATTTACCCCCCATTCGCGAAAAGCGGTAATATGGTTCGGTTATTTTGAGCCTTTTTTAGGGGGAGAGGCAGAACTGAACCATCCTGATCTTCGGAAGCTGATCGATTACGATTCGGGCGAACTTCCGCCTGCCGAGCGGGACGCGGTGCGCGCCCATCTGCTCACCTGCGAGGGGTGCTCGCGGGAATGGCGCCGGGTATCCAGCGCTGCCGCGCCGGACGGCGGCGCGGCGGATCGCGGACTGCTGGCCGGTATCCTGGCGGGAATCGAGTCATGGGAGTCGGCTCCTTCGCGGACCGAGGATGTAAAGGCCAGGGTCGGCTCGGCCATCGCGTCCTTTCTGGGGCCCCATGCGACAGACGAACTGTTGGGTGCGGTTTCGGCTCAGGGGGACAACCTGTTCTCCACCCTGGAGCCCGTAGTGGCATTGTTCCTTGGCTGCCGCGCGGCATCCGCCCTCGTCGACCACCTCGTCGCTCGCTCGATTCCGAGAGCGCTATAGCGTGGGACGGTTCGGCGCCACCGCAATCCGGCTGCATAGAACTCTACTGAACTCCGCCGTTGGCTGCTCGTGGGTCATCATTGCGGTAACGGCCGCGTATCTGGTTTGCGGCGCCATGGCGTTTGTGGTCTGGCGCATCACCGCCGACGATGCCTGGGTAACGGAGTTTTTCCAAGTACCCGCGGCGCTCGCGATGCTATGGCTTTCGGCAACGCAGTTCTGGCTGGCCGGCCAGGCGGCTTATCATTTCGCCGCAGGCGAGCCGATGCGCAGGGTGTGGACCTGGATTACGCTTTCGGCTGCGTGCGGCCTGGCGGGGACCGTTTCGACCCAGATCCTCGGTGTGAAATCCCCGCTCAACCCCTTGATGCTGCTCCCGGCGTGGCGAGCCGATTCGGCGCTGGCCGTGTGGCATGAGGCAGGCAGCATCATCGGGGGAACGTTCCAGTTCGCATTCCTCGCCTGCGGACTGCGGCTCGCGGTCCGGGTGTATCGGCAGGCGGGGTTCCTGGGGCGGCTGAAATGGAGCGACCGGGCGATGCTGATCGCGTTTGCGGCCTACCTGGTGGCCGTGGTGTACGGTGTGGCGGTGGCGTTCCGCGCGGGCAAACCCTGGCGCTGGCGTGAAGCCGCGGTGTGGCCGGTGGACCCGCTGCTTTGGCTGCTGCTGTTACAGGCGCTCCTGCTCTACCGCTCCGTGAAACGAATGGGGCCCGGATGGATCGGCCGCTGCTGGAAAACCCTGAGCTTCGCCGTATTTCTGACGGCGCTGGGAGACGTGGGAACCTGGGCCTTTAATTACGGCTATTTGCCGTATCCGTGGAGCGCAGTGGTCTGGTACGTTTGGCTGCCGGCCGCGGCTGCGTATGCGCTGGCGCCCGCCTACCAACTGGAGGCGATCCATCACGCCACCGGCTCGTTCCCCCGCGGGTAAGCGGTGGAGCACACCAAAGTTGTTGACGGGAATTGGTGGCGGCGGGGCGACTCGAACGCCCGACCTAGGGATTATGAGACCCTCGCTCTAGCCAGCTGAGCTACACCGCCATCAATCGTTTAGTGTACCAGATGATGCCGCTGGCCTCATGTCGCTCAGACAGATCGAGTTCACGGCCACTTGTGGAAAAGCCTTCGCGCGCCGGCAGCCGGTATAGGGTAAATCCCTAGTGGCACGTGGGAGCATGGTGATTCTGGACATAACGCGAATGAATCCAGCGATTTGGAGGCGATATTGCTGCCTCCCGGTTCAATCCGTGTAAGTACCTTTTAACACATCGGGTTTTACGACGAAACACCCGGTTTCCCACAGTGTTTTCCACAGTTTTGTGGATTCTCAACGCGACGGCGAATCCAGCCGGCGCTTCACCGATTCGGGCAGCTCGACGTCCAGCTCGACCTCCGAACCGTTCTCGCTGTAGCGTGTCTCCAGCACGCGGCCGAACTCATGCAGCATGGCGAGCGTCGCGCCGTCGCCCGCCGGCAATCTCAGGGTGGTGCGGACCAGCGGATCGAGCGGCAGAATTTCATCCACCGCGGCGAGCAGCTCGTCCATCCCTTCCCCGGTGAGGGCGGAGATGCCGACCGCACGAATCGGCCCCGGCGGCATTCCGGGGCCGCTCGCGTCGCCGAGCAGCCGCCGCCCGAGCGCCGCCAGGTCGCCCGCCTCGGGAAGGCGATCGACTTTGTTCATGACCAGGATCTGCGGCACCTCGGCGGCGCCGATCTCGGCCAGGACGCGCAGCACGTGGCCGGTGTGTTCCGCCGCGGCCGGCGCGGAGGCGTCCACGACGTGCAGGATGAGCGCGGCCTCGTTGACCTCCTCCAGCGTGGCGCGGAAGGCTTTCACCAGCGTGGTCGGAAGGTTACGGATAAAGCCGACGGTATCACTCAAGAGCACGCGGCGGCGGGAGGGCAGCGTGAGCGGGCGGACGGTGGGATCGAGCGTGGCGAACATGCGGGCGTCGGCCAGCACGCCGGCGCGCGTCAGCCGGTTGAAGAGGGTCGATTTGCCAGCGTTGGTATAGCCGGCCAGTGCGAGGGTGGCGAGGGGAACCGCTCCGCGCCGGCGGCGATGCAGGGCGCGGCCGGCCCGCACGCCTTCGAGGTCGTCTTCGATTTTCTTGATGCGGCGCGCGATCCGGCGCCGGTCGGTTTCGAGCTGCGTTTCGCCCGGTCCACGTGTGCCGATGCCGCCGCCGAGGCGCGACATTTCCGCTCCGCGCCCGGTCAGCCGAGGCAGGAGGTAATTGAGCTGCGCCAATTCGACCTGCAGCCGCCCCTCGCGCGTGCGGGCGCGGCTGGCAAAAATATCGAGGATGAGCTGCGTGCGATCGATGATTTTGGCATCGATGGCGCGTTCCAGGTTGCGCTGCTGGGTCGGGGTCAGGTCGTGATCGAAAATGACCACGGCCGCATGCTCGGACAGCACGGCGGCGGCCACTTCTTCCACCTTGCCCTGCCCGATCAGCGTGGCGGCCTCGGGCGCCTGCCGGACCTGTAGCAACGATGCCGCGATCTCCGCGCCCGCGCTGGTGGCCAGTTCGGCCAATTCCTCGAGCGATTGCTCGGCGGCGTGCGCACTCCGCGGCTGGGAGCGAGTCTTCCACTCGACACCCACCAGGATCGCCCGCTCGCGAGCGGGCATTCGGGCGGGCCGCTCTTCCGTTTTGGGGATCTGGTTAGGCCTCCGATGACTCCGCGTGCACGGGCAGTCCCGGGGTCGAACCGCCGGAGACACTCTGCGCCGCGGCCTGGGAGCTGCCGCCGTAGGAGTGGGACGACTTCTGCGTCACCACGGTCGAGATGGCGTGCTTGAAAATGAGCTGCTCCTGGTTGTTCGTTTCCAGCACGAGCGAGTACTTGTCGAAACTCTTGATCCGGCCCGACAGCTTGACACCGCTCATCAAATAAATCGTGAGCACAATTTTGTCTTTACGGGCGTTGTTTAAAAAACTGTCTTGAATATTTTGCGCCGGTTTCTCCATGCGGCCCCCAAGTCCCTCTCGGGAAAAGTAAAACAGTGTACGAACGGCGATAGTATTTTACACTATCCGCCTGGCGGGTGGGAGATGAGGACTATAACGCCTGGAACCGCTCTACTCGTCTTCGTGGTCGTGCGCCGCGGCGGCGGCCGGCGCCGCTTCGGCAAGAGACTCGATTTCGCTGCGCAGCAACTTGCGCGAGGGGCGCGGCGCCGCGGGCTCGATGAGGAATTCGCCGGCCGCGGCCAATTCCTCTTCGAGATTGAAAGCGGGCCGGCTGCGCAGGCCGGGAACCTGCGCGATGCCCTGCTCATTGACCACGCATTCCATGCCGTTCGAAAGCCGGAAATGGATTTTCGCCTGCTCCCGGATGCTCAGCCTGCGCAGCGCGGCCAATTTCATTACTTGCCTGCTTCCTGTTCTTCGTACTCTTCGTCCACGTATTCCCCTTCGGCAATACGCGCGGCGATCGCTTCCTGGCAGGTCACGCAGTAGCGCGCCCACGGCACCGCGTCGAGCCGCTTGGCCGAGATCGGCTCCTCGCACTCGGCGCAGATGCCGTAGGTTTCGTTATCGATCCGGCGCAGCGCGTCTCCGATTTCGCGCAGCAGCTTCATGTCGATCGTATTGCGGTTCAGGAAAATCCACTCTTCGTGGTGCTGCTGGCTGAGGTCCCCTTCGTCGGAGGGGATATCCAGCCGGGCGACCACCTGGGCCGCCTTTTGCGCCGACATGCTGCGGCGGATCTCCTCGGCTTTACTTTCGAGAACTTTTCGATACGTTGCAAACTTGGGCCTGGGTCCGGATTTCATATTGACACTCATTTCTTTTTTGTTGTTTTCGTCCGGCGGCACGTGGGCCGCCGTCTCGGCCTCGATGGTTCAGAGGGATATGACGCAGACCCCCCGTCAAAAGTTGCAAAACCGCTGAGAGGGGAACTCGGGGGTTGCGCACCGCCGGCCACTGCATGCGCAAGGATGGCGCGGATTTGCAGTATAACTGGCAGGGAGCGCGAAAGTCAATCAGCCCGGCGAAACAAGGGAGTTAGAACACAGGAGTCAGGAGACAGGAGTCAGAAGCTGTGCCGGCGGCCCGATTCTGAGTTCAGTCTCCTGATTCCGTCCTTCCCGCGAATTTACACAAACTTACGATTTCGCCTTCTGTACCGCGGCAGTCAGCTCGGGAACCACCTGGAACAGGTCGCCCACGATGCCGTAGTCGGCGATCTCGAAAATCGGGGCGTTCGGATCTTTATTGATGGCCACCACGGTCCGCGAACCCTTCATACCGACCAGGTGCTGAATGGCTCCGGAAATGCCGACGGCCAGATACAGCTTGGGGGCCACCGTCTGGCCGGAACTGCCGACCTGCCGCTCCATGGGCAGCCATCCGGCATCGCAGATCGGGCGGGAGGCGGCGAGCTCGGCGCCCAGCGCATCCGCCAGCTTCTGCACCAGCGGGATATTTTCGGCCTCCTTGATGCCGCGCCCGACCGAAACGATGATCTCGGCCGCGCCGAGATCCACCGCCCGCTGCGATTCGCGGAACAGATCGAGCGGCCTGGTGCGGATCTGCGCCGCCTCGATTTGCGGGGTGAAGGCCTCGACGGCCGCGCTGCCCTCCGCCAGCCGGTCGGCGCGGTAGGCGCCGGCCTGCAGCGAAGCGAAATTCGGCGCGGCGCTCGCGAAACGGACGTCCACATTCACCTTGCCCTGGAAGAGCTGGCGGACCAGCACCGGCGCGCCGTTTTCGACGCGATGCGCCACCACATCGCTCACCGCCACGCGGTCGAGCGCGGTGGCCAGCTTGGGCAGGAAATCCCGCACCTGATAGGTATGGGGAAAGAGCGCCAACGTGGGGCGGACGCGCTCGACAAGCTGCCGCAGGGCGGCCGTATATGCGTCCGGCGTGTAGTCGCGCAGCAGATCGTGTTCGACGGCGTAGACTTTCTCCAGCCGTTTCGATGACAGCTCGTTCGCCAGCGCGCCGATGCCCTTGCCGACCACCGCCGCGCTCGCGGCCGTGCCCATTTCCTCGGCCAGTTGCTGCGCCGCCGCGAGCGTCTCGAACGACATGCGGTTCCATTCGGGCGTCCCCTGCTGGTTGGGCCGCTGTTCCAGGATCGCGAGTATGCTCATAAGACCCTCGCTTCGAATTTCAGCTTTTCCACCAGCTGCGCCGCGGCTTCCTGCGGGGCGCCATCGAAGAGCTGCGTCCGCTTGGTGCGCTCGGGAGCGTAGACACGGTCGAGCGAAATCCGCGGGTTAGCCGCGCTCACCCCCAGCTCCGCCGGCGCGAGCCGCCTGATTTCTTTGGTTTTGGCTTTCTTGATGCCCATCAGCGTCGCGTAGCGCAGCTTGCTGATGCCGCTCTGAATCGTGAGCAGCGCGGGCAGCGGCATCTCGACGTGCTGGAACCATCCGTTTTCGAGCTCGCGCTTCATGCGGATCGCGCCATCCTGCTTTTCGACCTGCATGATGATGGTGGCGTGCGGCACGCCCATCAACTCCGCCAGGATGACGCCGGTCTGCCCATAGCCCAGATCGTCCGACTGCAGGCCGGTCAGCACCAGGTCGGGCTTTTCCGGTGCCAGGGCGGCGGCCAGCAGCTTCGCGGCCGCCAGCGGATCGTAGGCGCCGATCTCTTCCTCTTCGATGTGGATGGCGCGGTCGGCGCCTTTGGCCAGCGCTTCCCGGATGGTCTGCGCCGCGCGTGCCGGGCCGGCGCAGAGCGCGATCACCTCGCCGCCGTGCTTTTCCTTCAGTTGCAGCCCGGCTTCGAGGGCGTACGCATCGGGCTCATTGATCTCGTAGGTGAGATCGGTGTCCTCGATCCATTTGCCCGAGGACGCCACGCGCAACTGGGAGTCGCGCGCCGGGACTTGTTTGATGGCGACAACGATTTTCATAGGGATTGGGGGTTGGGGATTAGGGATTGGGGATCGGGCGGCGTCGCCGGATCGAGTTTCCCCAATCCCTGACCCCCAATCCCCAATCCCCGGCCCTACCGGTCATTCCGAATATCTCTTAAAAATCAGTGACCCGTTTGTTCCGCCGAACCCGAAACTGTTCGAGAGGGCGTAGTCGATCTTCATCGGCCGCGCCACGTTCGGCACATAATCCAGGTCGCACTCCGGATCCTGGTTTTCGTAGTTGATGGTCGGCGGCGCGATCTGGTCGCGGATCGCCATTACGGTGATGCCAGCCTCGAGGCCGCCGGCGCCGCCGAGCAGGTGGCCCGTCATCGATTTGGTGGAGCTGACCGCTACTTTATAGGCGTGATCGCCGAAGGCGCGCTTGATGGCTCCCGTTTCCGCGCGATCTCCCACGTCGGTGGAAGTGCCGTGCGCGTTGACGTACTCGATTTGTTCCGGCTGAATGCCGGCGTCCCGCATGGCGTTGCGCATGACCCGGTAGGCGCCTTCGCCATCGGGCGGCGGCGAGGTCACATGGAAGGCGTCCGCGCTCATTCCGTACCCCACGATTTCCGCCAGGATGCGCGCGCCGCGGCGCCTGGCGAACTCGAGCTCTTCGAGCACCAGGATGCCAGCGCCCTCTCCCACGACGAACCCATCGCGATCGCGGTCCCACGGCCGCGAGGCTCGCTCCGGCTCGTCATTGCGCGTGGAAAGCGCGCGCATCGCGGCGAATCCGCCGATCCCCATCGGGGTGATGCATGCTTCCGTGCCGCCGCAGATCATGGCATCGGCTTCGCCGCGCTGAATCAGGCGGAAGGAATCGCCGATAGAGTGTGCGCTGGTGGTGCAGGCCGTGGCCGTGGCCGAGTTCGGCCCTTTAGCGCCGCTGCGGATCGAGACATAGCCCGAAGCCAGGTTGATGATCGTCGCCGGAATGAAAAACGGGGAGATGCGGCGCGGGCCCTGCTCGAGAAGCGTCTGGTGTTCCCGCTCGATCACCTCGAAGCCGCCGATCCCGCTGCCGATGTAGACCCCTACATTCTCGGCAAATTCCGGCGCGACCTTCAGACCGGAGGCCGCCAGAGCGCACTCCGCCGCCGCGATGGCGAACTGGATGAAGCGCCCCATCTTCTTGATTTCTTTTTTTTCGATGTAACGGGCGGGATCGAAATCCTTCACTTCACCCGCGATGCGGCAGGAGAATGCCGATGCATCGAACTGGGTGATGGGGCCGATGCCGGATTTGCCGGCTTTGATGGCCTCCCATGACGCTTCCGTCCCAATCCCGAGCGGCGTCAGCAATCCGACGCCGGTTACAACCACTCTTCGCGACAAAACAGTCTCCCTGTAGTGAGGCGCCGGCTATTTTTTGGAAGTCTTATTCTCGATGTACTCGACGGCGTCCTTCACGGTGGTGATCTTCTCCGCGTCCTCGTCCGGGATCTCGAGTTCGAAGGCCTCTTCAAACGCCATCACCAGCTCGACGATATCCAAGGAGTCGGCGCCCAGGTCATCGACAAACGATGCGTTCATGTCCACCTGGCTCTCGTCCACGCCGAGCTGCTCGACAATAATCTGCTTCACTCTCTGCTCAACTGATGCCATGATTCCTCCAGGGATTTGGTGCGAACGCGTTGATTTTAGCTGCCTTCGCTCAGCTTGTGCAAGTATGGAACCGGATCTTGTATTCTCCCACATTTCCCCTGCGTGAGTGCCGGCGGCGCTTTCCGAGGCGACCCGGCCGGGGCGGGATTCCGGGGCGGGAGACCAGCGCGCACGGGCTCGCGGAGAGCGCGGGGATCGCCGGGCTGCGCGACGCGACAGCGCCCTGCCTGCTGCCCCCGTTCCTCGTGGTCTCTTCGGAGTTCGGCAACGGCGGCGAATTCGCGCGCTTCGCCGCCGCCCCCATTGCCGCGGTGACGCTGGCGAGTCGGCGGGCGAACCGCGGCAACCCGAACGAGGCACGGCGGCGGCGATTCCTGTGCGGACATCATAATTCTTCCAAAACCGGACAAGTTGTCCGGCGGCTCAGCGGGAAATTGTTGATAAGAAGCGGAGCGGAATCCGGAAACCGGACAATTGGCCGGAATTCTCCGGCGTTTTGTGGCCGCTCCTGCTTCGATCTGGAATCTAACACGGCGGAGTGGAGAAAGCGGGCTTCGTGGTACGGCGGTTTTGTGCAGGTGGAAGAAGGCAAAGGGGAGTGCACGGCGGAAATATTTTTCGAAATGACGTGAACGGATGAGGGCTTCAGGGATATCGATCTCGCGGGTGACAATCCGCTGTCGTGGGCTGACGTCCGAAAATGCTCCGGAGCGCACTGTGCAATTGCTGGATCTTTCGGATGCGGGATGAAGCGCACGGCCCCCGCGCGGCCGTGGCCGAAATGCACCACCCGCGGTGCTTTCCGGCCAACTTTGCGAACCCGGATCTCCCTTAAATCGAGTGACTTGCAATTGGCGAAACACATGCATGGGGAGGGTGCGTCGAACGTTTTGAGGCAGTTAAACTATGACCCGAATTGCTGCAGTTGCTTTGGCCGCTTCCGGCCTTGTATTTGCCCAAACCCAACCCCCTACCGGCGGATGGCGCCGTGCGAGCGATCCGCCACCGGCCTCACCGGCTCCGGCGGCTCCCACGCCCGGTACGCAGGGTCAGAACCCCGAGCCTGTCGACCGTAGCGACGCGTACGGGCAGCCGATCGACCAGCCGATCGATACGCCGGCCCAGACGAGACAGTCGCCGGCGACCCGGCCGATGACCGAGCCTGCGACCACTCCCTCCAGCTCGACTCCCGCTTACGGCCTTCCCGCGGAGCTGACCCTGAAGGCGGGAACATATATTAGCGCGCGCCTCGGCCAGGGCCTCTCGACCGATCACAACCACCAGGGCGACACCTTCATCGCGCACCTCTCGCAGCCCATCATCGTGGACGGAGTCGTTGTTGCGCCGCGCAATTCGACGGTCTACGGCCACGTGGAAGAAGTACAGAAGCAGAGCAGCAGCCGACCTTCCCGGCTCGGATTGCAGCTCACCAGCATCACCCTCGCCGATGGCACGCAGGTGCCGATCCAATCCCTGATGGTTACGCAGACCGGAACGCACACCCCGGGCGGCGTGCAGGCCGGCACGGTGGCGGCGACCACCGGCGTTGGGGCCGTAATCGGCGGCGCGGTCGGTTGGGGGACCGGAGCCGCGATCGGCGCGGGCGCGGGCGCAGTCGCCGGAATCGCGGGCGTGCTGCTCACCCGCAACCATCCGACGGTTCTGTACCCCGAGACTCAGCTCACGTTCTCGGTGACTTCGCCGGTGAAGATTTCTACGGTGAACAATCCGCAGGCATTCCGCTTCGTCGGGCCGGGAGATACGCAGAACGCGCAGTTGCAGCCGCGCCCGGCGCCGCGCCCCGGCTACTACGGTCCGCGATATTACGGCTATGCGCCGGCGCCGTATCCTTATCCGTATGTCTACGCGCCGGCTCCGTATCCCTACTGGGGATGGGGGCCCGGTTTCGGCGTCGTAATCGGCCGCGGGTGGGGTTGGGGCCGCTGGCGGTAGTCCTGATGCGGGCCAAGCCCGCGCTTCGGTGGTGCAGGCCATAGGCCTGCACCACAGCTTCTATTCCCCCAAGTCCTACTCCCAGAGCTCCGTACTCAAATACTTCAGCCCCGAATCGTTGACGACGGTCACCACGGTCTTGCCTTGAGCCGCGAGCCGCAGCGCCGCGGCGACGTTCGCTCCCGAAGAGAATCCCGCGAAGATGCCTTCCTCGCGCGCCAGGCGCCGCGCGGCATGGATGGCCTCGCGATCGCTCACGCGCAGGACGCCGTCGGGCTGCGCGCGTTCCAGCATCGGCAGCGGCATGCCGTAGCCGCCGCCCTGAATGCGGTGCTGCGCGCAGTCCGGCTCGACGAGGAAACACTGGGCTTGTGAACCGCGCTCGCGGAAGGCCGCGGCGCAGCCGGCGAACGTGCCGCCGGTGCCCGCAAAATCGCAGAAGGTATCGAACGCCCCGCCGGTTTGGTCCCAGATCTCCGGGCCGGTGTGCAGATAGTGCGCGCGAAAATTTCCGGTGTGGTGAAACTGATCCGCGCGGAATGCGCCGCGCTCGCGCGCGATCCGTTGGGCGGCTTCCTCTACCAGCGCGAGATCGTGCCCGGAGACTTCGCCCGGCCGCGACCCGGCCGTCTGGTCCACGAGCACCACTTCCGCGCCGAGCGCGCGCATCATGCGCGCCCGCTCCGCCGAGTTGCCGCGCGACATCACGGCGACGAACGGATAGCCTTTTACGGCGCACACGATGGCCAGTCCGGTACCGGTATTGCCGCTGGTTAATTCGACGACGGTTTGACCCGGCCGCAGACTGCCATCGGCTTCCGCGTCTTCGATGATCTGTCTGGCTATTCGATCCTTTTTCGAGAGCCCGGGATTCAAAAATTCCAGCTTTGTGAAAATCCGGCCGCCCAAGCCGCGCGCGAGGCGTTCCAATTCCACCATGGGAGTGGCGCCGATGGCCTCCACGGCGGAGCGTAACACGGCTGAAATCATACTATCGCATCCTCTTTCTACTTTTTTCCGAACTTTTTCGCGGCGGCCCCGTAACCTTCCAGGGTAACGCGCCGCCTATTCGGGTGAAGGCTGACAAAGACTTCCTCGGCTGGCGCCGGGAAGCGGTTAGCCAAAGGTTAGCAGCACATTTCAGTTGAATTAGGAGAATCTGTAAATCATCATGCGCAAATTCATGGTTGTGGCCGCTCTGGCCATCTCTAGCCTGACCGTTCTTAGCGCCAAGTCCTACGAGATCATCCTGTCCGGCCCCACCAAGGCGGGCAACCTGCAGCTCAAGCCCGGCCAGTACACGCTGAAGGTCAACGGCGATAAAGCGGTCTTCACCGACATCAACAGCTCGAAGTCCTTCACCACCCCGGTGAAGGTCCAAACGACCGATAAGAAGTTCGACGATACCCGGGTCCAGTCGACCAAAGACGGCGAAGTCGACAAGATCGAAGAGATCGATCTCGGCGGCTCCAAGACCAAGCTCGGTTTCTAACTCCCTCACCGTCCGCTCGCCTGGCGAACAGCCCGGTCCGGCGCCGCAAGCCAAAGCGAGCGGACGGCCCCCAATCCGCATACAATATCGTTGATGCGGACCCCCGTTCTGCTCCTCCTCGCGGCATCTGCCGCCCTCTCGCAGCAGCAACAGCCCTCCATTCCCTACACGCTGCGGCCAATGTATGACCTGGTGAACGACTACGGCAATACGCGCCGCTACGCCGCCGAGAATCAGAAGCTCGCTCCGCCCGCGGCGGGCGAGTCGCGCGTTGTCTTCATGGGGGATTCCATCACGGATGCCTGGGGCCGCGGCGGGTTCGCCTCGACCGCGCCGTTTTTCCCCGGCAAGCCGTACGTCAACCGCGGGATCAGCGGACAGGTTACAGCGCAGATGCTGCTTCGCTTCTACCCCGACGTGATCGCGCTGCATCCGAAAGCCGTGCTCTTCCTCGCCGGCACGAATGACATCGGGGGCAACATCGGTCCCGTATCGGACGAATCCATCGAAAACAACCTGATGGCGATGGCGGATATGGCGCGCGCCAACGGCATCCGGGTGATCCTCGCGTCGATCCTGCCGGTCTGCGACTACCACCGGCCGCAGACGGCGCAGCGCCCGCCCGAGCGCATCCTCGCGATCAACCGGTGGCTGAAGGATTACGCCGCGCAAAACCGCTTCGTGTATCTCGATTATTTCTCCGCCACGGTGGACGACAAAGGCTTCTTCAAAGCCGAGCTGACCAACGATGGCCTTCATCCCAACGCCGCGGGCTACGCCGTGATGGCGCCGCTGGCCGAAAAGGCCATTGCGGAAGCCCTCGGGAGGTAATTATGCCGAACGATCGCCGCAGTTTCCTCCAGCGCCTGATGGGCGCCGCCGGTCTCGCCACTGCCGCCGAGGCCGCGCCGCAACCGGGCACGCCCGCCGGCGCGGCGCCGCCGCTACCGCGCTACGCCCGCGCGCTCGAACACCGCTCGCTCAAGCAGGGGAGCTGGGATCGCACCGGCGGAAACCGCGATTTCTGGAACATTCCCGCCGGGGGCACGCTGGATGTCTTTCAGGCGGAGGGCCCGGGCGTAATCACGCACATCTGGTTCACCATCGCCGCGCGCAGCAACGATCACCTGAAGGAGCTCGTGCTCCGCGGCTACTGGGACGGGAATGCCAGGCCCAGCATCGAGACTCCGATCGGCGATTTCTTCGGCCTCAATCTCGGCACTTACTTCAATTACCAATCAGAATACCTGGCCTGCTCGCCCGGTAAGTCGCTCAACTGTTACTTCGCCATGCCGTACCGGCGCGCGGCGCGGCTGACCGTCACGAATGAGGGCAAGCAGGAGGTCGGCAGCTTCTATTCCAATATCGATTACATGACCGTCCCTGCGCTGCCGGCGGACGCGCTCTATTTCCACGCGCAATACCGGCAGGCGGCGCCGTGCGTGCCGGTGGCGGCCACCGGCCCCAAGGTGAACCTCGACGGCCGGCACAATCACGTCTACTGCGAAACGCGCGGCCGCGGCCATCTGATGGGCGTCACGCTCGGGGTGCTGCAGAACGCAAACGGCTGGTGGGGCGAGGGCGACGAGATGATCTTCGTCGACGACGAGACGAAGCCGCTCATCACCGGCACGGGATCGGAGGATTATTTCCTCGGAAGCTGGGACTTCGGCGGCCGCGATGGCGCGACACCCTTCGCGCACGCGATGTACGGCGCGCCCCTGATCGTCAATGCCGAGCGCACCGGCGGCCGTTACTGCTGCTACCGCTGGCACGGCGACAATCCCGTGACGTTCCGCCGCTATCTGAAGCACACCATGGAGCACGGCCACGCCAACGACCGCGGGGATAATTTCTTCTCTGTGGGCTACTGGTATCAGGCCGAGCCCTACACGGAGTTTCCGCCGCTGCCGCCCGCTGCGGAGCGGATACCGGTGGTGCGCACGGCTTAGCGGCCCGGCAGCGGCACGAACTTGCCCACGCACGCGTTGGGCGCGCCCTTGCCCGGCTTGCCCGTGACCGTTACGTCCGGGCCCTCCGGCAGGAAATTCACCGGCCCCGGCCCGAATTCGAGCTGCGCGTGTTCGGCCGCGAACTTCAGGTTCGGCGACGGATCCAGAATCACGTTATCGAAGCGCATTCCCAGGCGGTGCTGCTCGTCGAAGCCCTGTAGCGTGATCTTGCCGCCGTCCTGGACCCGCACGTCGTGCAGCTCGATGGCGGTGAACTGCGGCAGTCTGGTTCCGGCCGCCTTGCCGGCGTGCTCGTAATCGGAATCCATGTAGATGGGGTTCTTCGTGTCGCGGATGCACACGTCGCGGTACACGATGCCCCGGACCAGACCGCCGCGCGTCGCATTGGATTTGATCCGGATGCCGTTATCCGCGCCGTCGATCGATAGATCTTCCACGAGGATCGCCTCCGCGCCGCCGTAGGTCTCGCTCCCGATCGACATGCCGTGGCCGGTGTAGAAATGGTTGTGCGCGATGGTCATGTGCGCGGCGTGGCCGCCCGCCTTGATGGCGACCTGATCATCGCCGGTGTGGATGTAGCAATGCGTGATGGTGACGTTGGTCGAGGAGCCGGGGTCGATGCCGTCCGTGTTGCGCGCGCCCTTGCCCGGCGTGTCGATGGTCACGCCCCAGGCCGTGAAGCCGTCGCCCTGCCCGTAGTACACGTGGAAATTGGGCGAGTTCTTCAAGGTCAGCCGGTACAGGATGAAATTGTTGCAGCGGGAAAGGACCATGATCCGCGGCACGTTCTGCGAGCCGCCTTTGCGCGCCTGCTCGGCGAGATCCCACCAGCTTACGTCGCGGCCCAGCAGCTTCGCCCATCCGCGGCCATCGATGGTTCCCGGCCCCATGACGCCGGCGCCGGCCACGCCGTCGCCCGCGATCATCGGGCGGCAGCCGCGGCCGTTCTGATCGACCAGGCCGCAGCTTCCCGGCCGCACTTCGTACACTTTGGGATCGCGCGAGCCGAACAGGATCGCCCCCGCGTCCACCCGCAGGGTCACACCGGGGCGCAGTTCGAGCGGCCCGGTGAGGAACGCGTTGTGGCCGCCCGCAGCCTGCAGCACCACGGCCTGACCTCTGCCGCAACCGTCCAGCGCCTTCTGGATGCGCGCGGTATCGAGGCGCGACTCGTCGGCCTCGGCCAGCGTCCTGTTGCCGTCGATGGCCGTGAGCTGAGCGGGCAGCTCCGCGCAAGCGGGCGGGAATTTCGGCTCGGTGACGTGGCGCGTATCCTGCGCGTGGGCCGCCGCGGCGCAGAACGCGCCGAAAATCAATGCACTTCTGAAGGTTCCCACCGATCCTCTCCTGCGAGAAATCTGCGCCGCTCGAATCGCGCGGCTTCCGCACCGGTCAACTGCCGCCGCGCCGGATTGGCGCCCGGTCCGCGCGAATGATACTCCGCGTAAAATGCCGTCGGCAGCGAGGGTTTCCCGTTATGCTCCCATTCGTGCCAGCCGGCCGGCTCGATCTCCGCGTCCATTTGGGTGTCGCGAAACACCACGGTGGCGTACGCCCGCCACGGCCGGCCGAGATAAATATGCCTGGCGCCGGGCTCCGCCGTCAATCGGCAATGGTCGAACACATACCCGCTGGGCTCCTCCGCGTAGTGCCGGCTCTGCGCGGTGATCATGACCTGCCCATGCGCGAGGGCGTGGATCTCGCAATTCTCGAAGTACGCCAGCGAGTCCCCGAAAATGAAATCCACGTTGCCTTCGATGTAACAATCCGCGAAGTACTGGCGCGCCGGGACGCACGGCCCCGCATCGGAGACGCAGCTCTTGCTGGCGGCGTACAACGTGTCCTGGTAGCCCAGGAAGCGCACGCGCCGGAACACCGCACGGTCGGCGGTCACCTTCAGCGCCACGGCCTGCGACCCCTCCTGTTCGAGCGGCCGCGTGCGGCTGAAGGTATTCTCGATGGTCAGGTTTTCCGCGTAGAAATTGTCGCCCGAGACGGTCACGCTGGCCGATTTTGTCGTTCCCCCGGCAGTCCCCGCGCTCAGATCGTAGCTGAGCACCACATCCTGCGGCCGCGCTCCGAGGCCGCGCAGCGCGACGTGCGGCCGGTCGATGACGAGCCGCTCGTGGTAGATCCCCGGCTTGATGAGAATGTCATTGGCGCCGGACTCGAGGGCGGCCGACACGGTCGTGAAGCCGCCCGAGCCATCGCCCGCCACGATTACGCCGGCTGCATGAACGATCACCGCCCCGAACAGAAGAGCCGCGGATAAACGCAGACAAACACCGATCTGCACCCGCTTGCTATCCGCGTTCATCGGTGTTCATCGGCGGCCAGGCTGGTTACAAACAGCGGCTTGATGTGGCGCTCGAACAGGTTTTCCGTAACATTGCGCGAAATCGTCTCGCGGCACTCGCGCAGCATGGCCGTGTACCGCGGACCCATCTTCGCCGCGATCTTGTACCCCACATGCAGCAACTGCCGCAGGTGGGGGTTGTACCACGGATTGGACCGGTCGTGCCGCAGCGCCGCGGTGTACTCTTCCGCCGACCACTCCTTCACCTCCGCCGGCTCGGGCAGCCGTGCGCGGTCGATATCGATCACCGAGGCATACGGCGCGCACAGCTCGTCGCAGTGCGCATACGCTTCCGCGTAAATTTCCCTGGCGAGCGCCAGCCCCGCGCCGCGCGCTTCCGCCAGGCCGATCAGCTCCTCGAGCCACGTGGTGCCCGCCGTCTTGACGTGCACGCCCGCGCCGGTAGCCGCCAGCGCGCGCCGGATCGCGCCGTAAATCGAGAACTTATCGCTACCCGAATGCACGCTCAGCTTGAGGTTTGCCGGCAGGCCGTAGCGCTCGACGGCGTGCGCGATCACCGCCAGATCCTCGCGGAACTCTTTCTCGAATTGCGCCACGTTGCCCACATAATCGACGCCCTTGTTGAAGCGCCCCGTGAACTTCGGCGCGATGGTCTGGATCGGAATCCCCTCGTCCGCGATGGCCGCCAGGATCACCAGCAGCTCGGGCGGTGTCTGCGGCACATCGGTCTCGTCCATCGAGACCTCGGTGATGAAGTTGCCGGCGCCCTTCCGCTCCGCCACGTGCCGGTAGATCCGCCCCGCCTCCTGCACCGCGAACAGGTACTGCGCGGCGATCCGCGCGACCGATTCCCGCGACGTCGTGAACCGCTCCGCGATCCCCGGAACGCAAAAGCTGCCGATCAGCTCGGGATGCCGGGCGAGAAAGGCGTCCACATCCGCCGCCGCGGCCGGCTGGCCAATCGCGGCTGCGACGTCGATCGTGTAGAAATCGCTCGCATCGAGGAACCGGCCGACGGTGCCGAGATTGATATGGTCGGCATCCACGTGGTACGGGCGGCGCCAGCCGAGCTCCCGCACCGCGGCATCGGCGGCGGCGCGCACGCTGGCGGGCTCCGAGCCGACAATCAGATGCTCCCGATTCGACTTATTCCACACCGGAACGATCTCCGCGCCGCAATCCGCCGCCAGCATGCAGGCCCGAAGCTGGGCCGCGGCCTGGTGCGCGAAACGGTCGCCGACGCCCAGCGATAACTTCCCCAAGGTCAGCATAAGAAATCCCGATTATAGGACCCGGTGTGGCTGAAGCCAAACGCAGGATACGAAATCGATCGTTTAGCTGCGCTAAACGATCGCGTGGAGCACCGTCCGCTTCGGGCCGCGGCTCTGCTGCTACTATGTCGTTGTCATGTTTACCTGTTCCCGCCGCGCGCTGCTGTCCGCTGCCGCGGCTGCCGCCTTGCGCCCGCGCCTCGGCCGTGCCGCCGGCGACCCCTGGGATGCGGTGCCGGAGATCCTGAAGCGCATCCAGCCTCCCGCCATCCCGGAACGCGAGTTTCCGATCACCCGCTACGGCGCCAAACCCGGCGGCAAGACGGATTGCACCGAAGCTTTCGCCCGGGCCATCGCCGCCGCCAATGCGGCAGGCGGCGGCCGCGTCGTAGTCCCGGAAGACGACTGGCTCACCGGCGCCATTCATCTCAGGAGCAACGTCAATCTTCACCTCGCCAAAAGCGCGACGATTCGCTTCAGCCAGGACCCGCGGCAGTACCCCATCGTTCTCACTCGCTTCGAGGGCATCGAGTGCATGAACTATTCGCCGTTCATTTACGCCCTGGACCAGCGCAACATCGCGATCACCGGCGAAGGCACGCTCGACGGCCAGGCCGGGCCTGAGCACTGGTGGCCGTGGACGGGCCGCGGCGCCGCGCCCGATCGCAGCCAGCGCAAGGCCCGCGCCGCCCTGGCCGAGATGGCCGAGAGCGGCGTTCCGGTCGAGAAGCGCGTCTTCGGTGACGGCGCGTTCCTGCGCCCCATGTTCCTCCAGCCCTACCGGTGCACAAACGTGCTCGTCGAGGGCGTGACGATCGTCAATTCACCGATGTACGAGATCCACCCCGTGCTTTGCCGGAACGTTACGGTGCGCGGTGTGAACATTTCCAGCCACGGGCCCAACAACGACGGCTGCGATCCCGAGTCCTCGACCGATGTCCTCATCGACGGCTGCACCTTCGACACGGGCGACGACTGCATCGCGATCAAGAGCGGCCGCAATGCCGATGGCCGCCGCCTGCATGCGCCCTCCGAGAACATCGTCGTGCAGAGCTGCACGATGAAGGACGGGCACGGCGGCGTCACGCTCGGCAGCGAATGCTCCGGCGGCATCCGCAACGTGTACGCCCGCAACTGCCACATGGACAGCCCGCACCTCCAACGCATCCTGCGCTTCAAGAACAACGCCATGCGCGGCGGGGTCATCGAGCACGTCTACATGCGCGAGATCGAAGCCGGCCAGGTCGCCGGCCCTGCGATCGAGATCGACTTTCAATACGAGGAAGGCCCCCGCGGCCCGTTCACCCCGGTGGTGCGCGACGTCGCCGTGGAAAACGTCCACTGCCGTCAGGCCGCCACGGCGCTCTCGCTCCGCGGCTATGCCAATGCGCCGATCCGCGACATCCGCCTGCACCATCTACGGTTCGATTCCGTGGCCAAGCCGAACGTCATCGAGCATGTGGAAGGGCTTGTCATGGATGACGTGAAGATCGGGTGAGCGGACCTGTGCCATAATCGACGCCATGCGATTGCTCCGCCTGCTTCCCCTTGCCGCCGCGGCGGCGCTGGTTCTTCCCGCGCAGGATCACTGGGTCGCGACCTGGACCACCGCCGAGACCCTGGCTCACACCGGCCCCGCGCCGGCCGCGCGGGCCAACGCGACTCCCGCCCAGGCCATTGGTATCCGCGGATTCCATAACCAGACGGTGCGCATGATTGCGCGCGTCAGCATTCCCGGAAAACGCGTGCGGGTGAAACTGTCGAACGCATTCGGGGCCGCCCCGGTGACGGTCGCCTCCGCCCACATCGCGCTGCGCGAGAAGGATTCGGCCATTGTCCCCACGAGCGACCGCGCCCTGGCCTTCGACGGCCGGCCCGGCGTAACCATCGGCCCCGGCGCCGTCATCCTCAGCGATCCCGTGGACCTCACCATCCCCGCGCTCGCGGATGTCGCTGTCAGCCTCTTCTTTCCCGGTGAGACCGGGCCGCCCACCAATCACGCGACCGGTCTGCATAACGCCTACGTCACCAGTGGCGACGCCACGGCGCGGCCCGCCATCGAAGAGCCGATCGTCACGCAGCAGTATTATTACCTCGCCGGCATTGACGTGATGGCGCCGTCCAGTTCTTTCCTGATCGTCGCCTACGGCGATTCCATCACCGATGGCGCGCGCTCCTCGAACGAATCCAACCACGCCTGGCCCGCGCTGCTCGCCGCCCGCCTGGCCGCGAAAAAGGAGACGGCCGCAATCGCGGTCGGCAATATGGGGATCGGCGGCAATCGCGTCCTGCGCGACGGCGCCGGTTCGAGCGCTCTCGCCCGCTTCGACCGCGACGTCCTCAGCCAGTCCGGCGTGAAATGGGTGATGCTGCTCGAAGGCATCAACGATATCGGGCACTCCGATACGAACACCGGCGAGAACGTCGAGGCCGCCGACATCATCGCCGGCTACCGCCAACTGATCGAGCGCGCCCACACGCACGGCCTCCGGATCATCGGCTGCACGTTGACGCCCTACGGCGGCGCGGGCTACCAGCGCGAGCACGGCGAAGCCGTTCGCGAGGCCGTCAATGAATGGATCCGCACGCCCGGCCACTTCGACGCGGTAGTCGATTTCGAAAAGGCAACCCGCGACGCCGCCGATCCGAAGAAGATCCGCGCCGAATTCGACCCCGGCGACCATCTCCACCCCAACGACGCCGGGTATCAGGCGATGGCGGACGCGATCGATCTGAGCATTTTCACCAGGAAGAAGTAGGGGCCTGGCCGGCCCCTACCTCCAGGGCGCCGGCGCCAGCCAATCGAGCGGCATATCGCCGATCGGCGCTCCGGGCGGCGCATCCGCCGCGGGCATCATGCGCCACGTGTCGGCCGGCCGGTCCAGGAAGCGCCTGATGTCCGCCGCGAGCAGCGTGTGCTGCGCCTCGTCCGCTTCGGTGCGCCCCGCCGCCGGCTGGCCCAACCGGCGCGCCAGCCGCTGCAGCTTCAGCGAAGCGATGGCCCGCACTTCCGAATTCGGCGCCGCCTGCGCCAGCCACATCACGCGATCCACCAGCACCCGTTCCTCCGCGCGCCGGATCTCCGCTTCATACGTCGTGGCCGCCGGGGCGTCGAAGATCGCTTTCGTGAGCCGGTCGATCACTTCTTCAAGCCCCGGCAGCGACGGTTCGACCGCATGCTGCGCCACCATGCGCGCCGCCCGGTCGAGCTGCAGCACGAACCCGATCGTCACATCGGAAGCGACCGTAGCCGGCGCCAGCGGATCGAAACCGTCTCCCGTCGTCCGCGGGAACAGCTCGCGGTGCCGCGCGAACCCCGGCGGGCGCGGCGGAATCGCGTTCAGCACCTGTTTGGGTACGGCCAGTTCCGCGGGTTTGAGCGTGTTGGCCAGGGCATCGAGGGCCATCCGCTGGTTGGCCGCGGTCTCCCACTTCACCGGCGTGCGTCCGTCACCGCGCATCGCGTAGATGTAGTCGATTCCCGCCACCATCGAGGCCGCCGATTCCACCGAATACCGGTGATACATGAAGATCGGCACCAGCGGCTCCTCGATGGTCGCCATTGGTGCGCCGTTGCGGATGGCGCGCTCGCCCAGCCGGTCGAGCGCCGCCCGCCGGATCTTCATGATGCGGTTGAGCTCCTCCGCCTGGTTCACGCCGTTCGACCACTGGTCCGCGCGGGGATGCGCCTCCGTGTCCTGGTTCGTCAGATACCGCAGATCCCTGGCCCACGCATCGTCCAGAATCTTCGTCAATGCGGCCTTCTCATCCCCCGCCGGCAGCACGCGGTAGCCGTAATCGATCGCGACCTTATCCCACTCGCCGATCCGCTGCGGATACGCCTGCGAGATGTCGATCGTTCCGTCCTCGCGCAGCTTCTCCTGCGGGTGCGGGTAATCCATTACGGAAATCCAGCCCTGCGTCGAATCGTAGTAATTGTGGCCGAGCCCCAGCGTGTGCCCCACCTCGTGCGCGGAAAGCTGGCGGATGCGCGCCAGCGCGGTCTGGTACAGAATGTCCGGTTTCTCGTTGCCCGTCGTGTACGGGGAGAGCAGCCCCTCGAAGATCAGGTAGTCCTGGCGGTCGCGCAGCGAGCCGAGCGTGACGGTGGCCTTAATGATCTCGCCCGTGCGCGGGTCCGTCACCGTCGCGCCGCTCGACCACCCGCGCGTCGAGCGGTGCACCCAGTTGATCATGTTGTACCGGATGTCCATCGGGTCGGCGCCCGGCGGCAGCACCGCGACCTGGAACGCGTTGCGGAACCCCGCCGCTTCGAACGCCTGGTTCCACCACATCGCGCCTTCGATGAGCGCCTTCTGCACGTCCGGCGGAGCGCCCGGATCCACCCAGTATTCGATCGGCTTCACCGGCTCGCTGATCTCCGCATTCGGGTCCTTCTTTTCGAGGCGGTGCCGGCGGATGTAGCGCTGCACCATCGGCTCGCCGATCGGCACGCTGTAATCCACGAACTGCAGACCGCCGTAGCCCGCGCGCGGGTCGTCGAGGCGCGGCTTGAAATTGCCGTCCGGCAGCTCGACAAACGAATAGTGCTCGCGCAGCGTGACCGCTTCGGCCGTCGGCGTCACGCTGGCGACGGTGCCGCTGAACAGCCCGCCGCCGAATCCGCCGCCGCGGCCCCCACGTCCGCCCCCTGCTGCGGCGCCCGGCGCGGTCACCACGATCGGCGGCGGCCCCTGCGCTGGCCCCCCGCCGAACCCGCCGCGCCCGCCTGCCGCTTCATTCACGAAGGTCAGTGTCACTTCGATCTCGGTGTTCTTGGGGAACGCTTTGGTCCGCTCCAGGTACACCGCGCTGCGCGTGCGGTCGACGCGGTACACTCCGCCGGCCCCGAGCGCATTGCCCGCGCCGTGGCCGTCCCGCACGAGGAAATCGGTGGCGTCCACCAGCGCCCGCCCGCCGGATTCCGCCGCCACCGTGAACCCCCACAGCACCGATTTCGCAAACGAATCCTCGACCGACCGCCGCTCCGCCGGATTCTCGCTCGACGACCGGAAATTCTCGTTGCCCTGCACCAGCAGCACCTTCGGCCCGACGCGGTGGAAGCTGACGATTTTCCCTCCGCCCTCCTGGCCGCGATCGAGGCCGATGTCGTTCGATCCCAGCCCGGCTGCCAGCCCGGTGGCATAGAGGAAATCCGTATCGAACCGCGGGATCTCCAGAAACAGGCTGCCGGTGCGTTCCTCCCAGTACATGGGAAAATATCCGTCGATTTTCCGCATGCCGCTGGTGCGCTCTTCGATCGAAGGAATCCGCGCCGGCGCCTGCTGCCCGCCGCCGCTTCCGCGCCCGCCCTGCGCATACAGCGCCAAAGCGGCGAGTGCCGCCGTAAGGAGTGTACGAAACATGGGGTTTATTGTAGCCCGAACGCTGCACGGGCTCATGGACCGGCGGCTCAGACTAATTCCGGGTGATGCGCGCTATAAAAGCCCGACTCGGTGCTGAAGCCATTGATGAACGCGTAACCGTCCGCGGTGATGGTAATGCTGAGCTCCCATCCGCCATTCCGGAACTCACGCATGCTGACGGAGCCGCGGCGCGGAATTGCCATTCCGCGCTCTGCGATTACGATGTCCGGAGCCAGCCGCATCCGCTGCCGCAGCGCAACGCTGCCATGCAAATCGTTCAGAAGGGAAAGAAGGCCGGCAGTCCGGGCGACCTCGACAGTAATCTCGTGGCTTAGAATTACCCGTGCAAAATCCTTATCGGCTATGTCAAATGTGGTAAATGGCCAACTCATCGCACACTCCTTTCGCGAATAGCCGGGTGGTGGTTCACTGTAACATTGAAGGGCTGCGGAATCAACCCGAAATAGTCATCGTGTCGATCGTCTCGCGCCGGTCCAGCCGCACGGCAAGCGGCCGGCAGTTCCGCAGCAGGGGAATGAGTTCCGCCCGCATCTCGTTCACCGACCGGTAGCGGCCCGCGGGATCGCGCGCCAGGCACCGGCGCAGCACGCGTTTGATCTGATGGCCATCGCGTCCGTCCGCCTGGATCTCGATGGGATCGTTCAGCAACGACCGGAGGATTTCGCCCGCCGTCCGCCCGCGGAAGGGCCGTCTGCCAGTAAGTGCTTCCACCGCGATGATACCCAGCGAGAATATGTCGCTCCGCTCATCGATTTGTTCTCCCGTGAACTGTTCCGGAGAAATGTAACCGAGCGTTCCAACAACCGTTCCGGCTACCGTAAGACTCTCGGCATCGTTCCCGTCGACCAGCCGTACCTTTGCCAGTCCGAAGTCCAGGATCTTGATGGAACCCGGCCCGTCGGTCTCGGGGACGATGAGGATATTCTCCGGCTTCAGATCGCGATGGATTACTCCTTCCCGATGGGCCGCGGCGACGCCGTCCAGAAGCCGGTCGAACCGGGCCGCGGTCAGCGGCGGCGAAAACACGCCGAGGCGCCTCAGTTCGCTTCTCCACGTTACGCCCCGAATCAGCTCCATCGCCAGATACGCGCCGTCCGGACGCGCCGGCCCGTAATCGTATACCGCGATGATATTCGGATGACGCAGGCGGGCGACGGCCTGAGCTTCGCGCTCGAAGCGGCGCATCGCGGAGGGGTGCGTCAGCAGCCCGCCGGTAACGACCTTGACTGCGACGCTCCGCCGGAGTCCCAAATCCCAGGCCTCGTACACAGCGCCGTAGCCTCCCTTCCCGATCCGCTGATCGAGCCGGTATTTGCCGTGGATCACGCGCTCGACCATCAGCATCGAAGTCAAGGGTGTGCCGTCCGCGGCGCACCGCTGCGCCGTCTCGTCGTAGCACGCTCCGCACCGCTCGCATTCACGGACCAGGTTCAATCCCGTGCGGTCCAGCAGAGCCAGCGCGCCGTTCCGCATCCTCCGCTCGCTGTCCACCCGCTCTCTGAGCCACACCAGCTCCAGCGCAAATCCCATATCCGCGGCGATGGCCCTGAGCAGGTTCAGGTTCGACGCTGTGTACGGCTCTTCCGATCGCTTCTCACCCAAAACGATCACGCCCACGGTCCGCCGCTCGGAGTCCCTGACCGGAATCAGCAGCCGGAGCCCGAGCTTCTCGAACGCCCCCGAGAGGCAGGGCGGGAGTTGCCGGGACTCCGCCGCGATTTCCAGGATGCTTCGCGATTCATCCGCGAGCTTCCGCAACTCTTCCTTATACCGTCCCGGAATTTCGCCGATCTCCCCGTGCGAGTATTCCGCCGGCTCCGGCGTACCCAGGCCCCGGTTGCAGCACGATACATATATGGACCGGGGATGCAGGGCGGCTCCCACCTGTGTCCCGACCATCGACAGAATTTCCGGCGCCGAATCGGCCGTCTTCAAATGTTCGCTGAGCTGGAGGAGGATCACTTCCTCCGCCAGCACGTCCCGAAAAAACCGGCGATCCAGCCACAGGGTCAGCCGCCTGCGGTATTGCAGACTCAACCCCGCCGTCAGCAGCACGAAGCCGTAGGAGGAGAGAGAGCCGCCGGTCACCAACTCCGCCACCGTGCGATTCGTGTGCGTGGCGATGTTCCACGCGATGGCCAGCAGCGGAACGAGCAGAAGCAGCCGCAGGGAATTCCTGGCGAAGACGTACTGCACTCCGCGGCGCATCGCCACGTCGATGCCCAACACCCGGTCCTTGATCACAGCGTAGGCCAACGTAACCGGCATGAGCGTGGAGAAGAGGTTCGTCACGATAATGTCGGCCGAATACGAGCCGCTCTTGGGTAACAGCCAGTTGCCGGTTGCGGCCGTCGCCAGTGTGAAGGCACCCGGCAGGAAGATCGTCGCCGCCGCCGCGAGGGTGACCCATTTCACCCGCCGGCGAAGGTCCGGCGATTCCGCGAGCATCCGATAATTACGGCGTAGCACCAGGCAGGCCGCCGCCGCGACCACGAGCTTGAAGGCGCTGCTCAGCGCGATGCCATGCGCCTGATACGGCGCAATCCATGCATGATGACTCAGGTGATAGTGAATCGCCGATTCCTCGTCCTGTAGCGCCACGAACTTCAGAATGGTTCGCGGCAAGAACAGGAGCGTGCCATAAACAAAGATCAGGAGCTTGGTGGCCCGCCAGGCCGGTCCTTCGCTTACCGCTCTGGGAAAGCCGGAAAAGAACAGATAGCCCAGCACCATGTGCCACGGAGGAACGCAGCCGGCCGCCGTACACAGCGCCCGCTGTCCCGGCGGCACGATGGCGGCAAATGGCCACAGAATCAAGCCGCCGACGTGGAGTGCAAACGCGAGCGAGGCGACCGATCCCAGGCGCGTCAACGCCGAACCCGGCAGAACCAGGCCGAGTGCCATCCCGGCCACGAAAAATACCAGGCCGGAAATCAATAGCGAAAGGTAGAATGCGGCATTCGTGCGATTGCGTGTCACCCGCGACTGCAGCCGCACGAGCCGCGGCGCGCCGGCTCCGGCGACCTGCATGGAATACCACTGTTGCGGAGCGAGGAAATTCAGCTTCAGGGCTGGGTCTACCTCCGCGTAGCGCGCGTCGCCATCGATTGCCAGGACGCGGTCGCCGGGCGCCAGAACTCCAGCCGCCGGCCCATCCGCATCCACCGTTCGGATGTACCATCCCGCGCCGGATCGTGCAGCGGTCCAGCCGGGCTGCGGCGCCTGCGGTCCGTAACGCCAGATCACAACGGAAGCATAAACATACAGGCAGAACACCGACGCGCCGGCCGCGAGAGCAAGCCACCGGAATGCGCGGGCAAATCGGGTGACACTCTTGGCCGGCTGCATAAAACTGCCCAAGTGAAGGACTTCCGACGATCATACTGGCCGGCGATAAGCAAAGCAAGGGCTGAGCAGAAGCCCCCGGCGCCGATGGTCTCCGGCCCGCGGTCGATTCCGGCGCCGCTCGACCGGGCCCGGCCCCGCGGGCCCCGCCTTCCTGCGCATCTACAGACGAACCAGCGCCCCTCGGCTGTGCTCACGCGCACATCGCGAGGCATTGCGTCTGTCCACCACGCCGGCGCTACGGCTTCGGGTTTTTGATCGCACCGCAAAGCATTTCACAGTGCAGTTCCAAACACTCGATGGGACGCGAATCGGGGTACAAGGTCTCAGGGAGGTTCGCGATGCGTTCCGTACTTGCCTTCGGCGTTTCGGCCTTGGCAATCTGCCTGTTCCTGACCATCGGCGCTCAGGCCGAAGTGATTCACCTAACGACGGCTGCGCAGGCCGATCCGCCGCCGTCAGGGACCCAGGGCTTCGACGCCCTCGGCACCACGACGGCGAATGGCTCGCCAAACGGGAACATCAACACCGCCACCACGTTCACGCTGGGGGACTGGGTCTCGACGCTTGTCAATACCGGCATCTTCGCCGGTATGCCGATGCAGGCGTTCGGCAATGTTCCGTTCAACATCACCATCCCCACCAGTCTTACTTTTGGCAATAGCGTGTTCGGCACCTTCGCGAGCACTTCGATCATCAATGAGGGGGGCGCACCGGGCTTCGCGGACTTCCTTGTGGTGGGCCAGTGGACGCCGGGCTCTTACGGCGGCTTGATGGGGCAGGGACCCTTCACGGCGGACTTAAGCATCGCCCTCACCCAAAGCCCCCCAGGTACGGGGTCCATCTCGGCCAGCGGCAGCTTCGTCGAGACCCCCTCGAGCACCATTCCCGAGCCGTCGAGCATCGTAATGGCCCTCATGGGTCTCGCCGCCGGAGTAGGGAGCTACCGATTGCGCCGGCGTCGCGGCGGCTCCCCGAGGGTTGCCGCTAAGAACTCGTAGATCGTTGTCCGGTGGGGCAGGCGGTTGCCTGCTGTGACGCGGCTTGGTGAAGGGCACGCGGCCGCGTCCGGCCTGTTGTTGCCCGATGTCAGTGCTGCGCGGTTTATGATCACACCGCAAAATATTACACCGTGCCGTTCCAAACACTCGGAAGGAATGGATCGGGCTACAAAGTCTATTCAAGGGAGGTTCGCGATGCGTCCAGTAACAGTCTTTGGAGTTTCGGCAGTGGCAATCTGCCTGTTCCTGACCACCGGCGCCCAAGCCGAGGTCATGCACTTGACGAGCGCTGCGCAGCCCGATCCGCCGCCGACCGCGACCCAGGGCTTCATCGCCTTGAGCCCCTCGACGGCCAATGGTTCACCCAACGGGAACATTAACACGGCCACGACCTTCACGATCGGTGACTGGACTTCGAGCTTTGTCAATTCGGGTGTCTTAGCCGGCATGCCCATGCAGACCTTCGGCACGATTCCGCTCAACCTCAACGTTGGCAACAGTTTTACTTTCGGGAATAGCGTGTTCGGGACCTTCCAGAGCAGCACGATCCTCAATCAGCACGGCGCGCCGGGCTTCGAGAACGTCCTCATATCCGGGGCCTGGACGCCGGGTTCGTTCGGCGGCCTGATGGGGCAAGGCCCCTTCCCCGCGCAGGTATCCATAGCCTTCACCCAGATTCCCCCGAATAACGGGTCCATCTCGGTTAGCGGCACCTTCGCGACCCCCCCGTTCGTCGAAATTCCCGAGCCGTCGACCATCGTGATGGCGCTCATGGGCCTCGTCGCTGGAGTCGGGAGCTCCCGGCTCCGCCGGCGTTCCAGCCGTTAGAATGGCCGGATCGATCACCCGGTAGGGCAGGCGCCGTCGCCTGCCCGTCTCCCTCAAGCTTCAGCTTCATATCGCGATGGCCGCGCAGCCCGCCGGGCCGGTCAGGCGCTTGCCCCGGCCTCGGCCGGCCGCACATCCCGCAGCACCGCCGACCACCCGGTATACGCGTCCTCTTCGATCTGAAACGCGATATCGACCGTGGCCCCGGCCGGCATCTCCGCCGCACGCGCGGCGAAGTTCCACGCCTTCAGAATCAGCGTCCGCCGGTTCTGCCGCACCAGCACCCTCAGGTGCTTCTCCTTCCAAAGCGCGGGCGGACCGGAAATCGCGACATTGCGCGCCGCCAGCATCGGCGCACGGTTGCCATGCCCGAACGGCGCCAGCCGGAACAGCTCGCCGATGGCCGCGTCCGTGAGCTCCGTCAACTCCAGAACCGCGTCGATTTCGAGCCGCGGCTCGAAATCCTCCGGCTTCAGCCGCGCCGCCGCGCACGCCTGGAAGCGCTCGCGGAATTCCTCGACGCGCACGACGTCGAGCGTCACCCCCGCCGCGTGGCTGTGCCCGCCGTAGCGCAGGAAAAGGTCCCGCATCGAATCGAGCGCATCCAGCAGGTGAAACGCCGGGATGCTCCGCCCCGAGCCCTGCGCCGTGCCATCCTCCGGATTCCGCGCCAGCACGAACACCGGCCGGTGGAAGCGCTCCACCAGCCGGCTGGCCACGATGCCGAGCACGCCGCGGTGCCAGTCCTCCGCGTAGTAAACCAGCGCCGCGGCCGCGGGGTCCACCCCGTCGCGCTCGCAGAGCTCGCGCACGTGCGCTTCGGCCTGCTGGCGGTCCGTGTTGTGCTCGTGCAATTGCGCGGCGAGTTCGCGGGCGCGGGCGGGATCGCCCGTCAGAAACATCTCGACCGCGGCCTGCGCGTGATCCATGCGCCCGGCGGCGTTGATGCGCGGCGCCACGCGGAAGGCCACCTGGCCCGCCGTCGGCGCCGCCCCGCGGGGGAAGCCGCACACGTCGAGCAGAGCGCGCAGCCCGGGATTGCGCACGTCCCGCAGTCCCGCAAGGCCCTGCGCCACGATCGCGCGGTTCTCGCCCGTGAGCGGCACCACGTCCGCCACGGTCGCAATCGCCGCCAGCTTCAGAAACGATTCCGCGAAGTTGCGGACGCGCCCCGTCTGCCAGCCGCGCCGCGCGAGCAGCGCCTGCACCAGCTTGAACGCCACCCCGGCGCCGCACAGGTTCTTTTCGGGATACCGGCAGCCCGGCTGGTTCGGGTTCAGCACCGCCAGCGCGGGCGGCAGCTCCTCTTCCGGCAGGTGATGGTCCGTGACGATCACGTCGATGCCCAGCGCATTCGCCAGCGCCACCACTTCGGCCGCGCGAATCCCGGTATCGACGCTGACGATCAGCCGCACGCCCGCGCCCGCCGCCGCTTCGACCACTTCCGATCGCATCCCGTAGCCGTCCTTGAGCCGGTGCGGGATGTGGTACTCCGCGGCGCCGCCCGCGATCTCGATGGCCTTCGTCAGGATCACGACCGAGGACGTGCCGTCCACATCGTAATCGCCGTAGATCAGGATCTTCTCGCCCGCCGCGATGGCGCGCTCGATCCGTTCCACCGCCGCCGCCATGCCGCGCATCTGCAGCGGGTCGTGGAGATGCTCGAAAGAAGGTTCGAGGAAACGCGCCGCGGCCGCGGGATCGCCGAGCCCCCGCGCCGCCAGTATGCGCGCCGTCAGCGGAGAAATGGAGAGCGCCGCCGCCAGCGCGGAGCTGGTGTCTTCGGCCGCCGGCAACACCCAGCGATGCCGCATCAGAGCGTGCTCCAAGCCGTCACGTGTCCGTGGAGGCCCGGTGTGCCCGGCCCGCGCCAAGACCACCGCGAGGGCCGCAAGGGCGCCGGCGGTCCACTAGTTTTTCGAAAAGAAGCCGCCCAGGCTGTCGTCTTCGTCCATCTCCCCATCGTCGGAGAAACGGGCGCTGATCTCGTCTTCCAGATCGATGTACTCGCCGAACCAGTCCGGCTGCACTTCATAGACGTAGAAGCGCTGGTTGTGATCGAAAGCCAGCTCGATCGAGCAGGTCTGGCCCAGGTAGGAGCGGAAATCGCGCAGCCGCGACTCGTATTCGCGCTGCTCCTCGCGCGAGAGGTCCGCGTCTTCGAGCTGCGATTCGATCTCCTCAATGTCCGTCGAGTCGAACTCCCGGCTGGCGAAGAGAATCACCTTCGCGCCGCATTTGGAGGCGACGTCCAGAAACATCTGGTAATCGGGATAATGTTCGGTATCCCAGATCACCATCGGGAAACCGTCCAGCGCGCCCGGGCTGCTCCGGAAAAGCGCGAAACCGCTGGCCGCCAGATAGTCCAGGATTTCCTGTTTCAGCGTGTCGAGATTCAAATCCACAAAAATGCCTTATAGTTGCGAAAGAACCAGGATATCAGAGGGGCCCGCCAGGTCGCGTGCCGCCGGCGTAACGATGGTTTTCGCGCCGATATAGATCTTGCGCCCTTCCCGTATCGCCGCCCGGACGTCCGCCTCGCATACAAAATCGACGATCTGCGGCGCAGCCCCAACAGGCCGGTCCGCCCCGGCCGGCGTGCCCGTCAGTCAAGAATACCCACCCGTATTCCCGCCATTTGCACCGCGCCCGGCCAAAAACCGGTCCACAACTTCCGCCGCCACACTCGCCACCACCGAGCCGGCCGGTTGGGGCTGCGAACAGCCGCAGGAAGGCCCGGACCCGGCGGAAGCCGCGCTGGAAGCGGAACCGGAACCCGCGCCGGCGCCCGCCGCCACCGCCACCGCGATCCCGCGCGCCGCCAGGTACCGCTCCACCGCCGCGATCACCGTATTCCGGTCGATCGCGCTCCCCGCCGCCGCGGCCTGCCCTGCGCCCGCCGCGTGGTAATCGAGCGGCATCTCGAACGCCTCTTCCGGCTTTCGCACCACGTAAGCGAGCCGCTTGATGTTGATGAGGTGCTGCGGTCCCACGTTGTCCGACGTGATGTTGCCCGCCACCGCGCCGCAGCCGAGCGTCATCGAGGGAAAGATATTCGTCGTGATGCCCGTCGAGCCCTGCGGCGCCGGCGTGTTCACCAGCACGCGGTTGGCCGGCATGCGCAACGCATACTCGCGCGTGCGGGCGTCGTTCTTGGAATAGATCGCCGCCGTGTGTCCTGCGCCGCCGAACTTCAGCAGCGCGAAACAGGCATCGAGCGCGGCCGCGAAGTCGGGCACGAAATACAGCGAAAGAACCGGCGAGAGCTTCTCCGCCGAAAGCGGGTGCTGCTTGCCCACTCCCGAAATCTCGCAGCACAGAATCGAGGTATCCGGCGGCACCTCGAAGCCAGCCATCTGCGCGATCTTCGTGGGCGCCTGGCCGACGCAGTTCGGGTTCACCGTCCAGTTCGGCGTAATCAGCAGCTCGCCGAGCGCCTGCGCCTGGGCCTCGTTGCAGATATAAGCCTTCTGCGCCTTGAGCAGAGAAACGATGCGGTCGCGCAGCCCGTGCTCCGCGACGATCGCCTGCTCACTCGAGCAGACCGTGCCGTAATCGAACGACTTGCCCGTGACGATCTTGGGGATCGCGTCTTCGAGATCGGCCGACGTATCGACCAGCACCGGCACATTCCCCGGGCCCACGCCGAACGCCGGCTTGCCGCTCGAATACGCGGCCTTCACCATGCCGTGCCCGCCCGTTGCCAGGATCACGCCCGTGCGCTCGTGCCGCATCAGGGCATTGGTGCCCTCCATGGTCGCGTTCTCGACGCATTGGATGAGGTCTTCGGGAGCGCCGGCCTCGCGCGCCGCGCGGTAGAGCACCGCCGCGGTCTCGCACGTGCAGCGCCGCGCGCGCGGGTGCGGGCTGATCACGACGGCATTGCCCGCCTTGAGCGAGACCAGCGTTTTGTAGATCGCCGTCGAAGTTGGATTGGTCGTCGGAAGGATGGCCGCCACCACGCCCACCGGAACCCCGATCTCGACCAGGTTTTCCTCCGGCAGCTCGCGCAGAATGCCGACCGTCTTCATGCCCCGCATCCGCCGCGGCAGCCAGTCGCAGCAGAGCAGGTTCTTAATGTACTTGTCTTCGCGCTTGCCGTAGCCGGTCTCTTCGACCGCCAGGTCCGCCAGCCGTTTCGCATTCGCCCGCGCCGCCGCGGCCATGCGCTCGACGATGGCGTCCACCTGGTCCTGCGTGAACGCGCGGTAACGCTGCCAGGCGGCGTACGCCTTTTCGACCTTGGTGCGGACCTCCTGGATCGACAGGAGATCTTTATCCTGGAGCATTGGCCCCTACTTCTTGAGGCCGGCGATGCCGCCGTTGGGCAGGGCTTTCTCGACTTCCTCGTGCGGCCGCGGAATCACATGCACGCTGACCAGTTCCCCGACCCGGCGCGCCGCCGCGGCGCCCGCATCCGTCGCGGCCTTCACCGCACCGACGTCGCCCCGCACCATCACGCAAACCAGCCCGGCGCCCACGAACTCCTTGCCCGTCAACACGACATTCGCCGTCTTGACCATCGCATCCGCCGCTTCGACAGCGCCTACTAAACCTTTTGTTTCGACAAGGCCGAGGGCCTCCATGGTTCCTCCCAATTCCGGTGAAAGAAATAACGTAGCACAAATGCGGAAGGGATTTGAGGATACAACAGTCGGGCCACTGCGTTGAGGCCGACAGCTAGAGCCACTTCCTCGTCACGCCGGAGAAGCACCGCAAGTTTTCCGACGACCCGGCGCTGACGATCCCGCTTGGCCGACATTGTCGATGACGAGATCATTTCTGCGCGCCAGGTACAGTTCAGCGGATTGTTCCGCGCCGCCCTGTACGCAATTTGCGCGCGCAGGCGGACGAGGAGGGAAGGTTCCGGATACCTCCGTCAAGCAGGAGGCGCTGGCGGCGGCGGCAGTGCACCACTGGGAGGAGCACCGCCGCCATGGATTCCGAAGGTGGGCAGCAACGCCTGGATTTACCCGGAGCCCAAGCCCATCCCTACCCAGCAGGGCGGGGCAGAGGGCTTAGCAACTGAAACTATAGGGTCCTGAATAGCTGAAACTGCCGTCGCAATTGTCGCTGTCCCATCCGAAGTAAACACCGCCCGCTGGCCCCACGGTCGCCTGCCCCGCGGCTATCATTCCGGTGGAATAGGAGGTGCCGGTCTCGCCGTCCCATGTGTAGTTGAGCGAAGACGAGCCGGTTGCAGTCACGTAACCACCGGCGTTACAGGTCCAGTATTGGTACCAGCTTACATCCATGTACCGCCCGCTAAAATTGGTGTTGCATTGCCCGACCGCCAAGCAGCCCACCGCATTGAAGGAGTTGGCTTGGCTGCCGCCAGAGCTCCCGGTGGTGCCAAAGCCGGAATTGCTGGAAGTGTAGCCGTAACTGCAACCTTGGCCGACGCAGGACCATAGAGCCCAGGGATAGGTGTTGTCTGGGGTGCATCCGGCGACCCCCTGGGCTAGCAGGCTTGATGCGGCCGCCAGAAGGCACAACAGGCCGATCACCAACCGGTTCATTGGAGACCTCCTTTTAGTGACACTATGTAGGAAAGCGCCTGCTCCGGGCTGGTCGCGAGCAGCGCCTGAAGCCCGGACCTGCCCCCGGTTTTGAGCACGTGCAGCCATGTGGAGGCGTACTGCCTCTGGGACAGCGTCAAGTGGTGAATCGTGCTGCCGGGCACTTGAGTCACCCGCTGCTCCGCCAGGGAGCCTAGCCACTCGGCAACTGTCTGGTCGGATTCACCATGCTCGAGCCGCGCCAGGAGATCACCACGCATCGTGCCATATGCTTCCAGCTGCCGATTCAGCTTACTGATGGTAGCGGCGCTGTCCGGGCCCGCATAACGGCCGTCCGGTGCGATCACCAGATCCACGGATATGTGGATCGAATCGGCTCCGGCAACCATGCTGAGGGCAGATGCCTCGCCAGGTAGAGCGAGCGGACTTATCGCGCCGCCCGTCCCGGGGTGGGCCCGAGTCACCTTATCAGCGCCGATGATGCCACCCGCGATGGCGTTGGCCGTCTTGAGCGGCGTGAACAGCCGTGATTCCCCCGCTGGGATCACTGGATGGTCGGGCTGGCCCCAAGAGTGATAGAAGAAGTCCCGGTTGACCACACGCCCACCCACGCCGAGCGAAAAGCGAACTGCGATTGCCGCAACCGGGACCGTACCATTGTTGGTTACGACTACCGAATAGGGCAAAACTGTGGTGAGAGCGGTTCGCACCTCGAGCTCAGGGGTGGCGGCATGCAGTTTGTCCTCAAAGCCGGGATCATGATATGCGGTAGCCAGAATCCAGTGCAGTGGCGACTCAACGGTAACTAGTTGTGTTTTTGCATGTGTCATAGTTACAACCAAAAGTAAGGAGGGCAGAATTCTCCCCAATTTTCACGTCATAGCAGATCCTTCCCTTTGAATTTAGCCGCGCCGAATAGCGCGCGGTGTAAGTAGCTTATCAGCGGCAGCCCAATTGTAAATCAGGCGGTCTCCTGATACCGGTTGGATTCGCTTTCTCTGCGCCTGGCCCGGCTCGGGTTGCGTTCTCTATTGGTGCGCATACCCATGTCTGTAATGTAGGACGGCGCCTGGGCGGGTGACTTCTACCCTTAGCTGATGGAACTTCGAATCGCGGTCGCCGTTCGCGGCATAAAAGCCCAAGACGTAGGTGAAGCGCGAATCTTCGGCAGCCTCCTCGACGGCAGCGGCAATGTCGTTCCGCTTGTACAGGGCCTCGCCGCCGGTGGAATCGGCGATTCGTTCCATGGTCTGAATATTGGTCATCCCGCTTCCGACCGTCAGACCGCGCGCATAATAGGGTAGATCGCCACATTCGAAGCGTTAATCTGGTCGAGAGTTTTCTGGACGACCCGATCGTAAGCGCGGATCTCCGGGAAGCCGCCGGTCATCCACAGAATGCTCTTGCGGCCGGGACCTTGCTTCATGTGGTCCGAAAGCGTCTTCAGCGCAGCCAGGGTAACCTGAATGCGCCGTTTCATCGGATACGGCGGCACGTTCGGGTGAAACGCATTGATGGCCGCCAACAACCGGTCACGGCTTCGCGTGAAGCTTTGAAAGGGAAGGCCCGGAACAAGGGTCAGAACGGCCAGCGATTCGTTCGATCCCATTTGTTTGACAGCCTCGAAGGCCTGATCGCGCATATAGCTCTGGTCGATAAATTCGGTATTGAGACCATCCAGCACAAGCGCGATCAATCGGCTGGCCATCACCGGCGAATGGCCCGGCGCGGTTTCGGACTCGCCGGCTGGCATATTGTCCGATGAGAAGAACTGGATTGGCTGGCTCCTGCCGTTGTCGAAGACGTTAAAGTCTTCCTTGCGCAGACCACGAATCGGCAGACCATCCCGGTCCTTGACGCCGACGTTGATCTGCACCGCGCTGGTTTCGCTCCGGAGGACGAAAGGTGGCTCCTGGGCGGTGGCCAAAGCCGCTCCGCAAATATAGAGGAGGCCTGCAACCCAAGCCGTCGCCGCCCTTGGCGTAACCAGGAGGAGCCCCGGTTTCGGGGCGTCCTGTTCTGTGTTGCCACAGTTCATTCCACTCGCCCAAAGCCGCAATGGCGCATGGCAGCCACGCAGCGTTACCGAGGCCCATCAACTGGCGGGAGTCGTGTGGATTCCCAGGCCGGTCCGCCCCTACTCGTCCCTCCGCACCGTCTCCATCGAAAACGCCGGCAGGCACACCGCGATGTACTCCGCGCCTTCCGCCTCCGGCGTGCTGTAACGGACCCATTCGCCGGCGTGCGCAATCACTGCCTGTCCGGCGCGGATCTCGAGCGTACCTTCGCGGTGCTCCACCCGCAGCATGCCGCGCAGCACGACCGTGTACTCGTCGAACCCCGGCGTCTGTCCGGGCTCCTGCCATCCGCCCGGGCTGCGCATGTGCGCGATGCTCACCGCCTCGGTTCCGGAGTTCACCCGGCCGACGTATTCATCGATCAGTTTCGGTTTGTTTCCAGCAGCTTCCACGCGAGCGGCGGCGCGAATCGGTGTCGGCACGTGCTCCTTCCTCCCGGTTCCGTCATCTTAACAGGTAGGCCCCCGGGATTCGCACTTGCCGGAAAGTTCTGGACCCCGGTATACTGGCATTTTCGCTGAGACGTTTATGACGGCGAGAGATGAACAGGACCCCTTGGCTCCCCAGCGGGAAGCCGCTTTTTTCTACGGCCTCTTCCTTCGCGGCCACGATATCGAAACCCTTCGGCAGGATATCGACGTACCCCGTTCCATGATCGATAAGTGGATGAAGGCGCGGGACTTCGAAGCCGAATTCCGGGAAAACCTGCAGCGCGTTTATCATTACCGCAAGCAGGTGCTGGCGATCTTCGACGGCCTGGTTTCGAACGAACAGATGCGCATGCGGTTGCAGTAGCCCCCAGCCCGCGCGACTCTCCCCCCAAAGAAAACGCTGTAATGGAAGGCCCGAATACCGCACTATAGGAAGATCACGCTGCCAGGGGAGGCGCGATGGCTTCCAATCCGAACATCCAGCACTTCGTCGTTCTGATGCTGGAAAACCGTTCCTTCGACCATATCCTCGGATTCCTCATGGCAGAGGATCCCGAGATCGACGGAGTCACCAGGAACCTCTACACGAATCTGGACTCCTCGGGAGAGCCGCATCGCACGACCGATGGCGCCGATTACCAGGGCCAACTGGTTGCCGACCCCGGGCACGACTTCGATGACGTGTACCTCCAGATGTACAACGTGCCGGTCGGCACTCCGGCCGCTGAGCCCAATATGGAGGGTTTCGCCCGCAGCTACGAGCAGCAGGGCGGCAATCCCCAGGACATCATGCGCTGCTTCCGGCCCGAGCAGGTGCCCCACATCGCGGCCCTCGCCCGCAACTACGTGATTTGCGACCGATGGTTTTCCTCCGTCCCCGGCCCCACCCTGCCGAACCGGGCTTTCGCCCATTTCGGCACATCCTTCGGCCGGCTCGACATGTCCCCCGTATACTTCGCCAACCAGCCGCACATCTACGGACGGTTGGCCGCCGCCGGCGCCAGGGCCAGGCTGTATTACTACGCGCCGTGGAGCGGAACCATGGGGCTGACGTTCCTGCTCGCCAACCAGCGGCAGTATTTCGGCCTGTGGGGCGACTTCCTGGACGATTGCAGGAAGAACCGCCTGCCCCAATACTCCTTTCTCGAACCCGCTTACCGCGACAACGGTGAGGTCATCGCGGCGGATCAGCATCCCGACCACAATGTTCAGGCCGGGGACAACTGCGTCCGGCAAGTCTACGAGGCGATCCGGTCGAATCCCGACACCTGGCACTCCACCGTGCTCCTGATCGTTTGGGATGAACACGGCGGCATCTTCGATCACGTTGCGCCGCCGGTGGTGGCCCATCGCGATGACTTCGCCTCCACCGCGCCGGCCTTCCAATTCGACCGCTACGGCGTCCGGGTCCCCGCGATCGTAGTTTCGCCGTACGTCGAAAAAGGCAAGGTGGACCACACCCTTTTCGAACACGCCTCCATTCCCGCCACCGCCACGGCTCAGTTCATCGGCGACCCGAAAGCCAAGGCGCCCTTTGCGCGAGAGCAGTGGGCCAACACGCTCCTGCCGCTCCTCACGTTGACGGAGCCGCGCGACGAAATGCCGCAGTGGGCGCCGCAACCGGTGCGCCTCTCGCCCGAGGAAGTCACTTCCGAAGCCGATCCGGTGACCAAGCTCCACCGCGACCAGGTCAATGAGGTGCACGCCGTGCTGGCCCAGCAAAACCCGAGCCTGGCTGCGCTCCTCGATCCCAACAGCGTGCAGACGGAAGCGGATGCCACGCGCTTCATCGGTACGGCCATGGCCGCGCTCCATCCCGAAGCGGCGCAGGCGGAGGCCGGAGGCAAGCCATGACGCGGGCCATGGCTGCCGTGGCATTCCGGCTCGCGGCATTGCTCTCATTCGCGGCTGCCGCCGCCGCGGCCGATGCCTGCGACGTCCGCGCCGCAAGGCAAAACGAGGAGTGGGGCAAGACGGCTCCGCATTCCTGGCTCGCCAGCGTGGAGCACAAACAGGCCGTCGAAACCGCGCGCACCTGGTGCCACATTTGGGCGGCCGCCGGAGCCGACCGGATCTCCAAGGCCATCGACTTCGGCCGCGTGCTCTTTACCGGAGATGGCCTGCACCCCGCCGTGGGCAGCATCGTGCCGGGCAGCGGCCTGGCGGGAGGGCTGGCCTACAACCTGGAACGGGCCGCCGCCGATGCGCCCGTTCGTTTCTCCGGCAGCCTCGAAGCGCGCGGCTCCTCGAACGGCTTCTGGACCGCCGGCGGCAAACTGGATATCTGGGGCAGCGGCAATACCCTCAACAATCGCCACATTCATGCAACCCTCGAGGCCGCGCACTACGAACTCCCGCAGCTCACGTATTTCGGCCTGGGCAATTCGAGCTCGCTGGCGAATGAGACCGTGTTCGGCCTGGCGCAGTCCACTGCCGCCATCCGTGCCGAGTACCCGCTGCCCCGCGGCTGGGCACTTACGGGCGCATTATCGGGCCTCTCCAATAGTCCTTCCGCGGCAAATGGCGGGACCCTGCCTTCGATCCAGCAGAAATTCACGCCATCGGACACTCCCGCGTTGACTGCCGGCACAACCTACGTAGTCGCCGGCGGCGGAATCGCCTGGATTTACCCGGTCGAGCCTCATGCCAAGGGCTTCACTTCCAGCCTGACGGCCGGCTACCGCCTCTTTCACGAGACCTCCGGCGCACCGTATTCCTTTCGCCGGCTGGACGCCATCTGGATGGGCCGGTATACCCTTCCCGCAAGCGTGGATCTCGGCGCATTCTCGCTGATCGCCCGATTCACCGAATCCTACGCGCCGGCAGGAAACAGCGTGCCGTTTTACCTGCAGCCCACGCTCGGCGGCACGGACATCGGGAATGTGGATGTGCTGCGCAGCTACCGCGATTACCGGTTTCGTGCACCCAACCTCGTGGCGTTTCAAGCCGAATACCGGCACAGCTTGTGGGGACCGCTGGCCGCCTTTGGATTTTACGACGCCGGCCGGGTCGCGCTCGATCGCTCGGATATCGGCCTCTCGCACCTCCGCCACAGCTTCGGCGCCGGGCTCCTGGTGCAGGCGGGCGGGTTGCCAGTGTTCAAGTTCTACTACGCGTGGGGCGGTCACGAAGGCAGCCACACGACCTACACCGGGAACACCAATAATTTCAGCTTCACTATGCCGGGTGGTGTCTTCTGACCCGCCATCGCTTCGGTCCGGCCTGCCCTCGCCGGCCGCCCGCAATGCGGCTCCCTCCAGCGGCTCTGAGGGTATGAGCCGCTTCCCGCGGCGCCATAACCCCGCGGGCGCCGCGGGACTTTGTTGTACCATGAAACAAAATATGCGGATCTGCGATATCCGTGCGACCACCGTCACCGTGCCGCTCGAAGCCCCTCTGCGCCACGCCAACGGCTGCCATTGGGGGCGCTTCGTGCGCACCATCGTCGAGGTGGAGACCGATAACGGCATCGTCGGGCTCGGCGAAATGGGCGGCGGCGGCGAATCGGCCGAAGCAGTCTTCCGCGCCATGAAAGCGTATCTCGTAGGTCACGATCCCGCACGCCTCGAAGAGATGCGCTTCCGCATCGCGAATCCCACCGCATCGCTCTATAACAACCGCACCCAGGTGCTGGCGGCGCTCGAATTCGCATGCCTCGATATCCTCGGCCAGGCCTGGGGCGTACCGGTCTGCGAGATCCTCGGCGGCCGCCTCCGCGACCGCGTCCGCTTCGCCACTTACTCCTTCTTCCGCTATCCCGATCCGCGCACCGGCGCGGGCGAGGTCCGCACCGTGGACCAGGTGCTTGCATTCATTCGCGAAATGAAACTCCGCCACGGCTTCACCACGCACAAGGTCAAGGCCGGCGTCTTTCATCCCGATCACGAGCTCGAAATCTACCGCGCCGTCGCCGCGGAATTCCCTGGCGATTCCCTGCGCTTTGACCCCAACGGCGTGTGGTCCACCGAGCAGGCCATCCGCTTTGGCCAGGGCATCGAAGGCCTGCGCAACGACTATCTCGAAGACCCTGTCTACGGCCTGAACGGCATGCGGCGCACACGCGAAATGGTGCGGGTGCCGCTCGCCACCAACACCGTCGTCGTGAATTTCGAGCAGCTCGCGCAAAACGCGCTCGATACCGCCGTGGACGTGATCCTGCTCGACACCACCTTCTGGGGCGGCATCCGCGCGTGCGTCAAGGCCGCCGCCGTGTGCGAGACCTTCCAGCTCGGCGTGGCCGTGCATTCCTCGGGCGAGCTCGGCATCCAGCTGGCGACCATGCTGCATTTGGGCGCCGTCATCCCGAATCTTTCCTTCGCGGCCGACGCCCATTATCATCACCTGCGCGACGACATCATCGCCGGCGGCTTAATGCGCTACGAAGAGGGCGCGATCCGCGTGCCCGAAGGCCCCGGCCTCGGCGTGCGCCTCGACCGCGACAAGCTGCGCGAGTACGCCGAGCTCTACCGGCGCCTTGGAGGCTACCCCTATGACCAGGACCCCGCACGCCCCGGCTGGGCTCCGATTATTCCGAACGATCGTTGGGCGGACCCGAACGATGATCGCCCCGTCTCGATTCCTGATTAGCGCTCTTCTCCTTTCGCTCGCCGCCCACGCCGAGACCGGCCGCGACGCCTGGCTGCGCTACGAGCCGATTGCTCCGCGCCCCCACGTGCCAGCCGTGGTAGTCGCCTTAAGAGATCACGGCGAACTCACACTGACCGCGCAGCACGAACTGGTGCGTGGAGTCCGCGAGATGACTGGCAGAATCTTGCGGGAGCAGGAGGACATTCCGGACGAGGACGCCATTCTCCTCGGCAAGTTGGCCGCCAGCACGGCGCAGCCGGATGGTTTCCAAATCCGGACGCTCGTCCGCGGCAGCGCCCACAACACTATGATCCTCGCCTCCTCTGAGCGAGGCATTCTATACGGCGTCTTCGCCCTGCTGCGCCATATCGCCGTCGGTGGCACCCTCGATAATCTCAACATTACCGAAGCCCCCGCCGTCCCGATCCGCTGGATCAACCAGTGGGACAACCTCGACGGCTCGATCGAGCGCGGCTACGGCGGCCGATCGATCTTTTGGGATGCTGGCCACGCGCGCGCCGACCTCACTCGCGCCGCCGAATACGCGCGTCTCCTCGCATCGGTCGGCATCCAGGCCTGCTCCATCAATAACGTCAACGCCAACCCGAAGCTGCTCACGCCGGAGCTCATCCCCGAGATCGCGCGCATCGCCGCCGCCATGCGCCCCTGGGGCGTGCAGGTCGCCATCGCCGTCGATTTCGGCAGCCCCAAAACCATCGGCGGCCTCGACACGTTCGATCCGCTCGACCCGCGCGTCGCTGCCTGGTGGAAGGGCAAATTCGACGAGATCTACCGCGCCGTCCCCGATCTAGCCGGCGTCGTCCTGAAAGCCGATTCCGAAGGCCGCGTCGGGCCTTCCACCTACGGCCGCACGCACGCCGACGCCGCCAACGTGGTCGCGCGCGCCCTCGCGCCGCACGGCGGCCTGCTCTTCTACCGCGGCTTCGTCTACGACCACCACATGGACTGGCGCAATCTGAAGAACGACCGCGCCCGCGCCGCCTACGACAATTTCCAGCCGCTCGACGGCAAGTTCGACGCCAACGTCATCGTCCAGATCAAGAACGGCCCGATCGATTTCCAGGTGCGCGAACCGGCATCGCCGCTCTTCGGCGGCATCGATCATACTGGCAAAGCCATCGAGCTGCAAATCACACCGGAATATTTCGGGCAGGCGAAGCACACGGTGTATCTCGCGCCGATGTGGAAAGAGGTGCTCGATTTCAATGTTGGCCCCGGCCCCGTGAAGTCGCGCGTCCGCGCTTTCGCCGGTGTCGCAAACGTCGGGCTCGACGAGAACTGGACCGGCAACCACCTCATGCAGGCCAATCTCTACGCTTTCGGCCGCCTCGCGTGGGACCCCAACCTGAGCGCGGAGAAAATCGCGGACGAGTGGACGCGCCTCACCTTCGGCGCGAATAGCGAAACCTCCGCGGCCATCCGCGGCATTCTCCTCAGCTCCTGGCGCACCTACGAAAACTACACCGGTCCGCTCGGTCTCCAGACCCTCACCGACATCACCGGCAACCACTATGGCGTGAACGTCGAGGCCTCCGAGCGCAACGGCTGGGGACAGTGGCACCGCGCCGATGCCGAAGGCGCCGGCATGGACCGCACCGTCGCCACCGGCACCGGCTTCATCGGCCAGTACCGGCCGCAGGTGGCCAGGATCTACGAATCGCTCGAAACCTGCCCGGACGATCTGCTGCTTTTCATGCACCACGTCCCGTATACGCACCGCCTGCATTCCGGCAAAACGGTGATCCAGTACATCTACGATTCGCATTACGAAGGCGCCGATGCGGTCGCGCGGTACGCGCAGCAGTGGAAGGCCCTGCGAGGCCGCATCGACGAGCAGCGCTACCGCGACGTGCTCGCGCAACTGGAATATCAGGCCGGCCAGGCGGTAGTGTGGCGCGATGCCGTGACCACGTGGTTCGCCAACGCGTCCGGAATCGCCGACGCAGAAGGCCGCGCCGGCCATTACCCCGGCCGCTTCGAAGCCGAGGCGATGGATCTCGACGGCTACACCGTACAGCCCGTCACGCCAGCGGAAGACGCGAGCGGCGGCAAGGCGGTCGCCTGCGCCGCGCCCGCCGCGAAATGCGCCGCCAGCATGACCTTCCACGGCGAGCCCGGCTGGTACACGCTGCGCATCGAATACTTCGACCAGGCCAACGGCGCCGCGCAGTACCGCGTTCTCATCGGGCAGCAGACGATCGATGAATGGACGGCCGCGATGCGCCTGCCCACGTTCCGCCTCGATTCCACCTCATCGACGCGCCGGACCATCGAGGGTGTCGCGCTGCGCCCCGGCGACGTCATCCGCATCGAAGGCACGCGCGACGGAGGCGAAGTCGCCGCCCTCGACTATATCGAGATCATCCGGTAAGCCGCCGATCACGAATGCCCGGCGCCGGCCGCACCGGCCCGCCGGATCGCTTGGTCCGGCCATCCGCATCCAAGGCGCCGCGCGGCAAAGGCGACGCCGCCGCCCTCGACCGCATCGAGCCGGTCTGCGAAATTCCCGCCCGCTGATGCCCCGGACCGGGCCGCGCTTCCGGCCGGAACATCAGCGGACGGGGTCAGCAACGCAGACCGGGGCCTGCGGTGCTAAAACCGGAGATAACCGCCGACCTGCAGGTAACGCGGGCTGGACTGGGTGCCGGTGATCACCGCGAAGCCGTTGTAATTGGTCGTCCCGTTGGAGTTCGTTACCCAGCAGCACGTCGCCTGCGGATTCGAGAAAATCACCGTATTCGTGGCATTGAACGCCTCGCCGACCAGTTGGAACTTCAGCTTGCCTTCCTTGAACGGGAAAATCCGAGAGATGCTGCCGTTCATCGCAAACATGCCAGGGCCGCGCAGGAGATTTCTGCCCGTCGAGCCCAGCACGCCATTCGGAGGGTTGGCGAACGCGCTGCCGTCGAAGTAGGGCGTGTTCGGATCGTGCCCGCCAAGAATTCGGACTTCGGGACTGATCTGGTTCGCGCTGTTGCTCTGCCCCGGCGCGTTCAGACTGGAACTCGTGCCGACGGTGAACGGCACCCCGCTGGCGCGCGTCAGCGTGCTGCTGATCTGCCATCCGCCCACGATCCACGCCGCGGCGCCGTGATTCAACAGGCTGTGGCCCTTGCCGAACGGCAACTGGTACACGTAGGAGAGATTGAACGTGTGCGTCCGGTCGAAGCCGGAGAGCGACTTGTTCAGCTTGTAAGACAGCGGGAAATTCCGGAACAGGCCGCCGTCGCCGTTGTCCGAACCGGTATTGATCGATTTGGAGAACACATAGCTCGCCATGATCATCGAGCCGCCGAAGCGCTTACGCACGCGCGTTTGCAGCCCGTTGTACGTCATATCGCCGAACGGCGTGTATTGATTCAGGTCGCCCGTCAAATACGGGTAAAGCTGGCGCCCGGCCGTTCCGGTGTTGGGAGCCGCGGCATTCAGATTGACGATCTGATCCACGTGCACGCCGTGCGTCCCTACGTATCCGGCTTCTGCCACCAGCGTGGGTGAGAATTCATGCTGGATGAAGAAATTCCAGCTCTGGTAGTATCCGCGATTGAAGTTCTTCGGGAAACTCGCCGTGCTGATGCTCGGCAAATAGGTGCTGGGTGACGGCGTGGGCGACGGCTTCAGCGTGCCCGTCGTGATAGCCGGAAAGCTCGGCAGCGGAATTCCGTCCGAAAGCTTGACTTGCGAAGCGCCATCGGAGTTGGCGACACCCACGTAGCTCAGGAATTGGTAAGTGGCCGGCGAGGTGTAATCGGAGACCACGGTGTTGGGATATTGGTTGCGCTGATTGCGCATGTTGTCCGGATCGATGCTGATACCGTAACCGGAGCGGATCACCGTTTTGTCGCCCAGGCGATAGGCCGCGCCTAGCCGCGGAGCGAAACCCTTCTTGCTGGCAGTGGCGCCGGTATCCCAGGGCACTCCGCCTTCCCCGCCGATCAGAATGTTATAGGTGGTCACATCGTAACGGATGGCGCCGTAGCTGTCGTGCGCGTAAATGGGGTAGTATTCCCAGCGCATGCCGTAGTTGACCGTCAGGTTCCGGGTCACCTGCCAGGAATCGCGGGCATACGCCGACCAGGTGGAGAAGCGCAGCGAGTTGGGGTTGAACAACTGCGTGGCTTTGCCGGTTTCCGAGGGATATCCGAGCAGGAATTGCGCCCAGGAATTCGAGGGGCTGCCCGAGTTGATGGGGGCCCCGCCCTTGAGCGCGGTAAGATCGCCGTTGAACCGGAACGAGCCGCGGGCCGTCTGGAACACGCCGCCCTGCGGCTGGAAATGATTCAGGCCGACTTTGTCCAGCTCGAAACCGGCGCGGATGTTGTGCGAGCCCTTGGTTTTGCTCACATTGATCGCGCCCAGGTATTGATTGTCGCGAAACTGGAACGGGCTGCCCGTTCCCGGATTGCCCAGGTTGTTGATGCCGCTGATCTGAAACGCGGGGATGCCAAGGTAATTGGGACCGGCGCCGTTCGTGCCCGGAATGTGCAGCACATCCGTTCCGAAGTCGCCATCCTGCGGGTCGCCATTGGCGCCGATGTTCTGGCGGGTGTACCCGACGTTGCCGTCGAACAGCAGAGTCGGCGTCGCGGTATAGGTGGCGCCGATCGCCGATACCGTCACGCGGCCGCCCGCATGTCCCGCGTTGCCGCCGTTAAAAGCGTCGCCTCCGGCCGGGCCGAGGTCGAGCGGTGCCACAATATCCATCGGCGAGAAGCTGTACCGGCCCCAGATCATCGACTTGCTGTTGGGGTTGTAATTGCCCTTGAAGTCCCAGTTGTCGCGGTTGTACTGGGTCCCGCCGTAGGCATCGTAGTTGTTGAAGTAGCTGTTCGGCCGCGTCAGCGCCGGCAGCAGACCCGCCATCGTGACAGCCTGCGGCGCAATCCGGTTCGCCGGAATCACGTTGCCGGCGAAGGGCGTGCGGCCGGTGCCATCCGGATTCCCGGTCAGCGGATCGTAAATCACCGTGGAGACGGCGCTGAAGTCTCCCTTCCGCATCGCATCCGTGGGCAGCGTCAGATTGGTGGCCTGCGCGAACTGCCGGCGCTTGGTCCCCTGCCAGTCCAGGAAGAAGAACAGCTTGTCCTTGCCGTGGATCACGTGCGGAATCCACACCGGCCCGCCCAGCGAAAATCCGTACTGGTTGAAGATGTTCTTCGGGTTGCGGTTGAGCGAGGCCGGCGAGAAGTAGTTGTGAACCGCTGCCAGGTCGTTGTTGGTGTTCCTCTCGAATAAGGAGCCGTGCAGTTGATTCGTGCCGGACTTGATCATGACGTTTACCGCCGCGCCGCCCGCCGCGCCCTGCTCCGCATCGAATGCGCTCGAGCTGACGTTGACGTACTGGATGGCTTCGCTGGGCGGAACGTAAGCGATATTGACCGGCAGCCACGGATAGGGCACCGGAGTGCCGTCGAGCCGCGTGTTATTCGCCTGCGACGAAACGCCATTCATGTACACCGTGATGGCGCGCTGCGGGTTGCCGGCTTCCGAGTTCGCCTCTCCGGTGCCCGGCGTAGTAGCCGCGCCGGGCAGGAGCAGCAGCAGGCTTTGGAAGTTCTTGCCTTCGCCGCCGTTGTACGGAAGCTCCTGGACTTCCTGCGCGGTCACCTGCGATTGGACATCGGCCTTATCGGTCTGCAGCGCCAGGGCCTCCGCGGAAACTTCGACCGCTTCCGTCGTCTGCGCGATCTGCAGTCCGAAGTTGACGCGCCGCACTTCGTTGGCATTCACCACCACGCCGTTTTCGGACATCGGCCGGAAAGAGGCGGCGGTAGCCGTCACCTTGTAAGTGCCGGCCTGCAGGTTCGTGAACAGGTAAACGCCGCGCTCGTCCGTCTGTCCGGAACGGGTGATCCCGGTCTCGACATTCTGTGCCTCGATCTTCGCGTTGGGAACGGCCGCGCCGCTTGGATCCGTTACATTTCCGGTGAGCGAGCCGTACAGCACCTGCGCGTCAGCGGCGCCGGCGCAGAGGAACGCCGCCGACAGGGCGGCGATGAGAAGACGCTTCATGGCAAGACTCCTTATCCACACAGCCCGATGCTGGGACACCGTGGCGCTCTCGAGCTGTCAAGCTAACCCCAAATCCGAGTTGCCGGATTGAAATAGTTGTACTGTAAAACAAAATGGGTGTCAAGGGTTCGCGGGTGCTGCCCGAGCATCATTGCCCGTACCAGCGAAGGATCCGCAGCGCGCGCAGTGTGTTCCACCGGCTCGGCTTCCCGTCGCCGTCTTCGAGCGCGAAGTGGACCGCGCCGGGATGCGTATTCTCCAGCAGCCAGAAGCCCTCGGGCTGCCGTTTCGCGCGAAGCAGGCCGATCGCTTCATCCATCCGCGGGTCCGGCGGATCTCCAGCCTCCCGGAAGTAATCCAGAGCGCGCAGGACGTCGTAATGCCAGCGCGCCGGAAACGAGAATTCGAGCCACGCAGGGTTCACGACGGCGCCCGTGCTCTTCCGGCGGAACAATTTCCGTTCCAGAAGGTACTCTTTGCCGCGGCGGCGCGCTGCCCTGCATTCCGCCGCGCCGCCGCCCTTCGCGCGTTCGTACGCAAGCAGTCCTTCGAGCACCCGGATCGTGGTGTGGAACGACGAGTGCACCGAACCGTTCTCCGCCTCGCAGTTCCAGCCGCCATCCTCGAGTTGTTCCTCGATCAGCCGCGCCACCACGGCATCCACGTCCTGACCGAAGTAGCTCCCCAGCACGACCACCATGCCGTTGATGCACGGCTCGACCTCGCCGCTGAAGAACGGCTGCCCGGCATGTTCCCACCGGCAGTTCTCGCGCACCTGCGCCACTGCACGGCGCATCGCGTCGCAGTGCGGGTCGATGCCGAGATCGCGCAACAGGACGAGGCTGTAGGCCGTCGCGGTCCATGGCTGGCCTCCGGGCCATTTGCCGTCTACGCGGCCGGGCCGGCGCGCCGGGAACAGCGCGCCGCCCTCCCACTGTCCATCGTCGCCCTGCAATGCCAGCAGCCGCGCCCCCCAACCCTCGGTGGCGATGCGCGCGCGCTCCGCCGCAATGGCTTCCGGCGCCGCTTCGGCCAGGTCGCGCATCGCCTGCCAGCGTATCGCAGGGTCGGAATCGAGTACCCAGTCCAGCACGTTCATAGAACCGTTTCGGCGAGCGCCACGCCGGGCGCCGGCTGGCCCCCGCCCACGCTGATCTTCACCGGGCCTTTCGGCAGGTCGGCGCCATCCACCTGGAACTCCAGCGTCCGCGATTCGCCCGGCCGCAGGTGAATGCGGCGGAAGCCGCGAAGCTGCCGGATCGCTTCCTCTGCGCCGGCGCCCGCCACGTAAAGCTGCGCGACCTCATCGCCTTCGCGGCGCGAATCGTTTTTCACCCGCACCGAAATCCGCGCGCCCGCGGACGTTCGCTCGGCGCGCAGCGCGGAGTAGGAGAACTTCGCGTAGCTCAGGCCGAAGCCGAAGCCATACAGCGGATCGCCCTGAAAATAGCGGTAGGTGCGGCCGCGCATGTCGTAATCGTCGAACGGCGGCAACTGCGCGGCGCTGCGGTAGAACGTCACCGGCAGCCGCCCGGCCGGATTGTTTACGCCGGCGAGCGTCTGCGCGAGAGCGGTGCCTGCCTCCTCGCCGCCGTACCAGAGCTCGAGCACCGCCGCGGCATGCTCGGCGGCATAGTTGATGGCGACCGCGCTGCCGCTCGCGAGCACCGCCACCACCGGTTTACCCGTCGCCACGATCGGTTCGAGCAGCTTCTCCTGCGCTTCGGGAAGGTTGAGGTCCGTGCGGTCGCCGCCGGAGAATCCGGGAATGGCCACCGGCATCTCTTCGCCTTCCAGATTGGGATTCAGGCCAACAAAAACCACGGCCACATCCGACCCCTTCGCCGCGTCCACCGCTTCGGCGAGCAGCGGCTCCGCCGGCGGAATCCAGGAGAGCATCACGCCGCGATTGGCGCCTTGCGGCCGGCACTCGACCCGCAGCGGATAGGCGTGCCCCGCCTCCAGCTTCGCTTCATACGGCGCCGGCCGGCGCCCCGCGGCAGGCGCCGCCGCGAGTTCGTTGCCATCCAGAACAAAATGCGAGGCGCGGCACCCGGAGAGCGTAAACCGGTAATTGCCGGAGACCGGCGCATCGAGCGTGGCCGTCCATCGGATCGAGGTGGCGCCGCCCGGGCCCGCTTCGCCTGCGTTGGGGTCGCCGTTGCCGATGTCGTAATACGGGCGCGGCTCGACGCGCGACGACTTCGGCTGCCCGCTCCAGTCCGCGTTATCGAAGTACTCGGCCAGCACGCCGTGTCCGTTGCCGCGGGCGGGCCGCAGCACCGGCTGCGGAACGACCGCCGCGGTCTCCGCGGTGTAGCTCGCGCCGAGCGCATAGCGGACCTGCGCCTTGGCGAACTGCTTGGCGATTCCTTCGAGCGGCGTGACATGCTTGCGCGAAAATCCGTTGTAATTCCCCAGCAGCGCCACCGGGTCGTCCGCCGGCGCGCCGATCACGGCGATTTTCCGCACGCCGGCCGCGAGCGGCAGCGTGTCGCGCTCGTTCTTCAGCAGCACGATGGATTTGCGCGCGGCTTCGAGCGCCAGCGCGCGGTGCGCATCGGAATCGACCTCGGTATACGGAATCTTCGAGAACGGCACACGCTCCGGCGGATCGAACATCCCGAGCTGAAACCGGGCGGTGAACAGCCGCTCCAGCGCGGTGTCGATCTCGCGCTCGGCGATGAGCCCCTGCTTGACGGCGTCGACGAGCGCGCGATACTCATTGCCGCACGTCAGGTCCGTGCCTGCTTTCACCGCCGTGGCGGACGCTTCGGCGGCATTCGGCTTGTAGGCATGGCCGCGGAAAATATCGGTGATCGCGCCGCAATCGCTGACGATGTAGCCCTGGAATTTCCAATCGCCGCGCAGCCGCTTCTGCAGCAGATCGGTGTTGGCGCAGGCCGGTGCGCCATCCACGGCATTGTAGGCGCACATCACCGAATCGGCCTTGCCCTCCACGATGGCCGCGCGAAACGCCGGCAGGTACGTCTCCGCCAGATCGCGCTCGCTCGGATGCACGTCGATCGTATGGCGCGTGCTCTCCGGCCCGCTGTGCACCGCGTAGTGCTTGGCCGTCGCGATCACCTTGAAATAATGCGGATCGTCGCCCTGCATCCCGCGGATGAACGCCACCGCCATCCGCCCGGTGAGGTACGGGTCCTCACCGTACGTTTCCTGACCGCGGCCCCAGCGCGGATCGCGGAAGATGTTGATGTTCGGCGACCAGAACGTCAGGCCATGGTACCGGCTGTGGTCGTTATTGCGCATCGCCTCGTTGTACTTGGCTCGGGCTTCGGTCGAGATGACGGCGGCCACCCGCCCCATGAGATCCGTGTCCCAGGTGGCCGCGAGACCGATCGCCTGCGGGAACACGGTGGCCTGCCCGGCGCGGGCCACGCCGTGCAGCGCTTCGTTCCACCAGTCGTAAGCCGGAATATTCAGCCGCGGGATCGCCGGCGCCGAGTTCTGCATCTGCAGCACCTTCTCTTCGAGGGTCATGCGGCCGACCAGATCAGCGGCACGGCGGGCGGCGGGAAGATCGGGATCGAGCCAGGCCGGCCGGTCGGCCGGCTGCGCGGCGAGCGGCATCGCAATCAGGCTCGACAGTATCAGGCCAATCAGGGGAACCGGTAGCGTTCGTGGACTTGCCATGGCCCTCAGTCTATCCGAAATCGGGTCTGATGCGAAAATATAGTTTTGGTCTACAATTAAAAGTCCGCAGTATGCCGGTTGCCAGGGAAAAACGGATTCAGGGCGCATCGAGCGAGATGGCCCGCGATATCAACCGGCGGCTTCTCCTCAACCTGATCCGCACGCGCCAGCCGATTTCGCGCGCGGACCTGGCGCGCGTTTCCGGGTTGCAGCGCAGCACGGTCTCGCTGATCGTCGAGCAGTTGATCGCGGAACACTGGGTACTCGAAGGTCCAACCGGGCGGCTGCCGCGCGGCCGGCGTCCCACGTTCCTGCGCCTGAACGACGAGCGCGTGATCGTCGCGGTCGACCTGCGCCCGGTTCAGACGACCGTGGCGCTCTCGGACGCCAACGGCAAATTCATCTCACAGGAGATGTTCGAAACCGCGGCTGAGCCCAAGGCGGCGATGGACGCGCTGATCCGTGCGATCGGGCGCATTATTTCCGGCAGCCGCCGGAAGAAGGTCGAGGGGATCGGCATCAGCGTTCCCGGCCGCTACGACCACACGGTCGACCGCCTGGTCTTCGCGCCCAACCTCAAGTGGCGCGACGTGGACCTGCGCAACCCGATCGCGAAGGCCACGGGCCTCGATGTGGAGGTGGAGAACGCCGCCAACGCGTGCGTTCTGGCCGCTGTGTGGTTCGATCACATGGAGGAAAGCAACCTCATCGCGGTCACGGTCTCGGAGGGCATCGGAACGGGCGTTTGGGTCAACCGGCAGCTCGTGCGCGGGCAGAATGGCATGGCGGGGGAGTTCGGCCATGTCTCGCTCGACCCGAACGGTCCGCCGTGCGGCTGCGGCGGCCGCGGCTGCTGGGAGGTGTACGCTTCGAATCGCGCCGCGGTGCGCCATTACCTGGAATCGGACGGCAACGGCGCGGCGCCGGGCAGCAGCAATCTCAGCTTCAACGGCCTGCTCAGCCGCGCCGCGCAGGGCGACCTGCGTGCCGTGCGCGCGCTCGAGACGCAGGCGCAATATCTCGGCCGCGGCATGCGCATGCTGGCCGCGGGACTGGCGCCGGCCGCGATCATCGTGGTCGGCGATTTGACGCATTCGTGGTACCGGTTCGGGCCGGCGATCGAGGCCGCATTGCAGGCCCAGACGCCCGCCGGCGCTTCAGTGCCGCGGCTGATTCCGGCGCACGAAGACGGCATGGCGCGGCTGCGCGGCACGGTGGCGCTGATTCTGCAGAAGGATTTCGGCACGCTGGCCGGCGTTGCGGGGTGAGCGGCGCCGCGGCCGTTACGGTCGCGGCTCGGTCAAATGCCGGTAGACCAGCGCGATCGGCAGGCCCACCACGTTGAAGTAGGATCCCTCAACCTTCTCGATGAACTTCGAGGCGAGGCCCTGAATGGCGTAAGCGCCGGCCTTGTCCATTGGTTCCCCGCTGGCCACGTAGTCATCGATTTCGCCGGCGGTCATGGTGGCGAACCAGACCGAGGTCGCCGCCCAGGTTCGCACGGGCGCGCCGTTCTCGCGCACAATGGCGATGCCGGTCAGAACCTCGTGCCGCCGGCCGGAAAGGCGCTCGAGCATGCAGCGCGCTTCGGCCTCATCCGCCGGCTTGCCCATCATTTCGCCATCCAGCACGACCGTGGTATCGGCGCCGAGCACCGTCTCTCCCGGACCGGCGTGCACGGCCTGCGCCTTGATCCACGCGATGCGGAGCACGTAATGTTCCGGCGATTCGCCCTGGTGCGGCGTCTCGTCGACATCCGGCACGCGCACGATGAAAGGGATGCCCGCGTTGCGAAGAATCTCGGCGCGCCGCGGCGATTGAGAGGCGAGGACCAGCATTCTCCCAGTTTCCTACTTCGCCGCGCGCGCATGGTCGAAGCTGATCGCGCGCGTTACCTTCCAAACGCCGTTCCGGTTCTGCCATAGGGTGATGAATTTGGCCTCGCCGACATCCTCCGGGTGGCCCGGATGGTGAAAGCGATGCACGCCGATCTCGACCGCGCCGTATCCTTTCAGCGGATAGACCTCCAGGGAATCCGGCACGAGCGTGCGCTGCACCTTGCCGCAGATGTTCTGCCGGATGGCGGCGATGAACGGCTCTTTCCCCACCGAGAGTCCCGTCTGGTCATGATAGAACTCGAGGTCGTCCGAGATCAGCCCGGCGAGCGCCTTGAGGTCACAGCGGTTGTAGGCGTCGAACAGTTGCGCATCGAGGGACTGTATGGTTTTGAAGAGCTGGTCCGTGCGCGCGGCGGATTGCCCGCTCATCAGAACCGGAATCGCAAGCAGCGGCAGCAGCAGTTTCATCACCTGCGAGTACGCAATCAGGCGCCAGGTAGTTCCACCGGTTAGCGCACGCCGGGCGCGGGTTCGACGTGGACCAGCACATCCGCGACCCAGGGAAGCGAATCCATGACGCGCAGCCGGACCTCGTGAGCGATCGCGTGCGACTGCCGGACCGTCATGTCGGGATCGACCTCGAGGTGCAGGTCGACATGGTAGCGGAGGCCGGTCTTGCGCGCGAAGCATTTCTCGATGCCGAGCGCGCCGGGCACCGTGGAGGCAGCGGCGCGGATCTCGGCCATGCGGCGCTCATCGGGCATGGTGTCCATGAGCTGCAGCGCGGTCTCGCGTGCCACGCGGACGCCGACCGCGATGACGATGAGGCCGACGACGAATCCGCCGTAGTGATCGGCGTCCATGAACCGCCGCGAATCGAGCAGGTAAAGACCCGCGGCGCCCAGCGCCACGACGGCGGAGAGCGTATCGATGGCGTCGTTCCAGGCGTCGGCGGTCAGAGCTTCACTTTCCATGCGCCGGCCGTAGCGGAATTTGAAGCTGGCCAGGATGCTCTTGGCGACGATGGAAACGCCGAGCGGCCACATGACCCACGAGGCCAGCGGCGGGTGCGGTCCGCCCAGGCGCTGCAGGGACCCGAAGCAGATCAGCGCGCCGCCAGCGGTGAGGGCGAGGCCGATCAGCAGGCCGGTGAGCGTTTCGGCGCGTCCGTGGCCGTAGGGATGCTCCGCGTCGGCCGGTTTGGCGGCCAGCGTGAGACCGAGGAGCACGAAGCCGGAAGCGAATACGTCGCTGGCGGATTCGAGTCCGTCGGCCGTGACGGCGGTCGAGTGGCCTACGATGCCGGCGAAGATCTTGAGCGCGGCCAGCCCGCCGCTGACGAGCATGCCGATGGCGGCGATGCGCTGGCCGATGTTCATGGTGGGTTGAGGTCCGGGCCGGGCATGGCCGGCCCCTACACTATGCCCGGGCCGGGTCGATTTTTTCGGTGTCGACGTTCAGCTCGGCGAAGGCGGCCTTCGCCTTTTTGGCGTCGAACTTGCCGTCGCGCGCAAGGCGCGACAGCGCGGCGGTGACGATCGATTCGGCGTTGATTTCGAAGTGCCGCCGGAGATACTCGCGGTTGTCGCTGCGCCCGAAGCCATCGGTGCCGAGCGATTCGAGGCGCCCGTTCAGCCAGGGCGCGATCTGGTCGGGCACGACCTTCATGTAATCGGTCGCCGCCACAATCGGTCCCTGCGCGCCCTTGAGCGCTTCGACGATATACGGTACGCGCTCGGGCTCTCCGGGATGCAGGCGGTTCCAGCGCTCCACGGCCAGAGCATCGCGCCGGAGCTCGTTGTAGCTGGTGACGCTCCAGACATCCGCGGGCACGCCGTAGCGCTCGGCCAGGATCGTCTGCGCGCGCAGCGCCTCGTTGAGAATGGGACCGCTGCCGAACAACTGGACCTTGGCCTTGCCCTTCTCGGCCGCCTGGTAGCGGTAGATGCCGCGCAGCACGTCCTGCGGATTCAGCCCCTGCGGCATGGCCGGCATGGCGTAATTTTCGTTGTACAGGGTGAGGTAATAGAAGCAGTCCTCGTTCTCCTGGTACATGCGGCGGATGCCGTCCTGGAGAATGATCGCGATTTCGTAGGCGTAGGCCGGATCGTAGGCGATGCAGGTGGGAACGGTGCTGGCGAGCACGAGGCTGTGGCCGTCCTGGTGCTGCAGTCCTTCGCCGGAGAGCGTGGTGCGGCCGGCCGTGCCGCCGCACATGAAGCCCTTGCCGCGCGCATCGGCGAACGCCCAGACCAGATCGCCTACGCGCTGGAAGCCGAACATCGAATAATAAATGAAGAAGGGGATCATCGGCAGCGAGTAGTTCACGTAGGACGTTCCCGCCGCCGTGAACGACGCCATGCAGCCGCCTTCGGTAATGCCTTCCTCGAGGATCTGGCCGTCCTTCGATTCCTTGTAGTACAGGAACATCTCGGCATCGTGCGGCTTATAAAGCTGGCCCTGGCTGGCATAGATGCCGAACTGGCGGAAGAGCGACTCCATGCCGAAGGTGCGGGCTTCATCCGGGATGATCGGCACGACGCGCGGTCCGAGTTGCGGGTGCTTCATCAGCAGCGTCAGGGCGCGGACGAACGCCATGGTGCTCGACACTTCGCGTCCGGAGGAGCCTTCGAGCGATTCCTTGAGATATTCGAGGGGCGGCGCTTCGACTTTCTCCGGCATGGCCAGCGGCCGGCTCGGCATATAGCCGCCGAGGAGGCGGCGCCGCTCGTGCAGGTAGGCGATCTCCGGGCTATCGGCGGGCGGCCGGTAAAAGGAAGCATTGCGCGCGGCTTCTTCGGGGATGGGAATTTCGAAACGGGAGCGGAAATGCGCGATTTCCTGCTCGTTGAGTTTCTTCTGCTGGTGCGTGATGTTGCGGCCTTCGCCGGCTTCACCGAGCCCGTAACCTTTAATGGTGTGGGCCAGGACGACGGTGGGCGCGCCCTTGTGTTCGACCGCGGCTTTATAGGCGTTGTAGACCTTTTTGGGATCGTGGCCGCCGCGGCGGAGGTGCATCAGCTCTTCATCGCTGAGGTGCGAAACCAGATCGAGCAGCTCGGGATATTTGCCGAAGAAATTCTTGCGGACGAAGGCGCCGTCCTTGGTCGTATAGGCCTGGAATTCGCCATCGACGACTTCGTTCATGCGCTTTTGCAGCAGCCCGGTGGTATCGCGCGCCAGGAGCGGATCCCAGTCCTCGCCCCAGATCACCTTGATGACGTTCCAGCCGGCGCCGCGGAAGGCGGCCTCGAGCTCCTGGATGACCTTGCCGTTGCCGCGCACGGGGCCATCGAGCCGCTGGAGGTTGCAGTTGATTACGAAGATCAGGTTGTCGAGCTTCTCGCGCGAGGCCAGCGTGAGGGAGCCCATGGATTCCGGCTCGTCCATTTCGCCATCGCCCAGGAAGGCCCAGATGTGCCGCGGCGTGGGGGCGATCAGGCCGCGATTTTCGAGATAGCGCATGAAACGCGCCTGGTAGATGGCGTTCAGCGGGCCGATGCCCATCGAAACCGTCGGGAAGCGCCAGAAATCCGGCATGAGCCAGGGGTGCGGGTAGGAGGAAAGGCCGGGCTCGCCGCGCAGCTCGTGGCGGAAATTCTTGAGGTGTTCCTCGCTGAGCCGGCCTTCGAGGAACGCGCGGCCGTAGACGCCGGGGGAGGCGTGGCCCTGGAAGTACACGAGGTCGCCGGGCTGGTCGCCGTAGGCGGTGTGGAAGAAGTGGTTGAAGCCGACTTCGAGCAGAGTGGCGAGCGACGCGTAGGTCGAGATGTGGCCGCCGATGCCGGCGTCATATTTGTTCTGCCGGACGACCATCGCCATCGCATTCCAGCGGATGAGGCTCTTGATGCGCCGCTCCATGGCGCGGTCGCCAGGGTAAGGGACTTCGTCCTCGGGGCGGATGGTATTGATGTAAGGCGTGTTCAGCCGGACCGGAAGCTCGGCGCCAAAGGCTTGGGCGCGCTCGTTCAGGCGATCGAGCAGAAAGGCGGCCCGGTCGGGGCCTTCCTGATCGATGATCTCATCCAGCGATTCCAGCCATTCCGCAGTCTCTTGGGGATTGAGGTCCGCAACCCGCTCATTCAGTTTCTGGTGCATGGGATATTTTCATTATACGAATCCGGAGGGTTCGGCGCGGGGCGGGGCGTGCATGCCCCGCCTCTACTGAGGCAGGTTTTTCTGCAGGGCCTGGATGTTGCGGACGTGTTCCTCCACGATGGCGAGGAGCTGCTCGCGGTCTGCGGCTTCGGAGCGGCGGAAAGCGGCGCCGATTTCGCCGGCGACGCGATCGAGGCGGCTTTGCAGGGCGACCAGCGGCGACCGCGAGTCCTTTTCCCTTTGCAGGCGGATGCGTAACGTCTGGACTGCTTCCAGCAACTCTTTCGCATTCTCGCGCGTGATGGGGATGCGGCGGCCGTCGAATTCGAGGGTGTTTTCCTTGATGGACGGCTGAAGACCGCGATATTCCGGCGCGGGAATTCTGAGGACCTCGGAAAGGTTGAAGTAGGAATCGCCGAATTCGTCAAGCTGTTCGATGATGCGGTCGGCCTTTTTGTGGCTGAAGCCGACATGGATGGGACAGAACTCTTCCCAGCTCAGATCGAGGGAGCGGTAGAGCTTGAGCTCGCGGATTTCGCGGAGAGCGTGGGCATCGGCGGCGGAGCAGCGGCTGGAGATCCAGGCCAGCGCCTGATGGCGGCCAAGCCACTCGCCCAATTCGAACGGGAGGGTGACCCGGAAGATGTACGGCAGCGGCGAATCTTGTTCGGACATCGAATTTCTCCAAAACCGGACAAGTTGTCCGGCGACTTAGCGGGAAGTTATTGAAAACAAGTGGAAGGGCCGAGGCAAAACCGGACAATTGGCCGGAATGGGCCGTTTCTTGGGGCCGCTCCTACTTCGACCGGGACTGTAGCACGGAGGGATAGAGAAAGCTGGGGCAGGTATTTCGGCGGCTTTCTGTAAGTGGCAGAAGGGAAAGGGGAGTACGCGGCGGAAATATTTTTCGAAATGATGTGAATGGGTGGAGGCCGGGCGAGGAACTGCGTCGAGGCCGAAGTGCGGGGGCCCGGCGGCGTATCGTTGATGCTGGTGAGCGTTCCCGGGGGCTAGCGGCTTCGGGTTCACGCCGGAAGAGAATGGGGAGGGAAGGCAGGTGGCGGCGGGCAGTCACCTGCCCGCGCGGCTAACTGGCGGCGGCGTCCGCGGCATCGTCGGCACTGGGGCCGTAGATCGAGGGGACCTTGGCGCCCATCGGCCGCAGGTAGGAGGAGAGCTGCCCGCGGTGGTGGATGCCGTGCTTCAGATCGATGCTCAGGTATTTCACAGCCGGCAGGGTCCAGCTATGGAATTCGATCGGCGCGGCGAGCTTCTCTCCGGGCATGGCGGCGACCTGATCGAAGAGGGCCGGGACTTCGCTCTTGTAATATGCCAGGACGGCCGCCGGATCGGCGAGGTCCACCTCTTTCCAGTCGAACTTGCCGTCAATGACGCCGCGCAGGAAGAAAACTTCGGCGAGCGCGATGTGGCGGGCGAGCTCATGCCCGCTCATGCATTTCTCGCTCGGCTTATAGTTGGAGGTTTTGGCCGGCACGGCCGCGATCACTTTGCAGGTGGTCGCAAACTCGGTGCGAAGCTCGGATAATAGAAAGTCGCGCCTTGCCACGGCGGATTCGTTGGTCATACCGAGAGGATAGGCCGTGACCGGAACAAGGTCAACGGGCTGTGGGCATGCTAACGTAAAATTCACGGCAACCGTATGGACGATCTCAAAAAGCTAATCCGTGAAGTGCCGGACTTTCCGAAGCCTGGAATCCTCTTCTACGACATCACGACGCTGCTGAAGGACAAGTGCGGCTTCCGTTCCGTGATTGACGGCCTGCAGCAGCATTATGCACAGGCCGATGTGGACGTCGTGCTCGGCATCGAGGCGCGCGGCTTCATTTTCGCGCCGGCGCTGGCCTATGCACTGCGCGCCGGGTTCGTTCCCGTGCGCAAGCCGAAGAAGCTGCCGGCCGAGTGCGTGAGCGTGACGTACGATCTCGAGTACGGAACCGATACGCTCGAAATGCACAAGGACGCGATCGGCCCCGGCCACCGCGTGCTGATCGTGGACGATCTGCTGGCTACGGGCGGCACGGCCGCGGCGACGGCGCGGATGGTGCGGGAAGCGGGCGGGTCGGTGGTCGGCGCGGGGTTCGTGGTCGAGCTGACGTTTCTGAACGGGCGGAGCCGGCTCAACGGAACGGACGTATTCTCGCTGTTGCAGTACGACAAATGACGACGCGCCGCGCCCGGGTGCGCGCCCTGGCGAAGATCAACCTCGACCTGCGCGTCCTGGGCAAGCGGCCGGACGGCTACCACGAACTGCGCACGATTTTCCAGACGGTGTCGCTCGCCGACACGCTCGATATTTCCTTCACGCCGGGGCGCAAGACCGCGATTGAACTGCGGGATTCGCAGGACATTCCGGACAATCTGGCGCTGCGGGCGGCACGGCTCGTGCTGGATGCGACGAAGGTGACCGGGCGGGTGGAAATTGCGCTGACGAAGCGAATTCCGATGGGAGCGGGCCTGGGCGGCGGGTCTTCGGACGCGGCGGCGGTCCTGCTGGCGCTGCCGGTTCTGACGGGACGGGCGGCGCCGCCGGCGGAGCTGTGCCGGATGGCGGAGCAGCTCGGCAGCGATATTTCGTTCTTTCTGGTGGGCGGGACCGCCGCGGGGATCGGGCGCGGCACGGAAGTCTTTCCTTTGCCGGACGTTCCGGCGCGCGCGGGGATTCTGGTGGCGCCCGGCATTCACGTGAGCACGGCACAGGCGTACCGCGACCTGAGCCCCCGTTTGACAATTGAATTACAACAAAATAAGATAGTTAGTTTCCAGTTGGACAGTTGGAGGGTGGCTGGGGGTGCGGCTGCGAACGATTTCGAGGCCGTAGTCTTCGAGCGGGAGCCGCGACTGGGGGCGCTGAAACGCCGCCTGGAGCGGGCCGGCGCATCGCCCGCCCTGATGACCGGCAGCGGCTCCGCCCTGTTCGGTCTGTTCCGCGACGCTCGGGAAGCCGACCGCGCCCGGGAGCGGTTTGCGGATGAAAGGACGTTTCGTATATCCCTGGTGAGCCGCGCCCGCTATCGCGGTATGTGGTGGCGGGCTCTCTCACCGCACATCGAGCCCAAGGTATGGCCTCCCCGAAGCCGGTACGCGCGATGAATCCAGACCGCCTGAAAATCTTCTCCGGAAACGCCAACCCCGCGTTGGCCAACGAAATCGTCGAAGCCCTGGGCGTCGATCTCGGCAAGCTGATGGTGCGGCAGTTTTCGGATGGTGAGATCTATCTCCAGATCCAGGAAAACGTGCGCGGGGCCGACGTTTTTATCATCCAGCCCACCTGCACGCCGGTCGACCGCAACCTGATGGAGCTGCTGCTGACCATCGACGCGCTGAAGCGGGCTTCTGCAGACCGGATCACGGCAGTGTTACCCTATTATGGATACGCCCGTCAGGACCGGAAGGACAAACCGCGGGTGCCGATTTCGGCCCGTCTGGTGGCCGCCCTGCTGGAAACGGCGGGGGCGGACCGCGTTCTGGCGCTCGATCTGCACGCGGCGCAGATCCAGGGGTTCTTCGATATTCCGGTGGACCACCTGTTTGCGGCGCCGGTGATGATCGATTATTTCCGGACCGTGAACCTGCCGGACGTGACGGTGGTTTCGCCGGATCCGGGCGGCGTGGAGCGGGCGCGGGCATTCGCGAAGCGGCTGAACGTGCCGCTGGCGATCCTCGATAAGCGGCGGGAGCAGCCGAATGTCGCCGAGGTGCTGAACGTGGTGGGCGACGTCCGGGGGCGGAATTGCCTGCTGGTGGACGATTTGATCGACACCGCCGGCACCCTGGTCGAGGGCAGCAAGGCTTTATTGGGGAAGGGCGCGGCCAGCGTGACGGCGTGCGCGACCCATGCAGTGCTTTCCGGTCCGGCGGTGAGCCGGATCGAGGGATCGGCGCTGAGGGAAGTGGTGGTATCGAACTCGATCCCGCTTACCGAGGCGGCGAAGGGATCGGCGAAGATCAAATCGTTGTCGGTCGCGAAGTTGTTGGCTGAGGCCATACGATCGATTCATGAGGAGACTTCGGTGAGTGTGTTGTTTGTGTAGGAGAGAATTTAGGAGTTAGGAGCTAGGAGTTAGGAGAATGCGCAGCAAGCCGTCGCGCTGGCTCCTGATTGCTCGCTCCAGGATTTCAGGAATTTTCTGGCTCTCGAACCCACGTAAGCCCTGCAGGGGGTGGACCGGACTTCGAACCAGCAAGGAGCTGAGTAGTGCGAAAAGATATTACGGTAACCGCGGAGGTGCGTGCCTCGCGCGGGAAGAATGAGGCGCGCCGTACGCGCCGCGCGGGACAGATCCCGGCGGTGGTTTATGGCGCTTTCAAGGAACCGGTGAGCGTGGCGGTCAACCCGCGGGAGATTCTGCGGATCGTCCACAGCTCGACCGGATTCAACACGATCTTCAATCTGGCCATCGGGGGCGGGGAAACCACGCCGGTGATGGTGGTGGACCAGCAGGTCGATCCGATCAAGGGCACGCTGCTGCATGCCGATCTGAAGCGAATCGACCTGAACAAGCGCATTCGCGTCACGGTGCCGGTGCATACGACCGGCGAGCCGAAGGGCGTGAAGGTGCAGGGCGGTCTGCTCGAAATCGTCACGCGCTCGATCGACATCGAATGCCTGCCGGACGAGATTCCGGAGAGCTTCACGATCGACGTGAGCGACCTGCTGATCGGCCAGAGCCGGCGCGCCGGCGATGTGGGGCTTTCCGGCTCGATGAAGCTGACGGGCTCGCCCGAGACCGTCATTGCCCATATTGTGGCGCTGCGCGCGGAAGCCGCGGCGACGCCGGCGGAAGCCGCTCCGGCTCCGGCCGCGGGCGGGGAGCCCGAGGTCATCAAGAAGGGCAAGAAGGAAGAGGAAGGCGCCGAGGCCAAGAAGAAGTAATCCATGTTCCTGGTGGCCGGTCTGGGCAACCCCGGCGAGGAGTATGCATTCTCGCCGCATAATCTGGGGTTCCTGACGATCGACCGGCTGGCGGAGCGGCACGGCATCCGCGTCAACCGGAAGGACAGCAGGGCGCTCGCCGGGGTGGGCGAAATCGACGGGCATCCGGTGATGCTGGCCAAGCCGCAAACGTTCATGAACCTCAGCGGCACTTCGCTCGCGCCGCTGATGGAGAAGCACTCGATCGCCAGGGAGAATCTGATCGTGATTTACGACGAGCTGGATCTTCCCTGGCTTTCGCTGCGGATCAAGCCGAAAGGGTCGGCGGCGGGTCACAACGGCATGAAGTCGGTGATCGCCAGCCTGAAAAGCAGCGACATTGTGCGGGTGCGAATGGGGATTCATCCGGGCCGCCCGATCGCGAGCGGCGCGGACTTTGTGCTGGCGCCGATGAAGCGCTCGCAGAGAGAGGAATTGGACGAATTCACCGGCTATGCGGCCGATGCGGTTCGTTCGATAATCGCCGAGGGCGTCGAAAAGGCCATGACGAAATACAATCGTCGCGCCCCAGGCTTAAATACAGAGGACGCATGAGGATTTACGAAGAGCTGTTCATAGTAAAGCCCGACGCGCCGGAAGAAGAGGTCGATGGGTTCGTGGAGCAGTTGCGCGGACAATTGACCGGCGCCGGTGCGACGGTGGACAAAGTAGAGAAGTGGGGCAAGCGCCGCCTCGCGTACAAGGTCGATAAATACCGCGAGGGCGGGTACGTGCTGCTGCAGTTCAGCGCCAACGCCGAGACCGTGAAGGAGTTGGAGCGGCGGCTGCGCGTTTCCGACGTGGTGCTGAAGTTCCTGACGGTGCGCATCGACCAGACGTTGAAGCGGCTGGAGAAGCGCAAGAAGGCTCGCGACAAGCGCGCGGCCCGGCGGGCGGAGCGAGCGCCGGCGGCACCGGCGCCGGCAGCGCCGTCGATGGAGCGCCAGATGGCGGAAGGGCCTGCCCCGGCGATGCCCGGGCAGCCGAAGGAGGGTTAATCCATGGCGGAATCCAAAGGAAGACCGGGAAGCGCCGCGCAGCGGCCGACGGGCGGCGACAAGGCCGTCGTCACGCAGAAGAAGCAGTACTTCCGGCGCAAGAAGGTTTGCCGGTTCTGCGTCGAGAAGATCGATGACATCAACTACAAGGACGTGAAGCTGCTGCACGCGTTTGTGGCGGAGCGGGGCAAGATCATTCCGCGCCGCATTTCGGGCGTGTGCGCGCCGCACCAGCGGCGGCTGACGGACGCGATCAAGAAAGCCCGCAACATCGCACTGCTGCCGTTTGCGTCGCCCATGTAAGGCGGGGAGGATCGAAACATGGAAGTCATACTGAGAGAAGATATCGAGAAATTGGGCAACCGCGGCCAGGTGGTCAAGGTGGCTCCGGGCTACGCCCGCAATTTCCTCCTCCCGAAGCGCCTCGCTGTCCCCGCGACGGACGCCAATAAGAAGATCGTCGAGCAGGAGCGCCAGGCGCATCTGCGCAAGGAAGCCAAGCTGAAGAGCGAAGCCGAGGATCTGGCGAAGCTGCTCAACGGCGTGAGCGTGACGATCACGCAGAAGGCCGGCGAAAACGACCAGCTTTTCGGCTCGGTGACGGCCAAGGACGTGGCCGATGCGCTGGCCGCGAAAAACTTCACCATCGACCGCCGCAGGGTGCAATTGGACGAGCCCATCAAGCAGTTGGGCGAATTCAAGGTGCCGGTGCGGCTGCACAAAGAAGTGACGGCGGAAGTGACCGTCGTGGTGGCGAAGGAAGAGTAATCCGGTGGGGCCGGGCGATGCCCGGCCCCGCGTTCCTGCTTGACGCTCCCGAACCCGGACCGCGCGATCGTCGACCTCGCGAAGCTTCGAGACTATTGCTTAAATCCGCTGCATCCGCAGGGCAAGCTCAAAGCCCGCGTGTTTGCGGCCGCGCTGGGACTGGGCCGCGAAGACGCCGGGTGGCTCCGGGCGCGGTTGCTGGAAGCCGCCCACGGCCAGGCTCAACTCGTTGCTGTCACGCGGTTCGGCAGTCTCTACATGATAGAATTTGAACTACGGACCCGCGCCGGAGCGGCAGTGATTCGCAGCGGCTGGATCGTGCGTTCCGGGGAGCTTTTTCCCCGGCTAACGACGTGCTACGTGAAGAAAGACCGGAAACAATGAATTTGCCGCCACTACTCGCACCGGTCGCCCTGTTGGTCGATCTTCCCGAACATGGTCTGACGCGCGGCGAAACGGGGACGGTCATCGAGCACCTCCAGGCTGGTTCCGAAGAGGCGGTCCTCGTCGAATTCTCGGATGATGACGGCCAGGCCTATGCCGTCCTCGATCTTAAGCCGGACCAATTGGTGGTTCTACACCACCGCGCCGCGTAAGCGCGCATCATAAACCTTGATTTCATGAAGTCTGCTAACCCCTCCATCCGCAATATCGCCATCATCGCGCATGTCGATCATGGCAAGACCACGCTGGTCGACGCCATGCTCGGGCAGAGCGGCATCTGGCGCGAGAACGAAGAGCACGCCGAGCGCGTCATGGATTCGAACGAGCTCGAGCGCGAGCGCGGCATCACGATCCTGGCGAAGATCACGGGCATCCGGTACCAGGGCGTAAAGATCAACATTGTCGACACGCCGGGCCACAGCGATTTCGGCGGCGAGGTCGAGCGGGCGCTGAAGATCGTCGATGGCGTGATGCTGCTGGTCGACGCGAGCGAAGGGCCGCTGCCGCAGACGCGGTACGTGCTCTCGAAGGCGCTCGAAGCCAAGCTGCCGCCGATCGTGGTGATCAACAAGATCGACCGGCCGGACGCGCGCGTGCAGGAAGTGCTGAACGAGGTGTACGACCTGTTCATCGATCTGGACGCGAGCGAGGACCAGCTCGATTTTCCGGTGCTGTACACGATTGCCAAGACGGGCATCGCGAAGACATCGCTCGACGATCCTTCGACCAACCTGCGGCCGCTGTTCGATGCGATCGTAAAGCACATCCCGGCGCCGGTAGGCGATCCCGACGGCGTGTGCCAGATGCTGATCGCGAATCTCGATTACAGCGATTATCTGGGCCGGCTCGGCATCGGCCGCGTATTCAACGGCACGCTGCGCTACGGCGATACGGTGGCGATCGCCAAGCGCGACCGGTCGCTCCAAACGACGAAGATTACGAAGCTCTATTCGTTCGAGGGGCTGAAGCGCGTGGATGAGACCACGGGCTGCCCGGGCGCGATTCTGGCGATTGCGGGCGTCGAGGGGATCACGATCGGCGAGACCGTCACGAGCGCGGAGACGCCGCAGCCGCTGCCGCCGATTCACATCGACGAGCCGACGATCGCGATGGCGTTCACGATCAACACGAGCCCGTTTTCGGGGCGCGAAGGCCAGTGGGTCACGTCGCGCAATCTGCGGGACCGGCTGGAGAAGGAGCTGCTGACGAACGTTTCGATCCGCGTCGAGGAGATCGGGCACGATACGTTCAAGGTGATGGGCCGCGGCGAGCTGCAGCTCGCGATTCTGATCGAGATGATGCGGCGCGAAGGGTACGAGCTGATGGTCGGCAAGCCGGAGATCCTGACGCGGACGGTCGACGGGAAGGTGCAGGAGCCGGTGGAGCTGCTGGTAATCGATTGCCCGGAGGCGTTCCTGGGCGTGGTGATCGAAAAGCTGGGCGGGCGCAAGGGCAAGATGAGCAAGATGGTGAACCACGGCTCGGGCCGCGTGCGCCTGGAGTTTCACGTGCCCTCGCGCGGGCTGATCGGGCTGCGCAGCGAAATTCTGACGGATACGCGCGGCACCGCGATCATGAACTCGCTGTTCCACGGGTACATCGACTGGCAGGGCGAGATCCCGACGCGGCCGACCGGGTCGCTGGTGGCCGACCGGCCGGGCAAGGCGACAGGATACGCGATTTTCAACCTGCAGGAGCGCGGCGAGATCTTCATCACGCCCGGCACGGAAGTGTACGAGGGCATGATTATCGGGGAGAACGCGCGCGAAAAGGACCTGGACGTCAACATCGTGAAGGAGAAGAAGCTGACGAACATGCGGGCTTCGACCGCGGATGAAGCGATCCGGCTGGTGCCGCCGCGCATCCTGAATCTGGAGCAGGCAATCGAGTTCATCCGCGACGATGAGTATGTCGAAGTAACGCCGCAATCGATCCGCCTGCGGAAGAAGATCCTCAAAGCGAATCAGCGGTAGAATCAGGGGCGCGGTGCGCACCCTCGAATTCATCCCCGGCACGCGGAAGGCGCTGAAGCTGCTCGCGAGCGAACCGGAGGAGTTCGCGCGGCAGTACGGCGTGAAGCCGGCCGCGATCGCGCCCGAGCTGGCGCGGCAGAACCTCGAATTTTTGCGCATGTTCGACGTCGCGATCGGGACGGAGTGGTTCAGCTACTGGGCCATCGAGGCGGCGACGCAGGAGATGGTCGGGGTGTGCAGCTACAAGGGGCCGCCGGTGAACGGAGTGGTCGAAATTGCGTACGGCACCTTCGACGGCCACGAAGGGCGGGGTATCGCGACTGCGATGGCGCAGTTCCTGGTAGACCGCGCGCGCGAGGCGGAATCCGTGCGGATCGTGATCGCCCACACGCTGCCGGTGCGGAACGCCTCGTGCCGCGTGCTGGAGAAGATCGGGATGAGCCTTGCGGGCGAGGATGAGGAGGACGGGGAGACTGTCTGGCGCTGGGAGCTGCCGCTCCGGTAGTATGCTAGCGGGATGGCTGAAGCACCCGTCCGCGGCATGGCGCTCGCCGGGCCGCCCACTTTCTCGACGCACGAAGAGACGCGGCGATATCGCAAGGAGCGTTTGGCCGCGGCGTTCCGGCTGTTCGCGCGTTTCGGCTACGACGAAGGCGTGGCCGGGCACATCACGGTCCGCGATCCGGAGCGCCCGGACTGCTTTTGGGTCAATCCCTTTGGGATGTACTTCGGGCACATTCGGGTTTCCGATCTCATACTCGTGAATCACGCGGGCGAAGTGATCGAGGGCGCGGCCCCCGTAAACGGCGCGGCGTTCGCGATCCATTCGCGGGTCCACGCGGCGCGGCCGGACGTAGTCGCGGCGGCGCATTCGCATTCCCTGCACGGCAAGGCGTGGTCATCGCTCGGGCGGCTGCTCGACCCGATCACGCAGGATTCCTGCGCGTTTTACGAAGACCACGCGGTGTTCGACGACTACACCGGCGTGGTTTACGAGACCTCGGAGGGCGACCGGATCGCGCAGGCCCTCGGACCGCGGAAGGCGGTGATCCTGCGGAATCACGGGCTGCTGACGGTGGGGAAGAGCGTGGAGGAAGCGGTGTGGTGGTTCATCACGATGGACCGCAGTTGCCACGCGCAGTTGCTGGCGGAGGCGGCGGGCAAGCCGGCGTGGATCAGCCACGAAGCGGCGCTCGTGGCGCGCGGCCAGATCGGCAGCGAACTCGCCGGGTGGTTCCAGTTCCAGCCGCTGTGGCAGTGGATCACGCGGGAGGAGCCGGATCTGTTCGAGTGAGCTTTAATGCGTTAGTTGGAACTGCACGGTTAGCGAGCAACTGGGGCCACCGGGCCGGGAAGTGGTCAAAAGAAGACTGGTGACAGACTGCTGAGCCGCAGTTGGGTCATAAATAGCGCTGAAATCGCCTACTCGGAAGAACGGTAGTATCGCGCTAGTTCCATTCCCCTGCGACATCGACACCACCCCATCCGCTGCTACTCCCGCCGCCTGGGCCACTTTTTGCGCCTGGGCCTGAGCGTCCGAAAAGAGTGTTGGCCATGGGCATGCGTTCGCCTGCTGTGCCTGCTGCGACGCCTGTGAGTTCAGATAATAATGGAGGTCGGAGCCGTCCGGCTGCGCCGCCAGTTTCTGCTGCGCCGCTATTAGCGCCGGCAGAGCTGTCCCCAGGTCCGAAAGAGTGATCGCTTTCGAGAATTGCCAGCTCAGTAGCGGGCCGAAGGTCTGAACGCCGGCGAGGTCGGCCGCCGTTAAGGTAACGCCCGGCACTGCCGCGAGCGCATCATCGAAGCTGCTCGTCATCGGCAGGTCCAGGCTGATGGTCAGGACGGCCTGATCCGGCTGCAGAGCGACCGAGCGCAAGGCCGTGATCGTGATCGTATTGTCATCCAACTGGGCAAAGCAGGCGCCGGCAAAGGCGAGGAATAGCGCTGCGATCCGCATGGGTCAGATTCCTCCCGCCAGCGCGAACTTGACGGTCAGGGAGCAGGCCGGCTGCGATACGACCGACGTATAGCCGCTGCCGCCCACGCCGGTTGCGGAGGTCGAAGTCGCGCCGGAAACCGCGAGGACAGCGCCAACCGTCATGTTCGCGGCGGACGCCAGTTTCGACGCCTGCGCCCGCGCATCGCTCATGAGATCCGCCATCGCGCACGTCTGCGATTGCGCCGCTTTTTGCGAAACCTGCGTGCCGTAGACACCGAACGCGACGGACACTCCGTTGTTCTTTGCCGCCGCGGCTTGTTGAACGCTGGTGAGCGTGGCGAATGCAGTCTTCAGGCTGGGGAGATCCGCGACCAGCGTGAACGACCACTGCAATTGCGTGACGAACTGCCGGCCGGACTGGACCTGGATCGTCGAAACGCCGCTGAAATTGGCGGCGGTGACTCCCGAGCCCTGGAGCGCCGCGATCGCGTCATCCATGGAACCGTTCAGGTTTGTGTTGACCGCCACCGATATGAGCGCCTGGTCGGGTGGGATATTGGTATTTCGTGAGGCTGTGACTGTTACCGAGTTTGGCGGCGTCTGGGCGAGAGCGAGAGCGGGAAGTAAGAGCATCGCGTAACGGAGCATTCCTGGAGTATAACTCGCGGTTAGGTGCAATATTCGACCGCGGCTTCCGCCAGTATCTCCGCGAGTTGGAGAACCGAATCGACCTCGACCCATTCTTCGGCGGCGTGGGCGCCGGCGCCGGCGGGGCCGAAGACCACGGTCTCGATGCCGGCGGCCTGGAGCAGGGCCGCGTCCATCCACGGCGTGTCGCCGATGTGCTTCGGCGCGTTGCCGCGGACTTTCGCGGCGGCGCGGTCCACGGCGCGCACGATCGCGGCGTCATCCGCCACTGCGAAGGGGTCGCGCGCGAAGAACGGACGTACGGTGGCGTGGAAATTCGGGTCGGCGGCAGCGACGCAGTCCACCACGGCCTGAATTTCCGCGACGGCTTGGGCTTCGGTCTCGCCGGGGATGGTGCGGCGCTCGATCTGGACCGTCGACTCCGCGGCGTACGTGCTCAGACCGGTCCCGCCGCTTAGCAGCGCGGCGTGGAGCGAGGGCGGCCCGACCAGTGGATGCGGCGGACGGGCGCGGAGGTCGCGCTCGAGGCGCGCGAGCTCGTGCAGGAAGGCGCCCATTTTCAGGTTGGCATCGATGCCTAATTCGAACTTACTGCCGTGCGCGGCGCGGCCGCTAACTTTCACCTCGATCCACAGGTAGCCTTTGTGCGCCAGGCAGGTCTCGAGCGCGGTCGGCTCGGTGACGATCGCGCCATCCACTTTCACCCGGCCGATCAGGCCGCGAGTGCCCAGGCTGCCGTATTCCTCGTCGGCGACCGCGGCGACTACGACGTCGCCGTGGAGGCGCGCGCCGGCATCGGCCAGGGCTTTGGCCGCGGCCATGCACGCGGCGAGGCTGCCCTTCATGTCATACGAGCCGCGGCCGTAGAGGCGGCCGTTGCGGATCGCGCCGGAAAACGGCTCAGCCATGCCTTCGACGCCGACGGTGTCGCAGTGGGCGTTGAGCATCAGGGATCTGCCGCCGCCGGTTCCGGCGAGGCGGCCGACGACGCTCGTCCTGCCCGGTTCGGGTTCGTAGGTTTCGACCGTCAGGCCGCAGCCGCGCAGGGATTCCGCGATGAACGCGGCGATCTCCCGCTCGCCCGGCGCGCCGGAGACGAGCGAAGGGTTGATCGAGCCGATTTGCACCAGCCGGGCCAGCGTTTCCAATGTGTAGCGTTCGTCGATCCGCATCGCCATCCATTATGCTGGTATTTCGAATGCAAAACGGGCCGGCGCTGCGCTTCCTGGAGGTCCGCGGGCTGCGGCTCGCCGCGTGGGAATGGCCCGGCGAGGGACCGCCGCTCGTCTTCGCGCACGCCACCGGGTTCCACGGCCGCTGCTGGGATGCCGTGATCCGCAGGCTGGGGGGCCGCCGCGCGTTCGCGCTCGATCTGCGCGGGCACGGCCGAAGCACGAAGCCCGCGCCGCCTTACGCGTGGCCCGATTTCGGCCGCGACCTCGCCGGCGCCGCGGAGGCAATCGGGCTGCGCGGAGCAATCGGTATCGGGCACTCGATGGGCGGACATTCGATCGTGTTCGCCGCCGCGGAGCGCCCCGAGACGTTCCGCGCGCTGCTGCTGATCGACCCGACGATCTTCGCTCCGGATTACTATGGCCGCGCGCGGCGGCACGACGCATCGTTCATTCTCAAGAGGCGCAACCGGTGGCATTCCTGGGAAGAGATGTACGAGCGCTTTCGCGGGCGCGAGCCGTTTGCGTCCTGGAACCCGGAGGTGCTCCGGGATTATTGCGAGTACGGCGTCCTGCCGAAAGGCGACGAGTATGTGCTGGCGTGCCCGCCGGCGGTCGAAGCCTCGATCTACGCCGCGTCCAATGCGCGCGAGGCCGATCCTTACGCCCTTCTGCCCGGCATCGCGCAGGCCGTGACGATCCTGCGGGCGGGGCGGCCGTGGAATGTGGAGACTTTCGATCTCAGCTCCTCGCCGACGTGGGCCGGGCTTGCGGCGCGGTTTCCATGCGCGCGCGATATCGTCCTCGAAGGCCGCAACCATTACGTCCCGATGGAATCGCCGGAGCTGGTGGCGCGCGAAATCGCTGAGCTGCTGTGAGGCTAGGGGCGGCTAATTCGCGTGCTCGCCCAGCCGCTCGTTGAGCTTGGCGAGTTCCTTGCGGAATAGCGGATTGCGCGGGTATTCGCGGGAGAGCTCGGCCATGATCTTCTGCGCATCAGCGGTGCGCTTCTCGCGCACCGCGGCGATGGCGAGCAGGATTCGCGCGAAGGCCTTCAGGTAGTGGCCGTCGCGCGCGGCGGTTTCGAGGTGCTGTTTGCCGATCTCCTTACTGCCGGTTACGCCATCCCAGTGCACGAACCAGCGCACGAAAAACGGCAGGCTGCCGAGCACATACTCCGAAAAGCCGGCCGTCACGTAGGCATCGTAATATTTCGGATCGAGTCTCAGGAGTTGCTGTGCGTAGGTGTTGGAGCGCTTGGTGGGCGAGAGGCTGCCGAACTGATGCTTGTCGATCAGGGCCATGTAATCCGCCGTCACACCCTGCGCGATGCACAGCGCGAACAGGGCGTCCTTATCCGCCTGATTGGCTTTCAGCGCCGCCTCGCCTCTGGCCTGGGTGTCCGAAAGCGCCTGGAGCAGCTTGGCCCGGACGGCCGGGTCGGGAACCTTGCGGTGCTTGTCGTACGCCCAATCGTCGTTGCTGAAGAACTCGCCTTCGAGCACGCCCAGCCGGTCCAGCTCGTAAAACAGGTACGCCGAAGCACGGAAGCCGTAGGGCAGCGGATCGCGCGGATTGGCGGCAATCAGACGATCGAGCGTCGCCTGTGCGGCGGAGAAATCGAAATCATACAGTTCGTGCAGCGCCTGATCGAGAGTTGGCGGCGGGCCGGCGGTGGCGGCTCCGGCGCATCCGGCGAAACAGATGGTGACGAACAACAGGCGGCGCATGCGACTTTCCTATCCTAATCGTTGCCGGCGCCGCTCCGCTACTATCGTGATCTGCATATCCCGTGCCTGTTTCACCAGCCGCTGCACCGTATTCTCCCGGAACCGCTGCCACCAGGGCCGCGGCTGCGAGCGCCCCATGAAAATCTGGGTGATCTTCTGCGCCCGCGCGAACTCCGCGATCGCGCGCGGAACGTCCCTGGCTTCCACGACGTGTGTCTCGATGCGCAGGTTGCGGGCAAAGCTCAGGTGACGTTCGACTGCGTTCCGCACATCGGGGGTTTCCTCGCCGCCTCCCGTCACGTGAATGGCCAGACAGTCCGCGTGAAGATAATCCGCGACGCGCTTGCCCCGCCGGATCAGCACCGCGGAGGACGGCCGTCCCGTGAGGCAGATCAGCAGCCGCTCCGTCCGGCCGGTGGGCGAAGGCGCGGGCTCGGCCGGCGGTGCGAGCTTCTCTTCGACCTCATGGGCCGTGTGCCGCAGCGCCATCTCGCGGAGTGCGCTGAGGTTCGCCTCCGTGAAGAAATTCTCCATGGCGCGGCGGGCCTTTTCCGGTGCGTACACGACGCCGCGCTCGAGGCGGTTGCGCAGCGCGCGGGTGGTGAGGTCGATCATGACAACCTCGTCGGCCTCATCCACCACCCAGTCCGGCACGGTCTCGCGCACGCGGACGCCGGTGGCGTGCCACACCTGATCGTTCAGGCTCTCCAGATGCTGGACGTTCATGGTCGTCCACACCTCGATGCCTGCATCCAGCAGCACGCGCACGTCCTCCCAGCGCTTGGCGCGCTCCGATCCCGGCACGTTGGTGTGGGCGAATTCGTCCACCAGGGCGATTTGCGGGTGACGCCGTAACACCGCGTCGGTGTCCATCTCTTCAAAACGCGTGCCGGCATAATTTATGGTGCGCCGCGGCACGGATTCGAGGCCCTCGGTCAGCGCGATCGTCTGCTGGCGCGCGTGCGGCTCGAAATAGGCGATGACGACATCCACACCATTGCGCCGGGCCGCCTGCGCCTCCTCCAGCATCCGATACGTCTTGCCGACGCCGGCGGCGTAGCCGAGGTAGATTTTCAGCCGGCCTCTCATCGCGTATCCTTCTGGGGGAAGATGCGCACGTCGAAGTCCTCGGCAGCGTCGATGATGCGGTCGATCGGACCGCGCGCACCCTGCGAGTGCCCGATGAAGATCTGGGTGATCCGCTGGGCGCGCGCGAACTCGATGATGGTGCTCACGAAGTCCGCTCCCTTGAGGCAGTGCACCTCCGCGCCCATTTCACCGGCGAGGGCGAGATTCGCGTTCAGCCGTTCGCGGTCGTGCTCGCCGAGTTCGCCCTGATCCACGTAAGCGGCCAGCAGCGCGCCGTGAAACCGCTCGGCATTTCGTTGACCGCTGCGCAGCATATCTTCGGCGTTGCTGCGCGGGGTGAGGCACACGAGAATGCGCTCCTGCGCCGCCCAAAGCGTCGGCACGCCGTGCTCATCGAGGTATTGCTGCAATTGCACGTCGACCACGTCGGCCGCGAATAGCAGCGCCAGTTCGCGCAGCTCGGCAAGGCGGCGCGCGTCCTCGATCGCCTCCGCGCCGCTGCGGCCCAGCAACACCTCCGGCGGCGCGTCGACCACTTCGATTTCGTCGGCCTCGCGGAGGAATTCCATCGGCACGCTGTAGGCCGCGCGCTTGCCGGTGATGCGCTGCGCCTGATCCTGCTTTTCGGCGATGTGCTGCACATTGAGCGCGGTGATGACGCTGATGCCGCGGTCGAGGAGCTCCTGCACGTCCTGCCAGCGTTGCGGGTGGCGGCTTCCAGGCGGGTTGGCGTTGGCCAACCCGTCGATCAACACCACCTGCGGATGCCGGCGGAAGAGCGCGGCCATGTCGAGGACTTCGTACTCCTTGCCGGCGTGCCGCTCGGTAATCGTCGGAATGACTTCGAGGCGTCTCAGGATGGCCGCGATGTCCGGCGTGGGGTTGGGCTGTACGGCGGCGACGACCACATCCTGCCCGCGCTCCGCCCGGCGGCGGCCTTCATCCAGCATGCGAAAGGATTTGCCGACGCGGGAAGCGTAGCCGAGAAAGACCTTCAGGCGTCCGCGCCGCTCGCGCAGCTCATCGGCCTGCACGCGGCGCAAGAGCTCTTCCGGGCTGGGCCTCCGGTCTGCGGAACTCATCGGGGCATGGGAATCGCGCGGTCCAACGCCAAGTTTACCTTAAGCACGTTCACGCGAGGCTGCCCGAAGATGCCCCACTGCGGCCCCGCCGTGTTGGCGGCTATGACGCGCCGCACCGCGTCCGTGCCGGCGCGGCGGGCGGCCGCGATGCGCGCGACCTGTGCGTCCGCCGCTTCCGGGCTGATGTCCGGATCGAGCCCGCTGCCGGAACTGGTGACCAGATCCGCCGGCACCGGCCCGTGGTAGGTGGGGTTCTCCGCGCGGAACTGGGCGATCCGGTCCTGGACCGCCTTGACCAGGGCGGCATTGGTCGGCCCGAGATTCGACCCGCCCGAAGCCAGGCCGTCGTAGCCATCCGGGCGGCCGTGAATATATTCCGGCCGGGTGAACTTCTGACCGATGATCTCCGAACCGTAGGCGTTCATGCTGCCGTTCGCCTGATGCGGAAAAAGCAGCTTTGCCAGGCCGGTGATCGCGAGCGGGTACAAGAGTCCGGTCAGAACTCCCAGCACCACGGTTGCTCGGAGGGCAATCATCAATTGCTTCATGTGATTTCTCCGCGTCTTACGCCAGCCCCAGCATTCCGAGCAGGCGGTCGATGGCCCAGATGCCCGGAAACGGCACGATCACTCCGCCCACGCCGTAGATCAGCAGGTTGCGGCGCAGCAGCGCGGCGGCGGGCAGCGGCCGGTACTTCACGCCGCGGAGCGCCAGCGGGATCAGCGCGATGATGATCAGGGCGTTGAAAATCACGGCGGCCAATACGGCGCTATCCGGGTTGCGGAGCCCCATGATGTTCAGGCTCTTCATCACCGGGAAGACGCCCATGAACATCGCCGGCAGGATGGCGAAATATTTGGCGACATCGTTGGCAATGGAAAACGTGGTCAGGGCGCCGCGCGTCATCAGCAGTTGTTTGCCGATCGCCACCACCTCAATCAGCTTGGTGGGATTGCTGTCGAGATCCACCATGTTGCCGGCTTCCTTGGCGGCCATGGTTCCGGTGTTCATCGCCAGCCCGACGTCGGCCTGCGCCAGCGCCGGGGCATCGTTGGTGCCATCGCCCGTCATCGCCACCAGGCGGCCGCCGGCCTGCTCGCGCTTGATGAGGTCCATTTTGTCCTTTGGAGTGGCCTGCGCCAGGAAGTCATCGACGCCGGCCTCCGCCGCGATGGCCGCCGCGGTCAGCGGATTATCCCCGGTGATCATGACGGTGCGGATGCCCATGGCGCGAAGCTGCTCGAAGCGCTCCCGCATTCCGCCCTTGACGACGTCCTTCAGGTGCACCACGCCAAGCGCGCGCGGCCCGTCCGCCACGACGAGCGGCGTGCCGCCCGAGCGCGAGATGCGGTCCGTGATCTCGACCAGTTCCGGCGGCACGATGCCGCCGTGCTCACGCACGAATTCCGCGACCGATTCCGTCGCGCCCTTGCGGATCCGACGGCCGTCCAGGTCGACGCCGCTCATGCGCGTCTGCGCCGTGAACGGAATAAAGTGCGCCTCGTGGTCCGCCACTTCGCGCCCGCGGATGCCGTACTTCTGTTTGGCGAGCACGACGATCGAGCGGCCCTCCGGCGTCTCGTCCGCAAGGCTCGAAAGCTGCGCCGCGTCCGCAACTTCCTCCTCGCGCGCCTCGCCCACCGGAATGAACTCCACCGCCTGGCGGTTTCCGAGCGTGATCGTGCCGGTTTTATCCAGCAACAGCGTGTTCACATCCCCGGCCGCTTCCACCGCCTTGCCGGACATTGCCAGCACGTTGTGCTGCATCACCCGGTCCATGCCCGCGATGCCGATGGCGGAGAGAAGCCCGCCGATGGTGGTCGGAATCAGGCAGACGAGCAGCGAGACCAGCACCACGATGGAGGGCACCGCGCCGCTGTAGATCGCGAACGGCTGCAGGGTGACGACGGCCAGCAGGAACACCAGCGTGAGACCCGCGATCACGATATTGAGCGCGATCTCATTGGGCGTTTTCTGCCGTTCCGCGCCTTCGACCAGGGCGATCATGCGGTCGAGGAAGGTCTCGCCGGGGTTGGAAGTGATGCGCACCTGGATCCAATCAGAGAGCACCTTGGTTCCGCCGGTGACGGCGCTCCGGTCACCGCCCGATTCACGGATGACGGGCGCGCTTTCGCCCGTGATGGCGCTTTCGTCCACGCTGGCGATGCCTGCGATCACGTCGCCATCCCCGGGTATGGTCTCGCCCGCCTCCACACGCACGAGGTCGCCCGCGCGCAACTGCGTCGCCGAGACCGTCTCCGTCCTCCCATTAACCAGGCGCCGCGCCACCGTTTCCGTTTTCGTCTTCCGGAGCGTGTCCGCCTGCGCCTTGCCGCGGCCCTCCGCCATCGCTTCCGCAAAGTTCGCGAACAGCACGGTGAACCACAGCCAAAGCGTGATCTGGATGCCGAATGAACCCCCGCCGGCGCGGATTACGAGGGCGGTGGTCATGGCGGCGCCGACTTCCACCACGAACATGACCGGGTTTTTCGCCATGGTCCGCGGATTGAGCTTGCGGAACGAATCCACAATGGCGCGCCGGACGATGGGCGGATCGAACAGCGGGCGCGCCCGCGGCGCCTTTTTCGGAATCAGCGACGTGATGTCGTCCGCCGGGGGAGGAGGGGCGGTAGCCGTACTCATCTTCGATACCCTCTCAACGTTCCTAACTCCAGACTTTTCCGTGCTGCATCAACATGTGCTCCACGATCGGCCCCAGGGAAAGGGCCGGAAAGAACGTCAGGGCGCCCACGATGATGACCACACCGATCAGGAGCACCACGAAAAGCGGGCCATGCGTGGGGAAGGTGCCCGCCGAAACCGGTACCTGCCTCTTGGCCGCAAGGCTGCCCGCTGCCGCCAGCAGCGGAACGATCATGAGGAAGCGGCCGAATAGCATGGCGAGGCCGAGCGCCGTATCGAGGAACGGCGTCGCCGCGTTCAGTCCGGCGAACGCGCTGCCGTTGTTGCCGACGGCGCTGCTGAAGGCGTACAGCACCTGGGTCAGCCCATGCGGCCCGTGGTTCGTGATGCTGGACCGCACCGTCGCGAGATTGATTCCCAGACCGGAGAAGCCCAGGGCCGAAAACGCCAGCACCAGCGCCGCGAGCATCACCATTTTGACTTCCTTCTGCTCGATCTTCTTCATGAGGTATTCCGGCGTGCGGCCCACCATGAGACCTGCCAGAAACACCGCCAGGATGGCGAACAGCAGCATGCCGTAGAGCCCCGCTCCGACGCCGCCGAAGATGACTTCGCCCAGCTCGATGTTCACCAGCGCTACCAGGCCGCCGATGGGCGTCAGGCTGTCGTGCGCGTTATTCACGGCGCCGCAGCTCGCATCCGTGGTCACCGTGGTAAACAGCGCGGAGCCGGGAATCCCGAACCGCACTTCCTTGCCTTCCATGTTGCCGCTGGCCGCGACGCCCATGTTCGTGAGGATCGGATTCCCTGCCGCCTCCGCCCAGTACACGACCGCAACGCCCGCCGCGAAAAGGACAAACATGGCGGCAAACAGGGCCCACCCCTGCCGTGTGTCCTTGACCATCTTGCCGAAGGTATAGGTAAGCCCTGCCGGGATGAGGAAAATCATGAGGACCTGGAGAAAATTCGAGAGGGGCGTCGGATTCTCGTACGGGTGGGCCGAATTGGCGTTGAAGAACCCGCCGCCGTTGGTGCCGATCATTTTGATCGCTTCCTGAGAGGCGACCGGCCCCTGCGCGATCGTCTGCACCGCGCCTTCGAGCGTTTTCACCTTCTGGTACGGGTGGAAATTCTGGATGGCGCCCTGCGATACGAGCAACAGCGCGCCGACGACACAGAGCGGAAGCAGCACGTAGACCGTTGCCCGCGTCATATCCACCCAGAAGTTGCCGATGGTCTTTGCCGAATGCCGCGCCAGGCCCCGCACGAGCGCCATCGCGACCGCGATGCCCGAGGCCGCCGACCAGAAGTTGTGCGTGGCGAGGCCGAGCATCTGGGTCAGATACGTCATCGTGGTTTCCGGCGTGTAGGACTGCCAGTTGGTGTTGGTCGTGAAGCTGGCGGCCGTGTTCCACGCGAGATGCGGGATCACATTGCCGAGCCCCTGCGGATTCAGGAAGAACCATTGCTGCAGACGTTCCAGGCCGTACGTGAAGAGCAGCGGGATGGCGCTGAAGGCGAGGAGCGCGCCGGCGTACCGCGTCCAGTGCTGCTCGGAGCTTTCCACCACTCCGCATAGCCGGTAGACCAGCTTCTCGACGGGCCGCAGCACGGGATGGAGCCACGTGCGCTCGCCTTCGAACACCTTCGCCATGTACAGACCCATCGGCCTGGTCACGAGCACCAGAACGATCGCAAAGCAAACGATTTCCCACATATCAGAAGCGCTCCGGCTTCAACAGGGCGCAGAACAGATAGACAGCCAGCGCCGCCGCGATCGCAAGTGAAATCCAGTATTCCATCCGGAAACTCCGCTCTATAGCCTTTCGCAGCCTCTCACGAAGGCCCAGGCCGCGAGAAAAAAGACCACCGTCAGTGCGATGAATCCCAAGTCCTGCATCCGCCGCTCACCTCACGTAGATCAATGCCACTCTATGGCCCGCCGCGGCCAGCCGCCGCGCGAGCCGTTCTTCGGCAGTGCGCCACCACCGTTTCCGCGCCGCCAGGAGTACGGTCGATCCCGGCCGGAGCGTGTATCGCAATCCTTCCTCCCGGCTCCGCGCCTGGACCACGACTGGAGTCACGGGTAGCGGGCAGGCATTACTCAATTCCAGCAGGCGAGCTACCAGAAATCCGTGCGTGCTCACCGGACAACCGAACGCCGCCGGATACGGAATCGGCTGGACCGCCACCAGCGAGATGCGCGCGTTCAGACCTGCCGTCAGCCCGACCGTTCGCTCCAGGGCAGCCCGGGTCTCTTCCGGATACGTGTAGGGAATCGCGACCTCCAGCCAGGCTCCCGGCGCTCCTTCGAGTGCAGCGGGGCCGATCCAAACGCCCGAGTGTGCGGATAGCATAGCAATTACAGCGTAAGATCGCCCCCATAAAGAAGTCGTAAAGGAAGGATAAGGATGGTATAAAACACGCTGCCCGCGCTGCGTTCGCTGCCGCATACTCGTGTTGTGACGATCTGGCGCGTTGTCGTTTTTGCCGTTTTCGCTCTTCTCCTTTTTGCCGTCCCTGCGGCGGGGCAGGACGCCACTGCCCCTGCGCCTCCCACGCCAGCGGCCACCCCGCTATGGCATTACGGAGCCTTCGCCGACGTCGCGTACCTGTGGGATTCCAATCACCCGGCGAACGACGTTTACCGCTTCCGCTCCACGACGGCGTTTGTCGACGACCCCGTGCTCGATATGGCGGCCGGGTGGATTCACAAGGACGCCACCGAACAGTCCCGATGGGGCATGGATTTCTACCTGCAAGGCGGCAAGGACTCCGAAGGCTTCGGACTATCCCCGGTCGCGCCCAACCTCCGCGGCTACCGCTGGCTGCGCCATCTCGGCCCGGCGAATGTCTCCTACGTCGCTCCGATCGGCAAAGGGCTGACCGTGCAGGCCGGTATCTTCAGCAGCCTGATCGGCTACGATTCGCTCTACGCGAAGGACAATCTCACCTACATCCGCCCGTGGGGCGGCGATTACACGCCGTACCTGATGATGGGAGTCAACGTCAGCTATCCGTTCACGCCGAAGCTAACCGCAACTGCGTATGTCGTCAACGCATATGACCATCTCTCCAACCCGAACAGCGTCCCGAGCGGCGGCGGGCAGGTGGCATATAAGTACAGCGACCAGCTGAATCTCAAGGAAACCGTTTTCTACGGACCGCAGCAGGCGGATACGGCGCTCCGCTTCTGTCGCTTCTTCTCCGATACGATCGCCGAGCGCAAGACGGGTCACTGGACGCTCGTCTTCGAGGGACAGTACGGCGAGGAGAAGGTCGCCGAACCCGGCACGCCGCGCGGAACGTGGGCCGGCGCGGCGGTCACAGTCCGCTGGACCCCGTACAAGAATTGGAGCCTCACCGCCTCACCCGAGGCGTGGTGGGATAGCCGCGGCCGCTGGACCGGCACTCCCCAAACGTTGAAGGCCTTCACCGGCAGCTTCGAATACCGCATTGCCGCAGCGCCGGCCGGCGCCATGGTCCGGCTCGAATACCACCGGGACACCTCCCACGGCGACGGCGCCGGTTTCTTCTACGATGGCTACCAATTTCCGGGCCAGCCGTTCCTGCGGCCGTCGCACAATGTTCTGCTCGCCGCCGTGATCTTCACGCTCGAAGGCTCGCACCGCTGACAAGGGGTTGCAGCCACGACCCCGTATAATATGTCTTGCCCCGCAAGCTGACGCTCCTTCCACTCGTCGCCGCGATCTATTTCATGGTGTTCGGCGGGCCTTACGGCCTCGAAGACATCGTCGCGCGCTCCGGGTACGCGGGCGCCATCGCCATCCTGCTCCTCACGCCGCTGCTCTGGGCGCTACCTACCGGCCTCATGGTCGCGGAAATGACCTCCGCGGTCCCGGAAGAAGGGGGCTATTACGTCTACGTCACGCGCGGACTCGGCCGGTTCTGGGGATTTCAGGAAGTCTGGCTCTCGCTGGCCGGCAGCATCTTCGATATGGCCATCTATCCGACCCTCTTCATCGGCTACCTCGGCCATTTCCTCCCCGCCGCGACGGCCGGCGCGCGCGGCATGGCGATCGGCGTCGCGCTGGTTGCGGCGGCGGCGTTATGGAACGCGCTGGGAGCGCGGAAGGTCGGCGGCAGCTCCGTCCTGCTCGGAATCGTGCTGCTCGCGCCATTCGCCGTGTTGATGGCCGTGGGCGCGCTGCACCGGGCGCCGGCAACCGCGCCGGTCCCGCTGCGGCAGGCGGATATCCTCGGCGGCATTCTGGTCGCGATGTGGAACTTCATGGGATGGGACAATTCTTCGACCGTAGCGGGCGAAGTCGAAAATCCCCGCCGCACCTACCCGCTCGCCATGGTGTTCGGGATCCTGGCGGTCACGGTAACGGCCATTCTGCCGATCGCCGCGGTCGCGCTCACCGGCCTCGATCCCAACCGCTGGTCGACGGGCGGGTGGGCGGTTGTCGCGCAGGCTATCGGCGGCGGGACCCTCCTCGCCTTTGCCATCACCGCCGGTGGAATGATCGGCGCGGCCGGATCCCTCAACGCGCTCACGCTGTCGCTCTCCCGGCTGCCCGCCGTTCTGGCCGAAGACCGGTTCCTGCCCCGCATTTTCGCGCGGCGCAATGCGGCCGGCGCGCCCTGGTTTTCCATCGGCGCCTGCGCGCTGCTCTGGGCGCTCGCGCTGCAGCTCACGTTCGTCAAGCTGATCGCGCTCGACGTGCTCCTCACGGGATTGAGCATCCTGCTCCAATTCGCGGCGCTCGTCGGCCTCCGCGTCCGCGAGCCCGGGCTGAAACGCCCGTATCGTGTCCCGGGCGGGATTTGGGGCGCGATCGGCATCGGCATTCCTCCGCTCGTCCTGCTCATCCTGACCGCTCTCCGCACGCAAATCGAGCCCGTGGGCCCGATCAACGCTCTCGATCTCGGAGCGCTGCTCATCGCGGGCGGCGTGGGCGCCTACTTCCTTGGCCGCACAAACAGAGCCGGCATCTCGAACGCGAGCGATAATATTGGTTCATGACCATCGCCGACCTCGCCGCCATTCCCGGCCGCACCTATCCCGCGCGCCGGCGCACCCAGAATCTCGTCGGCGGCGCGAGTCCCATCCAGGCCAGGAATTTCTCGATGGGCCACGTCACGCTCGAACCGCACGGCGGCCAGGTCCCGTGGCATAACCAGGAGCAGGAAGAGATCTACTTCATCGTCGAAGGCACCGGCGAAATGTGCCTGGGCGAAGAGCGCGCCACGGTCACGGCCGGCCAGGCCGTCTATATTCCGCCGCGCGTTTTCCACCAGCTTACGAACACCGGCGCAACGCCCATGCGCATGATCTATTGCTACGGCCCCGCCGGCGACGTCGCTCACTGGCGCCAGGAACTCGATGGCACGCTGCCCCGCGCGGGCGTCGACGTTCCGCCGCTGCCCGATGGCGCGCAGCCCCAATGCACACTGAAGCCCTGATACATCCATGAGCCAAAACCAGACGATCCACTCGATCGGCATCATCATGAACGGCGTCACCGGCCGCATGGGCCTGAACCAGCACCTGCGCCGTTCCATCCACGCCATCATCCAGCAGGGCGGTGTGCGGATCAGCGACTCGGAAACGATCCTGCCCCGGCCGCTGCTGGTGGGGCGCAGCCCGGCCAAGCTCGAAGCGATTTCGCGCGAAACGGGCGGCCTCCCCTGGACCACGGACCTGGCGGCCGCGCTCGGGGACCCGGCCTACTCGATCTACTTCGATTCGCAAACCACGGACCGCCGGGCGGCGGCGGTGCGCGACGCCATCGCCGCGGGCAAGCACATCTACTGCGAAAAGCCTGTCGCCGCCGACCTCGCCACCGCGCTCGACCTCTACCGGCGCGCCGAGCAGGCGGGCGTGCGCCACGGAGTCGTGCAGGACAAGCTGTGGCTGCCCGGCATGCTGAAGCTCGCGACGTTGCGGGACCTCGGCTTCTTCGGCCGCATCCTGTCCGTGCGCGGCGAATTCGGCTACTGGGTGTTCGAGGGCGACACCGTGCCCGCGCAGCGGCCCTCCTGGAATTACCGCGCCGAAGAGGGCGGCGGCATTATCCTCGATATGCTCTGCCACTGGCGCTACGTGCTGGACAACCTGTTCGGAAATGTCGAGGCCGTTTCCTGTCTCGGCGCCACCCACATCCCCACGCGCCGGGACGAATCCGGCCGCCCGTACGCCTGCACGGCTGACGATTCCGCCTACGCGACATTCCAGCTCGCCGGCGGGATCGTGGCGCATTTCAATTCCTCCTGGTGCGTCCGCGTGCGCCGCGACGACCTTCTCACACTCCAGGTCGATGGCACACACGGCAGCGCGGTGGCGGGCCTCCGCCATTGCTGGATTCAGCCCTACGGCGCGACGCCGCGGCCGGTCTGGAACCCGGATATCGAAAGCCCGCTCAACTATTACGAAGGCTGGCAAAAGGTTCCCGAGCAGACGACGTTCGACAACGCCTTCAAGCGCCAGTGGGAGCTGTTCCTGCTCCACATCGTCAAGGGCCAGCCCTTCCGCTGGAACCTGCTCGAAGCCGCCAAGGGCGTGCAACTGGCCGAGGCCGGCCTCGAATCGTGGAAGAAACGCGCCTGGGTCGACGTGCCCGCACTGGCCGAACAGAGCCAGGGCCGGCCCGCTACAACCGGTTGATCAAACTAGCGACATAACCCGCTCCGAACCCGTTATCGATGTTGACTACCGTCACGTTGCTGGCGCAGCTATTCAGCATGCCCAGCAGCGCGGCGAGGCCATGGAAGCTCGCGCCGTAGCCGACGCTGGTGGGCACCGCGATCACCGGGCAGCCGACCAGGCCGCCCACCGCGCTCGGCAGCGCGCCTTCCATACCCGCGCAGACGACGATCACCCGCGCGCCGGTGAGCCGCTCCCGGTTCTGCATGAGCCGGTGAATCCCCGCCACGCCGATATCAAAAATCGTGTCCACCTCGTTGCCCATGACCTCCGCCGTGATGCGGGCCTCCTCCGCCACCGGCATGTCACTGGTTCCCGCGCAGACGATGGCGATCTGCCCTTTTCCCCGCACCGTGCGGTCCCGCCATACGCGTACTACGCCCGGAAGCGGCAGGTACTCCCCGCACCCTAAACGTTCGGTCACATAGGTACCACACGCCAGATCGGCGCGGGTGATCAGCAGATTTGGTGCGTGTTCCAGTACCTTTTCCGCGATCCCCGCCACCTGCTCGGCTGTTTTGCCTTTGGCGAAGATCACCTCCGGCATGCCGTGCCGGAGGGCGCGGTGGTGATCCACCTTGGCGTAGCCGAGGTCTTCAAACGGCATGTGACGCAGCCGTTCCACAGCCGCTTCCGGCGCGACTTCCCCGCGCTGTACCCGTTCGAAGAGAGCTCGCAATTGGTCCTGGTCCATGGTTTCGATTATCGCCTGTGGGCCGGCTTCCCATATCTTTTGTTTACAAACAATGACCTAGGCCTTTAGAAAGGGACTACTTACTATCACCAAAGTACTCCAGCGTTTGCGGCGGAATTCACAACTTTCGGCCTATTGTGAGAAACACCACGAAAGGCCATGATTGATGACGACATGGAACTGGCTACGCATAATGATGTAAGCACAGGCATCGGAGGCATGTCCGAACGGAGGGAAACCGCGCGGTTTCCGCTCTGTGAGGAGGTCAGATACAAACTCGTTCAAGGAAAGGCCGTCACCAGTGGCGCCGGCCGGACCTTGAACATCGGAAGCGGCGGCGTCCTCTTCACCACCGAGCACCGGCTACCGCTCGGGCGCATGGTGGAGATTGCGGTCAACTGGCCGGCCCGTCTGGACGGCACTTGCCCGCTGAAATTCGTGGCATCGGGACGGGTGATCCGTTCCGAGGAGGATCGCGCCGCCGTGCGCATCGAACGGTACGAATTCCGGACGCGCTCGACCAAACAATAGCGACGTCGAGGGGAGCGGTGGGCCGGGCGGCTGAAAATGAAGGCCGCCTGGCGCTATGCTGGCATCATGGTCTCGCCCCCGGTCCTCCCGATGCTCGAGAATCTGGCGGCGTGGCCGTTTTGCTTCGATCCGCCAATCGTCAACATCGAACATAACGAGTGGGTCTACCGGAAGCAGACCTGGTCGGAAATCCTGGTGGCGAACTGCCGAACCGCCGAGGAGATCTGGATTCCGCGCCGCTTCATCGGCGAAATTCCGCCCGGCGGCGGTATCGTCGCGCTCACGCGAGAGCTGGAATACAGGGGCGGCGCGGTTTGGCCTTCGCGCCAGTGTGTCCTCCAGATGCCCGCCGCCGCGGCGCGGCCGGCCGAATCCACCGTCCCGCGATCGAGCCCCGCTCCGGTTGTCGGTATCCGGCTCGACGGCCCCCCGGGCCGGCGTCCCTTTCGGTTGATCGGCATCGCCGTGCTGGCGGCCCTCGGCCTCTATGCGCTCGCCGTCAACTTCAACCGGGCCGGGGAACCGCGGCACCGCAATTCTCCTCCGGCCGCTACGGGCCCGTGATCGTCATGAAATCCGCATGGATCGGCCGGGCCGGGGCATGCCCGGCACCTGCGGGGTTGCTGCGACGTGGCTGTTCCGGTTGCGCACCGCTTCCAAGCGAGGCCCCGGCGTAGCCGGCACCGCACCCTGATTCCGCTCGCTGACTGCCACCCTCGCGGGGAAAGCCGGCATTACCGGCGCCGGGCGGGCATGCCGGGCCCTACGGGTTTGCGGAAAGGTGCTCGCGCGCCGTCCGCGCATCCGCGCCGCTAAGACCGATGCGCAGCGCCTCTTCGAATTCCTTGCGGGCTTCGGCCGCGCGTCCGAGGCGTTCGAGATCCAGGCCGAGGTGGAACCGCGCATCGGCGTAAGCGGGAAAATAGCGGATCGCGGCGGCGAAATGGTCCGCGGCCGCGGCCAAGTCGCCGGTGCGCTCGAGACACAGCGCGTAGGCATTCTGCGCGATGAAATAGTCGGGCTCGAGCCGCACGGCCTCGGCGTGGTGCGGAAGGGACTCCGCGTAGCGCCCGCGGCCGTCGAGCGCCGAAGCGAGATAATGCTGCGCGGCGGGATTTCCGCCCGTGACGACGATCGCGTTCTCCCATACCGCGACGCTATCCCGCCACGTGCCGATGTGCACGAGCGACGCCGCCGCGCACGCCGCCACAGCGGCCGCCGCTGCCGTGGCGGCGAGCGCCCGCCGGTACTTGAGCAATTCCGCGCCGCCCCACACCGCCATCAGAGTGAGGCCGATCGAGGGCAGATACGTAAACCGGTCCGCCATCGCCTGACGCCCGACCTGCACCACGCCAATGGGCGGCAGAATCGCCACCATGAACCATGCCCATCCCGCCAGAAGATACGGAAACCGCATCCTCCACCGGAAAACCGCGAGTGTCACGGCGGCCAGCAGCGCCGCCGCGGCTACCGGCTGCCAGAGCGGAATTGCCAGCCGGTACGGATACAGGATCGCGAGATGCCGCGGCCACAGCGTGATCGCGAGATATGCCGCATAGTTCACGAGGGCGTTCGCGATGCGATGGCCCAGCGGGATTCGGGCCGCCCAGTTGAGCGAACCCATGTGGCTGGTGCCGAGATACGTCACCGCGAGCGTCACCAGCGCCATCATCGCAAGCGGCAGTTTTTCCGCCCACGCGCGCCGCTTGAGCGGCCACGAATCGAGCACGGCGAGCAGCACCGGGAGCGTGATCAGCATCGGCTTGGACATCAGCCCGCAGGCGAACGCGGCCAGCACCGCCAGGTACCGCCCGTCGCCGGGCCTCTCCACATACCAGAGGTAAGCCCGCACCGTCACCAGGCACCACAACGTGCTGAGAACGTCCTTGCGTTCCGCGATCCATACCACCGATTCCAGGCGCAGGGGATGCACCGCGAAGAGCGCCGCCAGTACGGCGCTGCGCCAGAAGGCGCCGGTCAGTCGGCGGAAGATCAGGAACACGAGGATGCAATTGGCGATGTGCAGGATTACATTGCCCAGGTGATGCCATCCGGGACGGAGGCCGAAGAGCTGGCAGTCCAGCATGTGGGAGAGCCAGGTCAGCGGCTGCCAGTAGAAATAATCGATGCTGGTAAAAGCCCAGCGGATGCCCTGCCCGGTGAAGCCGCCGCGCACCCAGGCATTCTCCGAAACATAAGCGTTGTCGTCGTAGTTGATGAAGTCGAAATGAGCCGCCTGGCCGAAAACGATCAGGCACAGCGCGGCGAGCGCCACGGCCAAGCGGATATCCCGGCGGTCCACCTAACGCCGCTCCCCGGCGCGGTGCGCCTCCGATGGCGGCGATAGCAACCCGGCGCACCGTTCCGGCATCTCAATCATTAGGGGCTGAAAAGGCCTCTCGGTCCGCCGGTTCGGACCCAGCCACGCCGCACGCATCCCTTCGCCCCGCACCGCCGCTTCGGCTCCCTCCGTCGCACGTCTGCGGGCTACGGCGCGATATTTGGCGATCCGCATGCTCATCGCTCCGTAGCAGGATAGCAGACCTGTGCGGTGGGTCACGAAACAGCTCGAAAGAGCCGGTAACTGCGCCGCCGGGATGCTGCGCCCGTCTAGACATGGGGACCGGAAGGACCATGGCGTAACCCTCCGCCGGCAGGATTCACATGATCGAGCAAAAAATCAACGGACGCCCAGATGCTCCACCGGCTGCGAACGGCGGGAGCAAGACGATTCCTGAATCGCTCAGGCAGCAGACCCGGCCCGCCGGCCGCTCGCAGTCTCCGCGCCGCCGCAGCTTCACCTGGGTGTGGCTTCTACTGCTGGGCGCGGCCGGCTTCATCGGCTTCCGCTCCTACCAGACCGTCCACCAGAAAAACGCGCAGGCCGCCACGGCTCAGGAGAAGAAGCTGGCCAACCGCTCGATTACGGTCTCCGCGACGGCGGCACGGCGTGGGGACATTCCGATTTATCTGCGCGGCCTCGGCAATGTGGTGGCCTATAACACAGTCAACGTAAAGCCGCGCGTGGACGGCCCGATTGTGCAGGTGAACTTCCGCGAAGGGCAGTACGTGCAGAAGGACCAGGTGCTGGTGGAGATCGATCCGCGTCCTTACCAGGCGGCGCTCGCCCAGGCCAACGGCGCGCTGGCCCGCGACGAGGCGCTGGCCAACGATGCCAAAGTCAACCTCGCCCGTTACCAGAAGCTGTGGGATGAGCAGGTGATTGCCAAGCAGCAGCTCGATACGCAGGCCGCGCAGGTGGGCCAGTACAACGGCAACATCGAGGCAGACAAGGCGAGTATCGAAACCGCGCAGCTCAACCTGAGCTTCTGCAAAGTGCGCGCGCCGATCGCCGGCCGTATCGGCCTGCGCCAGGTGGATATCGGAAACATCGTGCACGCAAGCGACACCACCCCGCTCGCCGTGATCACGCAAGTGCAACCCATCGCGGTGCTGTTCACGATCCCCGCCGACCAGCTCCAGCCGGTGCTGGCCAAGCTGCGCGCCGGCGCGCGCCTGCCCGTCTTTGCCTACGACCGCGCCGACGTCAGCCAGATCGCCGCCGGCACGCTCGAGACGGTCGATAACCAGATCGATCCCACCACCGGCACGTCGCGGCTGAAGGCGATCTTCCAGAACGAGGACGGCGCATTGTTCCCGCAGCAGTTCGTCAACTGCCGCCTGCTGCTCGAAACCCGGCGCGGGGTGGTGCTGATCCCCTCGGCCGCGGTGCAGCTCGGGCCCCAGGGGTCCTACGTCTATGTGGTGAATGCCGATAGGACCGTCAGCATGCGGACCATCCAGCAGGGCGCGACGGAAGGCAGCGTGGTGCAGATCACCAGCGGCCTCGCGCCGGGCGAACTCGTCGTCACGGATGGCCAGGACAAGCTGCAGGAAGGCAGCAAGGTGCAGGTTCGCACCGGCGCCGGGCCGGCCGCCAGGCCCGTGCAGCAGACCCAGGCGCTGCCGCCGGTTCCGCCGCCCAATCCGACCGCGGCGCCGCCCAAGGGAGCCGCGGCGCTGCTCAACGGCCGCGGCTCAGCAGGCAGCGCGGACCGCGGCGCCGGGCGGGGAAGGCGCGGCGCCCAATGAGCCCGTCGCGGCCGTTTATTCTCCGGCCCGTCGCGACATCGCTGCTGATGGCGGGGATTCTGCTGGCGGGCTTCGTCGCCTACAAGCAGCTTCCGGTTTCCGCGCTGCCGGAAGTCGATTACCCGACTATTCAAGTCCAAACCTTCTATCCCGGCGCGAGCCCGGAGGTGATGGCATCCTCGGTCACGGCGCCGCTCGAGCGGCAGTTCGGGCAGGTGCCGGGACTGAAGCAGATGACCTCGATCAGCTCCTTCGGCAGCTCGACCATCGTGCTCCAGTTCGACCTGAACCTGAACGTCGACGTGGCCGAACAGCAGGTGCAGGCCTCCATCAACGCCGCGGGGACTTACCTGCCGGCGAATCTCCCCAACCCGCCGATCTACAGCAAGAGCAACCCCGCCGATGCTCCGGTCCTCACGCTCGCGCTGACTTCGGACGCCATGCCGCTCACCAAGGTCGAGGACTTCGCCGATACCACGCTGGCGCAGAAGATCTCCCAGCTTCCCGGCGTGGGCCTGGTGACGATCGGCGGCGGGCAGCGGCCGGCGGTGCGCATCCAGGCCAATCCGGACGCCCTGGCCTCCTACGGCATGAGCCTCGACGACCTGCGCACCGCGCTCGGGCAGGCGAACGTCAACCAGGCCAAGGGCAACCTCGAAAACAGCCGCCAATCCTTCACCATCGGGGATAACGACCAGCTGACGTCGGCGGCGCAATACAGCAGCATCGTCATCGCCTACAAGAACGGCCGCCCAATCCGACTTTCTGACGTGGCACAGGCGGTGGACGGCGCGGAAAACGTGCGGCAGGCCGCGTGGATGAACACCACGCCGGCGGTGGTCGTCAACATTCAGCGGCAGCCCGGCGCCAACATCATCAACGTCGTGGATAGCATCGAGCGGCTGCTGCCGCAGCTCAAGGCCACGCTGCCGCAGGCGGTGCACGTGCAGGTGCTGACCGACCGCACTACCACCATCCGCGCTTCGGTGGCGGACGTGCAGTTCGAGCTCATGCTCACCATCGCGCTGGTCGTGATGGTGATCTTTCTGTTCCTGCGCAGCCTCTCCGCGACCGTCATCCCGAGCATCGCCGTGCCTCTTTCGATCGTCGGCACGTTCGGCGTGATGTACCTGCTCGGCTACAGCCTGAACAACCTCACCCTGATGGCGCTTACGATTTCGACCGGCTTCGTGGTCGACGACGCCATCGTGATGATCGAGAACATCTCGCGCTTCATCGAAATGGGAGATTCGCCGCTGCAGGCAGCGCTGAAAGGCTCCGAGCAGATCGGCTTCACCATCGTTTCGCTGACGGTTTCGCTGATCGCAGTGCTGATTCCGCTGCTGTTCATGGGCGACATCGTGGGGCGGCTGTTCCGCGAATTCGCCATCACGCTGGCGGTCACGATCCTGGTCTCGGCATTCGTCTCCCTGACCCTGACCCCGATGATGTCGGCGCTGCTGCTGCGGCACCGGCCCGCCGCGCAGCAGGGCTGGTTCTATCGCACTTCGGAGCGGTTCTTCGATCGGGCGATCGCATTCTACGGCCGCACCCTGGCGTTCGTGATGCGCTACCGCCGCACCACCCTGCTGGTGACGATCGCGACGCTGGCCGGCACGATTCTCCTCTATATCTACGTACCCAAGGGCTTCTTCCCGGTGCAGGACACCGGCGTGATCATGGGCGTCTCGCAGGCGCCCGAGACCGTCTCCTTCGATGCCATGGAGCAGCGGCAGGAGGCGCTCGCCAGAGTCATCCTGCAGGATCCGGCCGTCCAGTCGCTTTCTTCGTTCATCGGCATCGACGGCACGAACGCCACCATGAACAGCGGGCGCATTCAGATCAACCTCAAGCCGCTCGATCAGCGCGACGCCAACGCCAGCGAGATCATCCGCCGCCTGGCGCCGAAGCTGGCTGCGGTAGACGGCATCACGCTCTACATGCAGCCGGTGCAGGACCTCAGCATCGACGCGCGGGTGGCGCGAACGCAGTTCCAATACAGCCTGGAGGACGCCAACGCCAGCGAGCTCGCCGACTGGGTGCCGCGCCTCATGGAGGCGCTGCAAAAGAGCCCGAAGCTCACCGATGTCGCAAGCGACATGCAGAACGGCGGCATGCGCGAGCTGCTCGCCATCGACCGCGACAGCGCCGCGCGCTTCGGCATCACGCCGCAGGCCATCGACGATACGCTCTACGACGCGTTCGGCCAGCGCCAGGTCTCGACCATCTTCACGCAGTTGAACCAGTATCACGTGGTGCTGGAGGCCTACCCGCGCCTGCAGCGCAACCCCGGCGACCTCGCCCACATCTTCGTCAAATCCGCCAACAACACGCAGGTGCCGCTGAGCGAGTTCGTGCATTTCGAAACCACGAACACGCCGCTCGTCATCAACCACCAGGGGCAGTTCCCCGTGGTGACGCTCTCGTTCAATCTCGCGCCCGGAGTTTCGCTGGGGCAGGCGGTCGACGTGATTCACCAGGCCGAGCAGCAGATCGGCTTTCCGGCAAGCATTCAGGCCAGCTTCCAGGGCACGGCGCAGGCCTTCCAGAATTCGCTGGCCAACGAGCCCATGCTGATCCTCGCCGCGCTGGTGACCGTGTACATCGTGCTCGGGGTGCTGTACGAGAGCTACATCCACCCGGTGACGATCCTCTCCACGCTGCCCTCGGCGGGCGTCGGCGCGATCCTGGCGCTGCTCCTCACCGGGAACGATTTCAATGTGATTTCGCTGATCGGGATCATCCTGCTGATTGGCATCGTGAAGAAGAACGCGATCATGATGATCGATTTCGCGCTCGAAGCCGAGCGCGAGCAGGGCCATTCGCCCGAGGAATCCATCTACCAGGCCTGCCTGCTGCGTTTCCGCCCGATCATGATGACGACCATGGCGGCGCTGCTCGGCGGGCTGCCGCTCGCGTTCGGCGCGGGCACCGGCTCGGAGCTGCGGCGCCCGTTGGGCATCACGATCGTCGGCGGGTTGATCCTCAGCCAGATCCTGACGCTGTATACGACCCCCGTGGTCTACCTGTACTTCGACCGCCTGGCCCGGCGTCTTCGCGGCGCGCGCGAGCCCTACGGCGGGGCCTCTCCGCACGTACAGCCAGCCGGGCCGGTGGAGGAGATGTAAGGGCGGCCCACGATGAGCCTCTCCGCTCCCTTCATCCACCGCCCGGTCGGCACAGCGCTGCTCACTGCGGGCCTCGCGCTCGCGGGCATCATCGCCTACCGACTCCTGCCCGTCGCGCCGCTGCCGGAGGTCGAGTTCCCCACCATCAGCGTTTCCGCATCGCTGCCGGGCGCGAGCCCGGAGACGATGGCCTCCGCCGTGGCGACGCCGCTTGAGCGCCAGTTCGGGCGCATCGCGGGCGTCACCGAGATGACCTCATCGAGCGGCCTCGGCAGCACCAATATCGTGCTGCAGTTCGATCTCAATCGCAGCATCGATGGCGCCGCGCGGGATGTCCAGGCGGCCATCAACGCGGCGCGCGGCCAATTGCCCGCGGACCTGCCTGGCAATCCAACCTATCGCAAGGTCAACCCCGCCGACGCCCCGATCCTCATCCTCGCGCTCACCTCGAAAACGTACAACGTGGCGCAGATGTACGACGCCGCGGATTCCATCCTCGCGCAGAAACTCGCGCAGGTGCCTGGCGTGGGCCAGGTGACGGTCGGCGGCGGCGCGAAGCCGGCCGTCCGCGTGGAGCTGAATCCGCAGCCGCTCGAATCGTTCCACATCGGGCTCGACCAGGTCCGCACGGTGCTCGCCAACGCCAATGCCCACACCCCGACCGGGAGCCTCGGCAACGGCGACCGCACCTGGGAGGTCGATACCACCGACCAGCTCTTCAAGGCCGCCGATTACGCCAGGCTGATCGTCGATTACCACGGCGGCTCGACCGTCCGCCTCAGCGACGTCGCCGCGGTCACCGACGGCGTGCAGGACCGCCGCAACGCCGGCCTCGCCAACGGCCAGCCCGCCGTGCTGATCATTCTGTACCGCCAGCCCGCCGCCAACATGATCGAAACGGTGGATCGCGTGCGCGCCATGCTGCCCCAGCTCAAGGCCTCGATTCCGCCGGCCATCGACGCCACCGTCGTGGTCGACCGCACCCCGACCATCCGCGCTTCGGTATCCGACGTTCAGTTCACCCTGATGCTCTCCATCTCGCTCGTCATCATGGTCGTGTTCCTCTTCCTGCGCAACGGCTGGGCGACGGTGATTCCGGGAATCGCAGTGCCGCTCTCGCTGCTCGGAACCTTCGGCGTGATGTACCTCTGCGGCTACACGCTCGACAACCTCTCCCTGATGGCGCTGACGATCTCGACGGGCTTCGTGGTGGACGACGCCATCGTGGTCATCGAGAACATCGCGCGGCATCTCGAGGCGGGGCTGCCGCCGCTGCAGGCCGCGCTGCTCGGGTCGCGCGAAATCGGCTTCACCGTCCTTTCGATGAGCATCTCGCTCGTCGCGGTGTTCATACCGATCCTGCTGATGGGCGGCATCGTCGGCCGGCTGTTCCGCGAATTCGCCATCACGCTCTCGGTCGCGATCGCCGTCTCGATGGTGGTCTCGCTGACGACGACGCCGATGATGTGCGCGCGCTTCCTGGTCTCGGAGCACGAGCGCGAGCATGGCTGGTTCTACAACGGCGGCGAGCGCGTGTTCCAGGCGCTGCTCGCGTTCTACGACCGCACGCTCGGCTGGGTTCTCCGCCACCCCGCGCCCACACTGCTGGTGCTGCTGGGTACCATCGCGCTGAACGTCTATCTCTATGTCATCGTGCCCAAGGGCTTCTTCCCGCAGCAGGATACGGGGCGGCTCACGGGTTCAATCGTAGGCTCGCAGGACATCTCATTCCCTGCGATGAGCGCGAAGCTGCGCGACCTCGTCGACACGGTCCGCGCCGATCCCGCGGTCGAGAACGTGGTGGGGTTCACCGGCGGCAGCTCCGTGAACAGCGCGCGCGCCTTCGTGCAGTTGAAGGACTACAAGTACCGCAAAGGCGTCACCGCGGATATGGTGATCAACCGGCTGCGGCCGAAACTGGCCCACATTCCCGGCGCGACGCTGTATTTGCAGGCGGTGCAGGATATTCGCGTCGGCGGGCGCGGGAGCAACTCGCAGTACCAATACACGCTGCGCTCGGAGAACATTCAGGATCTCAACGACTGGTCGGCCAAACTGCTCGACAAGATGCGCAAGCTGCCGGGCATCCGCGACGCCAATTCGGACCAGCAGAATAAGGGCCTCGAATCGAACGTGGTGATCGACCGCGATACCGCTTCGCGCCTCGGCCTCACGCCGCAGGCGATCGACCAGGCGCTCTACGACTCCTTCGGCCAGCGCAACGCCTCGACCATCTACACCGGGCTGAACCAGTATTTCGTGGTCATGGAAGTTGACCCGCGCTACCAGCAGAATCCGGATTCCCTGCGCGGCATCTACGTGCGCTCTTCGACCGGCGCCGAAGTGCCGCTGAGCTCGTTCGCGCATCTGCAGCTCTCCAACACAACGCTGGCGGTCAATCACCAGGGCCAGTTCCCGTCCATTACGCTTTCGTTCAATCTGGCGCCCGGAATGTCGCTGGGCGATGCAGTTAACGAGATCCAGCAGGCGGAGAGCGAGATCGGCATGCCTTCGAGCGTGCAGGGCAGCTTCATGGGGACGGCGCAGGCGTTCCAGGACTCGCTCGCCAGCGAGCCGCTGCTGATTCTGGCCGCGCTGGTAACCGTGTATATCGTGCTCGGCATTCTGTACGAGAGCTACGTGCACCCGATCACGATTCTTTCGACGCTGCCTTCGGCGGGTGTCGGTGCTCTGCTCGCGCTGCTGGTGACGGGCACGGAGTTAAGCGTGATCGCGCTGATCGGAATCATTCTGCTGATCGGCATCGTCAAGAAGAACGCGATCATGATGATCGACTTCGCGCTGGCCGCCGAACGCCAGGAGCAGAAGAATTCGCGCGACGCCATCTACGAAGCCTGCCTGCTGCGCTTCCGCCCGATCCTGATGACCACCATGGCCGCGATGCTGGGCGGGGTGCCGCTCGCGGTCGGCGGCGGCGCCGGTTCCGAGCTGCGCCAGCCGCTCGGCATCACGATCGTCGGCGGCCTGCTGGTCAGTCAGGTTCTGACGCTGTACACCACGCCGGTGATTTACCTGTATCTCGACCGCATCCGCCTGTGGGCCTCGCGCGCGCTGCCGCACCGCAGCGCGGAGCCGCTGGAGGAGGTGTAAAAGCACTGTTTTGCACCCGGTCCGCCCGGCGCCAGCGCTCGCCATGATGCCGGGTGTCACGGTGACGTTCCAAAGCGGAGGCGTTGCGGATCATGTGCGTGCGTGACGTTCCCGTGGCTCAGAGCAGAATTGCACAACCGTATTGTACAATTAGGTCGTGAAGCAACTGAACGTCTCCGACTTCAGGGAACAATGCCTTTCTCTCCTCGACGAGCTTCCTCCGGACGGAGTGTTGGTGACCAAACGCGGACGCCCGGTTGCCCGAGTGCTGCCTGTTCGCGATAACGACGGTGACCTGATCGGGTCCCTCGCCGGCAAACTGCATATCAAGGGCGACATTTTCACAACGGGCGAGAAGTGGGATGCTGAATCTTGATACCCATATTTTGCTGTTTGCGCTGGAGGGGAAGCTGCGGCCGCGGGAGCGTGCCGTTCTCGCCGGGGAGCGTTGGGGCATCTCCGACATTGTCCTGTGGGAGATTACCAAGCTCAGGCAGAATGGCCGAATTGACCTGGGCCTGGACAGCCCCGTCCTCGCGCGGGCGGTCAAGCGCCTGGTGATCTGGCCTATTGACCAGAAGGTATGCCGGGCGATGCTGTCCCTTGATTTTTCCAGCGACCCAGCCGATGAGTTGATCGCCGCCACCAGCCTGGCGCACGGCGTCCCGTTGCTGACCCGTGACCAGAAAATCCGCAAATCCAAGCTGCTGGCACTGGTTTGACCGGGAATGCCTACTTCATCGTCCTTGCCCGCTCGAAATCGTCCTTCAGCTTGCCCGTAATCTTCTCCGCCACATCCGCGCTCGCGCCGCGGAACTTCGCGCCCTGGCTCTCCTGCACCGTGGCCCAGATCACATCCCCATCCTTATTCACCAGACGCACGGCCGCAATCGCCTCGTGCCGCCGGTCGGCCTCATGCATCGATTCGCTCTCGCCGGCGCCGATGCCGGCCGCAAAGCCGCGGCTGTCGCGGGTGGAGGTGGAGGCGCGGCCAATCCCGCCCGCGTAGGTATCGCTGCGCGTCGAGGCATTCGTATGAATGTTGATGCTATCGGACGAGTTGTGGACTTCCGTGAATACCAGGTCTTCGGCGCCGCCGCGGAGAAACGTGTCGGCGCGCTGCTCGTTCTCCGTGACGATGAACAGGCCGCTCTCTTCGAGCGTGCTGATGAGGATCTCCCGCATCTGCGCGGCCGTTTCGCCGCCGGTCAGCCGGTCGACGTACACGCGCCGGATCGAGAGCAACTGGCGCAGCCCGGTCTCCACCGGCGCCAGCGGCTTCAGTATGGGGTCGCTGGCGGCAAGAACCAGAAGTAAGAACGGCAGCATCGTTTAACCCTTTCCCTTGCGGGCTTCGTCGTCCTGGTATTCGACACGGCGGCCGGTCCGGGCTTCGAGCGACGACAGAACCGTGCGGATATCGCCCTTTTCGACGCGGAACACCAGCGCCTGCTGGTTGCCATCGCGATCGACATAGCCGATCGTCACGAAGTGCTTGCGGGACTTGCTGAGGAGCAGCAGCGGCGAGATGAGCACCGCCTCGGCATATCGCCGGCTGACGCTCTGGCCGTATTCGATCGTGTTGATGCGCCGGTAGTCGATCCGCAGCTCGACCGGACCGCTGAAGAAGAAAAGGGCGTCGGGGCGCGTGAGGTCGAGGCGGGCGGAAGATTTCGCGGAGATGCCCGCGGCGGTTCCACCGATATACTGGGCCTTGATGCGGGCTTCCGCCGCGGCCAGCACCACCGCGAGGGCGAGCAGGGGCACGAGGGGTTTCATGGGCGTCCGGGGATTAGTGCGGAGCGCGCGGGAAAAATCTCAGAAATTTTCGGGGCCCGGTCCGCCAGCCAATCAGCAGCACTTCGCGCGCGCGTATTTGGCCGCCAGACGTTCCTCGCTGAAGCGGCGCCATTCCTCACGGGAATGCTCGCGGCCATGGGCCGCCAGATGGCGGGAGTAGGCGTTTTCGTCGCCAATTTCCCGCAGGATCGCCAATACCAGCCGTGCCAGCCGCCTCATAACTCCTCCGGCCGCAACTGCGACGGCACGAACGGCGCTTCGTGGATTTCGGCTTCGACCGTACCCCGCAGGATGCCGGACCACACCCGCACCGAATCGGCCAGGACCACCGCGACTAACAGCAGCAGGATGCCGCAGACCACCGCATCGAGGTGGGCATTGAAGATTAACGTGGCGGTGGCCGCCGTCTGCGGTCCGGCCGAGAGCTTCCCCGCCTGCGCTAGGAAGCCGATCGCCGGAACCGGGGAGAAAATCTTCTGCCAGGCCGCGCTAAACGTCACAGTCACCAGCCAGACCAGCGGCACGCAGGTGATCCACATGTAGCGGGCGCCGTGCATCTTCAGGATGATCGTCGTCGCCACACAGAGCGCGATCGCCGCCAGAAGCTGGTTGGCGATGCCGAACAGCGGCCACAGCGAGTTGATCCCGCCGAGCGGATCGCGGACGCCCTGCACCAGGAAGTAGCCCCAGCCGGCCACGATCGCGGCGCTGGTGATCAGGATTCCCGTCCACCCGCCGCGCCGCGAAACGCCGGTCGCGCTGCCCAGCAGGTCCTCGATCATGAACCGGCCGACGCGGGTGCCCGCGGCGATGATGGTCAGGATGAATAACGCCTCGAACATGATCGCGAAGTGGTACCAGAAGCCGAGAATTGCCGGCCCGCCACCGCTTTTCGCGAAAATATGGGCCATTCCCAGAGCAAGTGAGGGAGCTCCGCCGGTGCGGTAAAACAGCGTCTGCTCGCCGACATTTCGCGCCAGCTCGCTCATTTCCGCGGGGCTGACCGGGAAGCCCCACGAGGAGATCGTGGCCGTGGCCGCGGCCGGAGTCGCGCCGACCACTCCGGCAGGCGAATTCACGGCGAAATAGACTCCCGGCTGAAGCACGCAGGCGGCGATCATCGCCATGATCGCGACGAAGCTTTCGAGCAGCATCGATCCGTAGCCGACCGGCCAGGCGTGCCATTCCTTAGCGATCATCTTGGGCGTCGTGCCCGAGGAGATCAGAGAATGAAAGCCCGAGATGGCGCCGCACGCGATGGTGATGAAGCAGAAAGGAAAGACTTTACCGGCAAAAATGGGCCCGGTGCCGTCGGTGAAGCGGGTGAAAGCCGGGAGCTGCAACTCGGGGCGCGCGAACAGGATGCCGATCGCGAGCATGAAAACCACGCCGAGCTTGACGAAAGTGCTCAGGTAATCGCGCGGAGCGAGAAACAGCCAGACAGGCAGCACACTCGCGAGATAGCCGTACACGATCACCGCGATGGCCAAGGCCATGGCGCCGAGCGTGAACACGGGCGCCCAGGACGCGGACTCCGCCACCCACTGCCCGCCGAAGATACTGGCGATCAGGAGCACGCAGCCGATGACCGAGCATTCCAGCACCTTGCCCGGCCGCAGATAGCGGAGATAAAGCCCCATGAACAGCGCGATCGGCATGGTGGCGGCGATCGTGAATGTGCCCCACGGGCTGCCGCGGAGGGCATTGACCACCACCAGCGCGACCACGGCGAGCAGGATCACCATGATGATCAGCACCGTGACCAGCGCGATGAAGCCGCCCACTTTGCCGATCTCCTCGCGCGCCATCTGGCCGAGCGACTTGCCGTCGCGGCGCATCGAGGCGAAGAGAATCACGAAGTCCTGGACGGCCCCGCCCAGAACGGCGCCGATGATGATCCACAGCGTCCCCGGCAGGTAGCCGAATTGAGCCGCCAGCACCGGGCCAACGAGAGGCCCTGGGCCCGCTATGGCGGCGAAGTGATGTCCGAAGACGATCCATTTGTTCGTGGGCTCGAAATCGTGGCCGTTGCGGAGACGCTCGGCGGGGGTGGCCCGCTTGTCGTTGAGCGCCATGACGCGCGCGGAGATGAACTTGGCGTAAAACCGGTAGCCGATCGCGTAAGTGCAGGCCGCGGCGAGGACCAGCCACATGCTGTTGATGTGCTCGCCGCGCAAAATCGCGATCGCGCCCAGGCAGACGGCAGCTCCGGCGGCCACGGCAGCCCAGAAGACATATCCCAGGAACTTCATGGGAGAGAGTATAGCGCCCTGAGGTGGTGCCGCCTACGACCTCCGCACGGTCCAGTTCGCCGCCCTGCCCTTGCGCCTCCAACCGGAGCCTCGGGTGGGCACTCCCGGCGCCCTGCCGCCGCGCCTACTCCTCGAACAGCCCGATCTGCTCCTTGCCCGCGGCCGGCTTCGCCTTCCGCCGGGTCAGCGGGCTGCCGATGACTCCAAGCACCTCCACGGAAGCCAGCGACGCGCGCGGGACGAACACGCGCTGCTGATTACCGTAGGAATCGGGCGGAACTACCGTGAAGCCGTGAGGATCGAGCAGCAGGAGGTTGTTCGGAAGCACGCCCTCCATGAAATCGCCGTCCCGGAAGCCGAGGCGGACCCAGAGGCCTTCCATTTTGGGCCGGTTTTGGAAGACCAGCCGCTCGGGGGCGGCTGTCCCGCCGAAATCGCGGACGAACGAGATGGACTTGATCTCCGGGTACGGTACGGTCGTGACGTTGCCCTCGGCGGAAAGCAGTTCCACACCGGTAAGTTGCTGAAAAGAAATTGGGTTTACATAACCCGACAGGGGCTCCCGGTCGTAGCGGCGAACGATCGCCTTTTTGGTGGTGGAGCCGGCCAAGGTTACCTCTTTATATCGGGTATGTTTCAAACATTTCCGCGAGTATTGTATCATTGGCACGATGCTCGAAGCGGCCAGCGCCAGCCAGCCCGCAATCCGGAACGAGATCACGGCATTTCTGCATTTCTGCCGCATAGAGAAGGGCCTCTCCGGGAATTCGCTTCAGGCATATTCCCTTGATCTGGCGAAATTTATCCGCTTTATCGAGGAATTGGGCACGGGCGGCCTGCCGGGAATCGAGGAACTGAGATGCTATCTGGACAGCCTGCAGGCCGACGGGCTTTCCAGCCGGTCCGTGGCGCGGCATCTAACGACCCTGCGGAATTTTTACGGCTACCTGCTGCGGGAAGGGCGGATCGCGGAGGATCCGACAGAGCACCTGCGCTCGCCAAAGCAGTGGCAGACCATCCCGAAGTTCCTCAATTTACAAGAGATCGAGGCAATTCTGGGGGCGATCGACCGGTCCGGGCCGAGGGGACTGCGGGACCGCGCGATGATCGAATTGTTATTTGCCAGCGGGCTACGGGTGTCGGAACTCTGCCGCGTGGGAGTGGCGGACCTGGACCTCGGCCTCGGAGTGCTGCGGACGCTCGGCAAGGGAAATAAGCAGCGGCTGGTTCCGGTCGGCAAGGCGGCCATCCGCGCGGTAACGGAATACCTGGAAACGGCGCGTCCGGCGCTGCTCAAAGGGCGGGCGAGCCGGTACCTGTTCGTTACGGCGCGTGGCGGCCCAATGACCACGCGCGGGTTCGAAAAACTGCTGGACCGGTGTGGCCGGAAAGCCGGGATTTTTCACGGCTTGACGCCGCACGTGCTTCGCCACAGCTTCGCCACTCACCTTCTGGAGGGCGGGGCGGACCTGCGCGCCGTGCAGGCGATGCTGGGCCACGCGGATATCTCGACCACCCAGATTTATACGCACGTGATGCGGTCGAGATTGCGGGAGACCGTGCAGAAGTTCCATCCGCGGGCTTAAGCGCGGCAACAAGGGCGGGAGCCGGGGAACGAGAAGAAGCTGCGAATGTTGGTGGTGCGAGAGCGCATGCGATGAGCGACTACATCTACATCCTGGAAAGCCACCTCAGCCCCGACCAGAACCGGGTGATCGAGGAGATCCAGGCGGCGGCCGCGCAGGCCAACATGAACCTGTTTCTGACGGGCGGGGCGATGCGGGACATGCTGGCCGGATTCCGAATCCGCGATCTGGATTTCGTGGTGGAAGGCAATCCGCTGAAAATGGCCAAAGGACTGGCCGAGCGCCGCGGGGCGTCGCTCGCAGCGGTCGATGAAACTCGCAAATCCGCGGAACTGCTATTCCCGAGCGGAGTGACCGCGCAGATCGCCATGGCGCGGCAGGAGAAGCCTGGCCGCGGCGGCGCGCGAATCGTGACACCGGCGACCATCCAGGAAGACCTGCGCTGCCGGGACTTCACCGCGAACGCCATTGCGCTTTCGCTCAACCGCGCCTCGCGTGGGCTGCTGCTCGACCCCATGAACGGGCTGGCGGACGTCGAGCGGCGGGAGCTCCGAAGTGTAAGCACCTACGGGTTTTACGACGACCCGGTGCGGCTGCTGCGGCTGGTGCGGCTGCGCGTGCGGCTGGGGTTTGCGGTCGAGGAGCGGACGCGCATGCAGGTGGCCAACGCGCGTGAGGCCGGGGTGGAAAAACAGATCCCGCGGCGGGCGCTCGGAGACGAACTGCGGCGGATCAGCACGGAGGATAGCCCGGCCGAGATCCTGAAGGCGCTCGAAGAAGATGGACTGCTGGGCCTGTTTTCGGCGCCCGTGGCCGCCAAGTGGAACCCGGCGGCCATGGCCAAATTCGAGAAGGCCACCCGCATGCTGCCGGACGACTTCCGTACGCGCCGGCTGCGGTGGGGGCCCTTCCTGTACGTCCTCACAGAGAAGTTCACGCCCAGGGAAAAGCAGGCATTCATCAAAGAGCTGGAGCTGGCCAAGTCGGATGTCGACGCCTGGCAGAAGCTGGAATCCCGGGCGAAGAAGCTCGAGACGGCTCTGCGCTCGGCGCGAATCCGCAAGCCGTCCCACGTGTATCATCTGGTTGCCCCGGCCGCGGCGGACGAGGTGCTGTTCCTGCTCTACCACTCCGGACTGAAGCCGGTGCAGGAGCGGCTGCGCAACTATTTCCAGAAATATCTGCCCGCCGTGCAGGAGATTACGCCCGAAGAATGGGCGACCGTCGAGGGCGTGCCGGGCACGGCCAAGCACACCAAGGCGCGGACGGAGTTCATCACCACGAGACTCGACCGCCGTCCGAAGAAGGTGGAACCGCCGCCGCCCCCTCCACCGCCTCCGGCCGAGATTGCCGGGATGCGTCGAGGCAGGTAGCGCCGGCCGCACCATCGATCACTCTTTTGGGAACAGAATCGGCAAGGCCGGCTCGGCCGTAAACATGCACCGGGCATTGTGGCCGCACAGCGGAATCACCACCGCTCTTTGTCCCTTAGCTTCGTATTTCGTCGTAATGTAGTCCACGAACGCCGTGCCGCGGGCCAGGCGAGTGGGCCCCTGGGCCATGGCAGGGCAGGAGGAATCGAAGCCGCCGAGCGGCAGGATGTCGAGCTCTCCCAGCAGGTACGTCGCCGGGCGGGTGGCAAGCTGTTTCTTCAACTGCTCGTCGGGAATACCCGCGGTGTAGCCGCCGCGATTCTTCAGGCCGTAGGGCCACTGGTCGTAGGTGGTACAGTTGCGGGCATCGCGGAACGGCCCGAAGCGGATCGGATGGGCGGCGGATGCGGCGGGTGTGGAGGAGGGCGCCGGGACGGGAATCTCGCCGGAAGGCCGCTGAGCGTCGGGCCAGGCGTAGCTGGACGGATTGGAGACCACGTAATCGATCCGCACTCCGAGCGTGCCGTGCACCTTATTGGCCATCTGGTACCGGGTGACGAACTGCCCGCCTGCAGAGTGGCCCGCGATGACGATCGCCTTCAAGTTGGGGAAGATATTCTTGCGGGCGAGCTTGCGCAGAATCTCGTCCGCAAGGTCGTAGGAAGTCAGATTTTTGGCGGACGGGGACACGCCGCCCGAGCGCCAGCTATCGCCGCCGCAGGGCCAGTTGACCTCGTTGGCGTCGAGCTTGTCGGCGCAGCCGCGGCCCTCATTGGAGGCAAAGCGCGGCGCGATCACGATGGTATCGTCGAGGGCGCCGGCCAGGAACGCAGCGGCAATGGCGGTGCGGAAGTAGTTGTCGGCATCGCGGTTCGCGCCGTGAACCATCACGAGTGCGCGGCGGATGTGCTCGTTGCGCATCTCCAGCGGATAGGTGCTGTAGACGAGCGAGCGCGTGGGACCGCCGGCGAGCGTGACCCATTCGGTGCAGGAAGCGGTACTCGTGCAGGCGCCGACCGCCCAGGCCGCCGAGGGGAGGAGCAGGCAGAGGAATGCGCGCATTGAAGAAATCTTAACATCGGGGCCGCTCCGGACGGGCAACTGGCCGTGATTTCCTCGCCGTCAAGAGCACCGATGAATTCACCTGGTGAGCATCTTGAACGCGTGCTGCCAATCATTGCGTAGAAATCCGGGAAGGCACCACAACATGCAGAGCGGCTCCAGGGCTCTGGCGGAAGCGATGGTTCCACAATCGTAGGGCTCCCATCCGAACTGGCGAATGACTCCGGCGACTTGCGCCTTGGCTTGTTCGTTATCGCCACAGTAGAACATCGTCGGCGCTCCCTGAGGGAACTGGGGATTGATCATCAGCGCATTGCCGACGCTGTTGAACGCCTTTACGACGTGCGCCGCGGGCAGCTTCGCCTGAATTCGTTCGCCGAGAGATTCATTCGGGCCCGTCGTATATTGCAGAATGCCATTGACCGGAGGCTCGTCGGATAGCGGGTTCGTCGCGTCAATCACCGTCTTCCCATCAAAGTTCGCCGGGCCTGCGAGATCGATGATGTTTTCGATCACGCGTCCCAACGCGGCGAGCACAATCATGTCGCCAAACCGGGCCGCCTCTTCGAAGCTTCCTGCTCTGGCACCGGGAGTCTCGCGAAGCCAATCCTTGATTTCCTGCTTGTTTTGGTCTCGCGTTCCGAGCATGGCGTCGTGACCGTGCTGGATAAAGCCGGCGCCAAGCACGCGCCCCACAATTCCTGAGCCCAATATTCCAACTTTCAATCGAGCCTCCTTGTTATTGAAATCCATACGAATGCCATTGGTCCACGACACGGCGCCGGATCTCAGCCGGCCAACCATGTTCCAGGTCCGACCGCACAGGCCGCTCCGCGCGCGGAAACCGGTCGGCCATCAGACAGTTGTAAATTACCTTGGTGACCCGGAATGAGAACTTCTCATTCGGATCGAGAAATACCGGCAGAATATTCTGGGCCTCGTTCTTGAAATAGATTTCGCCGTGAGACGGATGGGCCCGGCTGGCGAAGGCCCACACGATCTGTGCGGCGTCGGTGATATCGATATCATGCTCGATGAGCAGGATCTTGGCAACCCCGAAACCCGGCTTGGAATGGAACACGATCTCGCCGATGCGGTTCGCAAACTCGGGTGAATTCAGGTTCAGGCGATCGTGCCAGTCTGGCGCGGCTGAGATTACCAGCCAATGGCAGGCGCTCTCCAGGACCATCCAGCAGGCCGCAATCGGCAGTTGCGCGCATTCCAGCAGATGGAGGATCTCCGCCGCGTGCGGCAGGCCCCAGCCGGTGTGGTTCTCATCCACCGGAGCGCCCGCGACCGAGAAGGGCAGAATGGGATCGTTTCGGAACGTGATGGCGCTGACGTGGAGCACAGGCTTAGGCGACGCTTCATGGCCGACATAGCCCGGGTACTCATCCATCGGTCCTTCGGTAACGACGTCGGTATGTGAGACATGCCCCTCCACAACAATTTCCGCCGTCGCCGGAACCTGCAACGGAACGGTCTCGGCCGGGACCAACTCAATCGGTTCGCCGAAGTAGGCGCCAAGATACGCGGTTTCGTCCATTCCCTCCGGGATCGGCATGCCCCCGACAAACGGAAGCGCCGGCTCGACCCCCAGCGCCACCGCGATCGGCGTAGGCTCGCCACGGTTCTTCCACTGTGCGTGAATCATTCCCAAGTGCTGATTAGGCGGAATCAGGCACGCCAGCCGGTTGCCATCGACCAGCATCATCCGGTTAATGGACCAATTTGTCCACGCGCCGTCCGGGGTCCTCACGATGTTCAGCCCGTAAGTCTGGAAGTAGCGCCCCCCATCGGCGCCGTGGATCCAGGGGGTCGGAAAGCGCAACAGGTCTACGTCAGCACCCTTGAGAATGTTCTCCTTGCAAGGCGCGCCCGATGAGCTGACCACGCGGGGAGGAACGAGGGGCTTCCGCCGGGCGCGGGCGAGAGCCATCACAGCTTCCAATGGGGGCGCTTCCGGAGGCAGCCCGAGCGCGAGGTTTACCCGGCCGAACGGATATTTCGGGTGGCGGCTCAAGCCGCCCGGGGCACCAAGAGCGCGAAAGCCCGGTTCAACTCCGGAGATACGGGTAAACAGCGGCGCGGGAGCGCGAAGATCCATTGACCTTCTGGTGACCGCGCCCATTTCCAGGTTCCAGTCCACCTCACGGTCGATCTCCTGTAGATCGCCGATCGCTCGAAGGGCATCGAGGAATTCGCGCAAGCTCTTCAAGTGTGTCATTGATGGCACGCCTCCGCCGCCGCATTGGGAGTTCGGTTTGCCGGCATCGTCGTTAATCCCTGGGCGTTGCCGACTGCCCGGAGGCGGCCGTATCGTAAGCCAGCGTCAGGCCGATTCTTGCGCCGAATCCCCGCATGTAGGCGAGCTGCACCAACAGCATCGCCGCGGGCTCGGTGTAACGCGCGAGCTGGAGCGGACCAGCATCCACCGGTTCGCCGCCGATCTCGCTCACCAGGCGGCTCACCGCCGCGCGCGCCTCGGCATCGTCACCACACACGAATACGCCGGGGCGCCGGCCTCCGATCAGCGTGCTGGACGAGTGCAGGACTTCGGCAAACGGCGGGATCGCCTTTACGACCCGGGCCCAGCGCGCGAGTTTCGCTACCTCCTCTCCCCCTGAGGTAGTCGTGCCAATTTGCAATCCGCTCATATCGGCTTTGAGGGTATTCGTGCAGTCCCAAAGCACCTTGGTTCCGGTTGGCTTGCCGGCCTGCCGCAGAGCTTCACCGGTCGCGCTCCAGGGAGTCGCCAGGATCACGATGTCGGCGAATTCCGCCGCATCCGCCGGTGTGCCCGTTTGAGCGCCCAATGAGTCCGCCGCCGACCTGAGCTTAGCCGCATCCCTGCTGAAACTCAGCATGACACTATGTCCTGCGGGCTGGAGGCGCTTCGCCAGGCCAGTTCCCAGATTCCCTGCGCCGATGATTCCGATCTTCATAGGTCAGTCCGATCCTGTAGACAATAAGTGGCCCGGATCAGGCGAGGTTCGCCCAGACCGTTTTGTACTGAGTGTAGCTCTCCAGAGCCTCCGGACCTTGTTCACGGCCATAGCCGGACATCTTATAGCCGCCGAATGGAGCGTTGGGATGGTATCGGTGCCAGGTGTTGATCCATACGGTGCCGGCCTTGATCCTGTCGGCGAGCCGAAGCGCCCGCGCGACGTTCCGGGTCTGCATCCCGGATGCGAGACCATACGGCGTATCGTTGGCGATCCGCACCGCCTCCTCCTCGGTATCGAAGGGAATTACCGGCAGCACCGGACCGAAAATCTCTTCGCGGCTGATCTTCATGTCGTTCGTGGCATCGGCAAAAACGGTCGGTTCGATAAACAAGCCCTTGCCGTTGAGTTTTCGCGTGCCGCCTCCAGCCACCAGCCTCGCCTTGGAGTTTTTCCCCGCCTCCACGTAGCGCAAAACCTTGTCGTATTCGGCCTTGGAGGCGATGGGCCCAATCTGGGTCTGCGGGAGCAGCGGGTCGCCGAGAATCGCATTCTTTGCCAAATTCGCGAGTTTCGCCACTACCTCGTCATAGACGGGCCGTTCCACGATCAGCCGGGAACCCGCTACGCAGACTTCGCCCTTGTTCCAGAAGATCGCCCAGAAAGCGGTTTGCACCGCGGCGTCGATATCGGCATCCGCAAAGATGATGTTCGGCGATTTGCCTCCGAGTTCCATGGTCGTGTGCTTGAGAGTGTCCGCTCCATTGCGGATAATGCTCTGCCCCACCGCCGTCGAGCCCGTGAATGCGATCTTGTCGACGAGCGGATGTTTCACCAGCGCATCGCCCAATGAGCCTCCGGGGCCGGTGACCAGGTTGTAGACTCCCTCGGGGACTCCGGCGTCCAGCATCACCTGCGCCAGCGCGAGCGCGGTCAGTGGCGTATCCGAAGCCGGTTTGTGGACGATCGTGTTGCCTGCCGCTAGCGCCGGCGCCACCTTGGAAGCCGTCAAGACCAGCGGAAAGTTGAATGGCGTAATCGCCGCCACAACACCCAGAGGTTCCCGCCGCGTCAGGATTCGGATCTCCGGCTCGTAGCTCTGGCGGTAGCTTCCGTTCATTTGCATGGCCAGCCCGCCGAAGAAACGGAACAGTCCGGAACAGGTGGGCATGATCGTTTGGCGGAAGTCGCTATAGGGCATGCCCATATCCATGGCCTCGCGAATCGCAAAGTCATCGGCGCGCTCGTCGAGCAGATCCGCGATCTTGAACAGGATCTTGGCGCGTGCCTCGTGATGCATGCGGCTCCAGGGCCCGTCCTCAAAGGCGCGCGCCGCTGCCTTGACGGCGTGATCCACGTCGCCGGGCGAAGCCTTCGCGACGTCGGTGATCTTCTCTTCCGTTGTCGGATCGAAAGTCGCCATGGTTTCGCCGTTCGCGGCGTCCACCCAGCGGCCATCGATCAACAATTGGCCCCTCGGGACGGACTGCCTCTGCGGTACAGTCGCTGTAGCTTGCATCGATGTAGACTCTCCTCGTTTCGGTGATCTTGCTGGCAGCATTCTCGCACCTGAACCCGGCCGCCACAATGACAAATAGCGCGCAGTTTCTGCCATCCTAAGTTGACGCATGTAACATCTCAGGGCACAATGAACAGGCGGCGCCTCATGAAAACGAAGCCCAACGCTCCGAAGCCAACTTTTCTTGCCCGGCCCTTGCGCGTGGTCATCCTCACCACCGCCGACGCACAGCCGCTGGATGTCGCAGGGCCTTATGAGGTCTTTTCCCTGGCACAGCGCAAGCTGCGCGAAATGGGTCAGGAGAATGGAGCCGGATATGATGTCGAACTCGTGACGATGGGCAGCAGGCGCCATATTACCGGCCGGCTTGGACTTTCGATTGTTGCCAGGAAGTCTTACCAATCGGTAACGGGGAACATAGATACCCTCTTGGTGGTCGGCGGAATGGAGCCCTGGAAGGCGCCGGGCAGGGCTCCGGTTCTCAACTGGCTTCGGCAGAGGGCTGCCCACGTGCGCCGCCTCGCCGGCGTTTGCACGGGAGCGTTTGTGCTGGCCGAATCGGGCCTGCTGGATGGCAGGCGCGCGACGACGCATTGGTACTTCTGCCAGCAGCTTGCCGCAAGATACCCGAAAGTGAAGGTCGACCCGGAGCCGCTCTACGTGGCGGACGGAAGTGTCTACACTTGCGCCGGCGTAACGTCCGCCATGGATCTGGCTCTGGCGTTTGTCGAGGAAGATTTTGGAACGGATGTCGCAGTCCGCATCGCGCGGGCCTACGTGATGTTTCTGCGGCGTCCAGGCGGCCAGAGCCAGTTCAGCGCTCCACTATCCTTCAATGCGTCGTCGCAATCCACGATGAACCGGCTGCAAATCTGGATTCTGGATCACCTTGCCGAGGAATTGACCGTCGAGCGCCTGGCGGCGCAGGCCAGGATGAGCCCGAGGCACTTTGCACGGACGTTTAGCCGGGAATTTCAGATGACCCCCGGTGAATACCTCGATCGGGTGCGCGTGGAGGCGGCGCGGAAGCGCCTGGAAGACACCGACGACGGCGTCGAGCAGATCGCGGCCGCGGTCGGTTTTGGAACGGCGAGCACGATGCGCCGGGCGTTTCTACGGGTTCTGGACATCGGCCCAACCGACTATCGAGCCCGCTTGAGCATCCGGGCCACGCCGGAATCCTGAAAAGCAGCTCCCAGCCAAGCGGCCGGATTGCCCCCCGCCCAGCGGGGCCGGGACGCCGTCTTGCGGGCTAGACCCGGCCGGTCCGGTACCGCCGAAGGCCCTGACGGCCGGGCGGGAACCAGGATTCCGGGCAGCCGGGTTGAGGTTCGCCGGGCCGGGAGCCCGAGTTTTGGTACTCGAATCACCGGAGTAGGGCAATTACTAACCAAAAATAATGAAACTCTCGTTGTAGGAGAGGGTTTAGACTGGCAGTCAATGGCGATTGCGCCTGGGAGGGTGAATGAGCCAGCCTCGGAAAATCTGGTGGATCGGCGGTTTATCGGTGCTCCTGTGCGGGGGAATCCTGATCGGACAGGATGCCCAGCTTCCCGTAGAGCACCCCGAATGCAGCTACTTCGGAGCGGACCGCGAAAAATTCGCGAATGCGGAACTGAACAAGCTGGGAGCCAACGCGCACCGGCTCAGCTCGATCACCGAGCAGGTCGTGAAAATGCTTCCTGCAGTGGCATCGGTTAAGCGCCGGCCCCACGACTACCAGCAGGGATCGATCGACTCCTACATCTGGGCCGATTTTCAGAAGAACGGGATCACTCCCGCGCCGCCCACCACGGACTGGGAATTCATCCGCCGGGTGACGCTGGACCTGACGGGGCGCATCCCGACGCCCGGCCGCGTGCTGACGTTCGTCGCGGACACGACGCCGAATAAGCGCGCCAAGCTGATCGACGAGCTGCTGGCCACCCCGCAGTGGGTGGACAAGTGGACGATGTACTTCGGCGACCTCTACCAGAACACCACTACCAAGCAGTCGACCAGCCTGAACCGCTTCCCGCAGGGGCGCAACGCGTTCTACCAGTGGATCCACGATTCGCTGGTGAACGGCAAGCCGTACAACCAGATGGCTACCGAGCTGATCACCGCCTCGGCCGCGAACTCGTACAACGACGGGCCGAGCAACTGGATTCTGAACGGCTACATCACGGGCGGGCCGCAGCAGGACATCTGGGACCAGACGACGGCCTTCGTGTTCGATACCTTCCTCGGGATCACGCACGTCAACTGCCTGCTATGCCACAACGGCCTCGGACACCTGGACCAGATCAGCCTCTGGGGCAGCCACACGGCACGCTATCAGGCCTGGCAACTGGCGGCCTTCCAGTCGCACACTTCGTTCACCAGGACGCCCGTGAGCAGCAGCAACACCAACGTCTACTACTGGTCGGTGCAGGACGGCGCCAAGGGCTTCACCACCGACTATCCGCTGAACACCACCACGGGCAACCGGCCGGCGCGCGTGGCGCCTGCGGGCTGCAAATCGGGGCAGCCGTGCTACTACGTGGCCCCGCAGTACATTTTCAACGGCGATGCGCCGAATCCCGGCGAAAACTACCGCGCGGCGCTGGCGCGGGAAGTGACCGGCGATTTCCAGTTCGCGCGCGCCACGGTCAATTACATCTGGGCGCAGTTCTTCGGCAAGGGGATGGTCGATCCGCCGGATACTTTCGACCCGGCCCGCCTCGATCCCAATAATCCGCCGCCGGCGCCCTGGACGCTACAACCGACCAATGCGGCGCTGCTCAACGCGCTCGCGCAGCATTTCATCGATTCGGGCTACAACCTTCAGGCGCTGATGCGCGAGATCACGAACTCGGACACGTACCAGCTTTCCAGCCGCTACGACGGCACGTGGGACGCGGCCTGGGAGCCGTACTTCGCGCGCAAGTTCGTGCGGCGGTTGTGGGCGGAGGAGGTGCATGACGCGGTGGCGCAATCGAGCGGCACGTTCCCCTCTTACAACTACACCGGCTTCACGGACCAGGGCTATCCGAAGATCAGCTATGCGATGCAGTTGCCGGACGTGGTGAACGCTCCCTCGGACGGTAACATCAGCCCGATGCTGGACAGCTTCCTGCGCGGCAACCGCGACAACCAGCCGCGATCCTCGGACGGGTCGATTCTGCAGGCGCTGAACCTGATGAATAACAACTTCGTGGTGCAGCGATCGCATCAGTCGGGCGCCAACGCGAGCCAGTTGATCATCCAGAACCTGAACCGCGGCAACGAGGACCTGGTGAACACGCTATATCTCGCGATTCTTTCGCGGTACCCGACGCAGGACGAGATGAAGATCGCGACCGCGGGAATGGCGATGACCACCTCCGGGCGAATCGCGCAGGTGCAGAACCTGGTGTGGTCGCTCTATAACAAGGTGGATTTTATATTCAACTACTGACCGGGAATTAGGAGCAGGAGTTAGGAGTTAGGAGGGGCGCGATGAGCAGCGAGCAGGAAAGAATCAACCGGGAGCTGAAGAAACATCCCTGGACGCATAAGACGTTCTTCAACCGGCCGCACTGGACGCGGCGGCGGTTCTTCGAGATCGTCGGAGCCGGTGTGACCGGCGCCTTCCTCTCGCAGCGGTACGCGCGGGCGCAGCAATCGGTGGAGACGAACTCCGGGGCCAAAACGAAGAATACGGCCCGGAACGTGATCTTCATCCTGCTGGCGGGCGCGCCCAGCCACACGGATCTGTTCGACCTGAAGGTGGTGCCGAACGTAACGCCGGTGAGCTTCAATCCGGAGACGATCAATGGCGCGCTGTTCCCCACGGGCCTGCTGCCCAACCTGGCGCAGAACTGGCAGAATAGCGATTTCACGATCGTCCGCTCGGTGCGCTCGCACGCCCTGGTGCACTCGCTCGCGCAGACCTGGACGCAGATCGGCCGCAACCCGGCCGCCGCGCTGGGGAACATCGCGCCGAACATCGGCAGCGTGGTGGCAATCGAGAAGGATTCCGAGCGGCAGCCAGGGCAGGTGTTCCCGGCATTTCTGGCGCTGAATTCCGGCGCCGGTGTGGGACAGGGATATTTTCCCGCTGTGTACGCGCCGTTTCGGGTGACGCCGGCCACCTCCGGCATTTCGAACACGACCAATCCGGATGGCCAATCGACCTTCACCACGCGCTTCCAACTGCTGCACTCGCTCGATGACAACCTGCGCATCGATTCGCCCTACGGGCAGGCGATGCAAGACTACAACGATTTCTATGCCGCCGCCAACGGCATGATGTACAACCCGGTGGTGAACCAGGCATTCGGATTCACGTCGGCGGACAGCCAGCGCTACGGAAGCTCGTCGACCGGGAATGCCTGTCTCGTGGCGTACCAGGTCCTCAAGGCGAACCAGGGGACGCGGTTCATCCAGATCACCTCGAACGACGGCTGGGACATGCACCAGAACATTTACGCCGCGGGCACTGGGTTGCCGGCCAAAGGCAAGATCCTGGACAATGCGGTTTCGGCGCTGCTCAACGATCTGAAGTCGAGCGGCCTGCTCGACCAGACGCTGGTCGTAATGGCCGGTGAATTCGGGCGCACGGTGGGGCCGCTGACGGCTGCGGCCGGGCGCGACCATTGGCCGCAGCAGTTCGCCGTGTTCGCCGGCGGCGGGATCAAGGGCGGCCAGGTGATCGGCGCGACCAACGCCAGCGGATCGGACACCGCCGATTACGGCTGGTCGCAGCAGCGCTACGTGTATCCGGAAGACATCGAAGCGACGATTTACTCCGCGGTGGGGATCGACTGGACCACGGTGCGGCACGACGATCCGCTGGGGCGTGGCTTTGAATACGTCCCGACCACGGGTCCGATCCAGTTCTATCCTGTCAATGAGTTATGGGGGAGCGGGAGCTAACCGGCCCCGCTTCGTGATTCCGCGCACGCTCCGCTGGCCCGCTCCGAACCCTACAACGGACGGCTGCATGCAATTCTGCTTTCGGGAGTCAAATCCTCGGAGGAGGAACACTGCATGAAAAGAGTTGTAATTCTCGCAATCGCACCGCTCTTCGGCGGTCTGATGTTTGCGCAGACGCAGACAACGACCACCACAACACAGACATGGAACGGCACTCTGGTGAATGCGCAATGCTACCAGCAGCACACCTCGCAGAGTAAGTCGACCAGCGTCGACCAGTATGGAAATACTACGACGCGTACGACGACCAGCGTGGTGAGCGAATGCCCGGTGACCACGACCACGACGCAGTTCGGTGTCGTAACGCCGTCCGGCCAGTTCGTGATGTTGAACCCCGCGGGCAACCAGGAAGTGGTGACGATGGTCCGCAAGCACCACAAATGGCATGAGCAGATCGTGGGCAGCCAGCCGATCAACGTGGAAGTGGTCGGCACACCCGGCCCGTCCGGCACCGTCGTAGTCCGCGAGATCAAGTAATTACTGTTGACACCTGTCTTCTTGGGGGGAGGGGAAACTCTCCCCCGATTTTTGCCCCCGCCGGACGCCTCCCGCTCGCGCCGAGTGCGATCAATGGCGCTTCTCTCAGTAACTCAAATCCCCTCGCCAGCGGATCAGCGTGGTGTTGGAAGAATTGAGGAGCGCGCTTGCCTTGCTGGTGATTTCACGAGCCTGTTCGTCGCTCAAAACTCTGTTCAGCACCGGCCCGCTGTCGATTTCCGCGAGGTTTTTGAGACTCCGCATCGTGATAATCTCTCCAGACACCGCGCCGAAGACAGGCTGTAACACCCGAAAGCGTGCCACGCCCGCTTTCTTGAGTACCGGGCAATAATCGTTCCGCAACCACGCGAGATAGGCGCCCAACTGGCCCTGTGCCACAAGACTTCGGGTCTGTACCCAATAGACCGGCACCGCTTCGCTGGCATCGTGGATTTCGAGCTCCCTATGCGGAGTAACATACTGGGAATTCCGGGCAGTGTAACAGCGGGCGAACTTCCGCGAGAGAAGTTCCCAGCCCCTTTCGCCGAATGCCTTCGCGACGGGGGATGGCCCATCCAGGTCGCCAAACATCACGACCGGCGCCAGGGTCGTGTATTCCGTCGTGTCACCCGCGAAGGTCTCGAAGGTTTGAAACCACGAAGTGCCGGCTCGCTTGTGAGCAGCGATCAACTCTCTCAGATATGCCTCGAATTCGCGCTTTCTTTCGGGCACCACCTTCATGGTTGTGGAATCCGTCCATCTCGGCGCGGCTTCGCCTTGTGCAAAGCACAGGGCTAAAGGACCGCCGTAAAGGACGGCAAGAGGAACGAGAATGGACAGGATCCCACGCCCGCGTGTCATGTGTTTGCGTCGCCTCCTTCGGGTCTGAGCCGCTACCCCCTTTACGGGAGTGGCCCAACATTATTCCAACTGCACCCAGCCGCGGCGCAGGCGGCGAGGACATCGGGGCAGTTCGTGCCCGTGCAGGTCAGGATCGCGGGGTTGAGCACTTTCTTCCCGTCGGGCGTCAGTTGCAGCTTCATCAACTGCCTCGCATCGGCGCCAACTAGCGCGGTACCCTGGCCGATCTGGCTGGCCAATTGATTGATGAGCGCGACCAGGTGGGCATCCAACGCCGCGAACTCCGATGCGACGTGGTTGTTGACGTTGGTCAGATGCGTGGTGAAGGCGTTGAAGTCTCCGGTGACCTGGTTGTTCAGGTTGGTCACACTGGCGTCCACCGTCTGGTAGTCCGTCGAGACCTGATTACTCGCGTTGGTGACCGAGGTCTGGATGTTCGTTACCTGCCCGCCGATCGACGTGAAGTCATTGGTCACCTGAGTGTTGATGTTATTTACGCTGGAGTCGGTGGATGAAAAGAAGTTGTTGACCAGGGTGTCGGCGCCTTTCAAGTTGTTGTAGATCGTGACGGTGTTCAGGAAGTTCGCATTGATTTCGGCGCTGTTCACCAGGTTGTCCTGTTCCAGGCAGGTTGTGTACAGGCCGGCGCTGGCTGCAGCGGCAGTCGCCGTTGCGGCAGCGACTGCGAAACAGGCAGCCCTGCCATCCTCCGCTACCGGTAAGTTGGGGATCGAGTTGCATCCGGCCGCGCCGATATTATCGAGGGCCTCTAGGGTGACGTGCGCCTGTTCCAGGTTGACTTCAACAGTCAGGCCGCATTGCTGCGAGCTGACGTCCCCGTAGTGCGTGCTGGAGAAGGCATTGATTCCAATCAGCCCGTTGATCATGCTCTGCCATGCGGCATTCGAGGGATCCGGGTAGGCCGGGGTGCAGGCCGCGCCCGACGCGATATCGATAATGCTGTTCGCCGGGCAGGCCGGCGTAACGGCCATGGGGGCCATGGTTGCCTGCACTGGCGGCTGCTGGCGTGGCGCGGCAGCAGCATCGTGCTCCCTCAATGCCGCGACGGCACTTTGAAAAGCGCGTGGATTCGGAACGATTGGATACCACTTCTCGAATGCGCTATCGGGCAGAACAGCAAACTTTCTCTGCAGGTCGGTACCTTTGTGGGCATCGAGATACGCCCCCAGGTCGACCATTGCCTGTCGAAACTCGGATAGCTGGATATCGTTCGGGCCTTGCCTCTTTTGCGCCCGGACGGGCCACGAGATTACCAGTAGCGTTGCGCAGAACGCGATTCCAGTTAGATTTTTCATGTCTCTTTCTCCTTATCGCTTCGGTCTTTTCGATCCGGCGTTGCTATCCGGTTTAGGGGAGGGGCCCCACATTGTTCCAACTGCACCCGGCAGCGGCGCAAGCTGCCAGGACGTTCGGACAGTTCGTGCCCGTACAGGTCAGGATGGCTGGGTTGATGATCCTTTGCCCGTTCGGCGTCATTTCCAATTTCATAGCCTGTATGAGATCGGCGTTCAGTAATGCAGTTCCCTGGCCGACTTGACCGGCCAACTGATTGAAAAGCGCGACCATATGGGCGTCCAGCGCGGACGCCTCCGAGGCGATCTGGTTGTCGACATTGGTCAACTGTGCGTCGAGCGTTGTAAATCCGCCGTTAATCGTGTTGGTCACGGTGGTCACGTGGTTGTTAAGGCTCGTGAAATCGCCGTGGGTAGCATTCGTGAGGTTGGTGATTTGGCTGCTCACCGTCGTCAGATTGCCGAGAATCGATGTGTAGTCATTGTTCACTAGAGTGGTAAGGTTCGAGAGATAGCTGTTCAGCGACAAAAACCCGTTCGAGACGTCGCTGGTTAATCCTTTGAGGCTGTTGTAGATTGTGATCGTATTGCGGAAGCCCGCGTCGAGTTCGGCGGCGTTCACGAGGCCGTCCTGCTCCGCGCAACTGGTCCACAGGCCGTTGGCCGCTTGATTGGCGATCGATACACTATCGACGGCCGCTAGAAAACAAATCGCGTCGCCTGGAGTGGGGATCGCCTGGCATACAAGGCTGGTTACATTGGTGAGCCCTTGAAAGATAAGGTTGACCAACTGGAGGTTGGCCTCCGCGGTCAGATTGCAATGCATCGGGCTGAGCTGGGCAAAACTCACGTTGGATGGCAATGCGCCGAAATTGTAGAGCGAAGTGACCATATTCTTCCATGACTGGACACTGGGGTCCGGATACGCAGGAGTGCACGCTGCGCCCGGAGAATTATCGATGATGGTATTCGGCGGGCCGCACGTGGGCGAGACAGCGAGCGGCGCAAGGCTGGCATTCGTTGCCAGGCTGGAATCGCGGGCGGCCGCCGCATCCTGCTGCTTCAATGCCGCCACCGCGCGCTGAAACTCCCGCGGATTGGGTACCGCCGAATACCATCTCTCGATCGCGGAATCGGGCACCGCCGCAAACCTTTTCTGAAGGTCTGTGCCGGCGTGCGCGTCGAGATAGGCTGCCGCGTCCGAGAGAACCTGGCGGAACTCCGGGATCTGCATTTCACGTGGATGGGGCGCGCTCTGCGCCCGGGCGTGCCACGATGTCAGCGCCATTGCCGCAGCGCCCGCGATCAGGCATAGCCTCTGTCGGTTCATCGTCTGCTCCTCCTTGTGCGGCTCGCCTCCTCAGCCGGCGAATGCTGGACCGCTCCGGCCGTCCGGTGAGAATCGAAGCCGCTATCCTTCAAGCGGGAACAGGACGTAAAAGCTGTCACGCAGTTTTCGATGGGAGTTGCCGGCGGTCAGCGAAACCTCCGCTCCGCCAGTGTATTCGTACGCACCGTCACCTGCGATAGGTTAGAAAATATTCGGATTCAGGGCACCCGTTCAGGAGTTGTGGTCTATTATTTACGTTTCGCGGATACTTACGTATTCGCCGAACGGGGACACGTGGAAGAAAAGCCAGACCGGGGCGAGATCACGCGGTTGCTCCTCGCCTGGAATGCCGGCGACGCCAAAGCGCTGGAGCGCCTCACGTCGCTCGTCTATCATGAACTGCACCGCCTGGCCGCGGGATATATGTCTCGCGAGCGCCCGGACCACACGCTGCAACCGACCGCCCTCGTCCACGAAACGTTCTTGCGCCTGGTGGATTTGCAGGGAGTCGGCTGGCGCGACCGCGCCCACTTCTTCGCCGCTCGCCGCGCGGATGATGCGGCGAATTCTCGTGGATTTCGCCCGCGCGCGTACTTATCAGAAGCGGGCCGGCGGCGAGCGGATCCTGATCGAGGAGTCGCTCACTCTGGCCGCTCCGCCCGGGGCCGAACTGTTGGCCCTCGATGACGCCCTCAACCGGCTGGCGGCGATCGACGCCCGGAAGAGCCAGGTCGTCGAGCTTCGCTATTTCGGCGGACTGCGCGTGGAAGAGACGGCCGAGGCTCTGAACATCTCTCCGGAGACTGTGATGCGCGAATGGAGAGCCGCGAAGGCCTGGCTCTATCTGCAATTGAACGGAGGGGGCCAGGTTGGCGCCTGAGCGGTGGCGGGAGATCGACGCCCTGTACCAGGCGGCGCTCGATCTGGCGGCCGGCGAGCGCGCCACTTATCTCGAACAAGCCTGCGGCCCGGACCATGACCTGCGCCGCCACGTCGAGGAAATGCTCGCCAGCGATGCCCAGGCGGGCAGTTTCCTGGAATTCCCGGCAATCGAAGCCGCGGCGCGTATGCTGGCCGGCGAGCGCCAGTCAGCGTCGGTTAAATCCAATGTTGCCCACTACCGCATCCTGGAAAAACTGGGTATCGGCGGCATGGGAATCGTCTACAAGGCCCAGGACACCCGGCTCGGCCGCTTCGTCGCGCTCAAGTTCCTGCCCGAAGCGATCGAACACGACCGCCCGGCGCAGCAGCGATTTCAGCGCGAAGCGCGGATGGCCTCGGTTCTCGATCATCCGAATATTTGCATGATTTATGAGGTCGGCGATGAGGCAGGCCGCCCGTTCATCGCCATGCAGTATCTCGAAGGCGAGACGCTGAAGAATCGGATCGAGAGTAAACCACTGACCGTGGATGAGCTGTTCGATTTCGCGATCCAGATCGCCGGCGCCTTGCATGCCGCGCACTCCAAGGGAATCATCCACCGCGACATCAAGCCATCGAACATCTTCCTCACCAGTCAGGGTACGGTGAAGATCCTGGATTTCGGCCTGGCGAAGCTTTCCGGGAACGCAGGCGGCTCCAAAGACCTCACCGGCACCGGCATGGCCATGGGCACAGCCGCCTATATGAGCCCTGAACATGCCAGGGGAGAGGAACTGGACGTCCGAACCGATCTCTTCAGTCTGGGCGCCGTGCTGTACGAGATGGCCACGGGACAGCAGGCCTTCTCAGGCGCTACGACGGCCCTGATGCATGAAGCAATCCTGAATCGGGATCCCCTGCCACCGTCGGCCGTCAAACCGGCCCTGCCGGCAGGCTTCGATCGGGTCGTGCAGAAGGCGCTCGAAAAGGATCGCGAATTGCGCTTTCAGAGCGCGGCTGAACTGCGAGCCGACTTGAAGCGGCTGAAGCGCGATTCCGAGTCGAGCCGCTTTGGGGCGGCAGTTGATTCGAAACCGGCTGTTGCGCCCCTGCGCCGCTCAAAACGCCACATGGAATGGGCCGCGGCGGCGGCCATACTCGTTCCCGCAGTGTTTGCCCTTGCGTGGTTTGTCAGGCCCGGCACCGGACGGCGGCCGCCCATGATCGAACGCCAATTGACGTCGAGCTTTGGCTCCATGGTCCAGGAAGCCGCCATTTCTCCCGACGGCGCTTCTCTTGCGTATGCGGACAACGCGGGACTGCATGTGAAAGCGATCGACACCGAGGAGGTCCACCATTTGCAATGGCTGCCCGGCGTCAGAATATTCCAGATCGCCTGGTTCCCGAATAACCGCGACCTGCTGATCTCGGCCATGCCGGGAAACGGCATCCGTACCAGTCTTTGGGTGGTCTCACTTTTCGGCGGCGTCCCCAGGCTGCTTCGCGACGATGCCCGCGATGTGGCCGTGTCGCCGGATGGGTCGCGAATTGCGTTCAGCACCAATGCGCTGGATTCGATCTGGGTGATGAATCGGGCCGGAGAAGACGCCCAGAAAGTCCTGACGGCGCCGGACGGCTATACTTTCGACGTTCCGTTCTGGCATCCGGACGGCAGGACGATATTTTATGCTTCCCACCAGTTGCCGGCCTCGTTCAAAACGATCGACTCGTACAACGTGGAAACGGGCCAGCCCGGCCCGTTCCGCACGGCGGGAGACCTGGGATGGGAATTCGTTCTCACGCGCGCCGGAAGACTGCTGTCCCTGAGTGGACAGCCCCAGGTCAATGGCGTTTACGAAATCCCGGCGGACCTGAGGAGCACACGGCCGGCGGCAAAGGCCCGCCTCATCCGCGAATGGCCCGAGACTTATATCTACCGACCGACCGTCTCCGCGGACGGAAAGCGCATGGCTTTCCTGAAGCGCGTCTCGGAGCAGACTGTATTCGTCGCCGACATTGAGGACGGCGGCAGGCGCCTGGAAAATGTGCGGAGGCTCGTGCTCAGCGGCACCCAGAACCGGATTCGCGATTGGACCGCTGACGGTTCGGCGATTATCTTTGAAAGCAGCCCGGGCGGCGTTTCTCAGATTTACCGGCAGCGTCTGGATAGCGCAACGGCGGAACCTCTGGTCACCAGCCAGGATGGCGCTACTTTCGGCCGCTTCAGTCCCGATCATCAGTGGTTGTATTACGTGGCCCGAAAGCGCGAAGGCGAGGGGACGCTAAAGCGGACGCCGGTTTCCGGCGGGCAGTCCCAGGTGATATGGAACAACCCCAAGCTGTTGAATTACTACTGCACCACATTGCCGGCAAACTTTTGCGTGGCGGGTGTGCGCGAGGGCGATCAACTGGTGTTCTATCGCGTCGACCCGAAGGCGGATCCGCCGGCGGGCGGATTCCACGATGCGCAGATCCCCGAAATCGGCCGCGCCGGCTACGGCCCGGACGGATACCCCAGTGGATGGGCCATCTCTCCGGATGGGTCGAAAGTCGCACTGGTCCGGCCGGAACGGAGCGACGGCCGCATCCACATCGTCCCGCTGGCGGCTCGTGACGGCGGTCGCGCTCCCGCTCCCTATGACGTCGTCGTGAAAGGGTGGACCGATCTTTACGTGATTAGCTGGGCGTATGCGGGCCAGGGGTGGTATGTATCCACCAACGCGGTTCGGAGTACAGGTTCTTTCCTGTATGTCGATCCTGACGGGAATGCCTCTACCTTGAATGCGCCGGAATCGTTCGTCCCGATTTGGGCTGCCCCTTCGCCGGACGGCCGGCATTTGGCCTTTTCGAGCTATCCGGGGATCACCAATGCATGGATGATCGAGAACTTCTGAGGACCCGCAGACTAGCTCCGGAGTCGCTGCAACACTCGCCCGTTTCAATCTGAAACACGTTTCAATCTGAAACACCTTACTCCTCTGTAAATTTTTGGTTTTAAAGCCTATTCCCGGTGGAACTAGGGTTGCACACGTAAGACCGCGTCCCGAAACAAGGGACGCGATTCACCGAAATCCGAGCCAGAAAAGAGGAGAAGACCATGACCGCTACTCGTGTGCCTGTACGCCGCCCCAAGATGCCGCTCGAAGTCCGCGACCAGATCGTTCTGGAACACCTGCCGCTGGTGAAGGCGATTGCCATCCGCGTGCGGGAGAGCCTGCCGGTGCAGGTAGAGGTGGATGACCTCGTGCACGCGGGCGTCCTGGGCCTGTTCGACGCGGTGGTGAAGTATGACGAAACCAAGAACGTGGCGTTTCACGCCTATGCCAAGCACCGCATCAAAGGCGCGATTCTGGACAGCTTGAGGCAGCTCGATTGGGCATCGCGCGACCTCCGGCGGCGGCAGAAGCAGGTCGAGGCGCTGACGCGCGCCCTGACGACCAAACTCGGGCGCGAGCCGAACGAGGCGGAGATGGCGGAGGGAATGGGGGTGACGCTCGAGCGCTGGCGCCACATGGTGGCGGAGATGCGGACCATGGGGCTGGTCCCGGTGAGCACGACGCCGGACCCCGAGCACGAGCCCGTGCCGGAGATCGCGGCGCGCCCGGAAAGCCGGCCGGACCGGATCTGCGAGCATCGCGAGCTGCGCAGCACGCTCGCGCGGGCCATCGGCACGCTGCCGGAACGCTACCGGAAAGTGGTGTTCCTCTACTACACGAACCAGATGACGATGAAAGAGATCGGCGACGCGATGGGGGTGAACGAAAGCCGCGTGTCACAAATTCACAAAACGGCGCTGAAGAAGATGGCCGTGGTGCTGGAGAGCGAGGGCATCCGCTCGGCGGCGGCGTTCTGAGAGGAGCCGCGGGCCCACGGGCATCGGACGGCGGCCAGCCCCGGCTTTGTAACGAATTATCGCTTGCCCCTTTGCAGGGTTTCGTCGGAAACTGAATTTGTAAGGAGAAACCCGGGAAGTGGAAAGAAACGGCCGCAAGGGCTCGATGGTCATGGAGCCTACCGAGCGATGGACGCCCCAGGTGGCGAGCGATTTTTACGACGTCGCGAGCTGGGGAAAAGGTTATTTTTCGGTCGGTGACAACGGCCACGTGCGCGTGCATCCGGAGAAAGACCCGGCGCGATCCATCGATCTGAAGGAATTGGTGGATACGCTGGTGCTGCGCGGCATCGATCTGCCGATCCTGATCCGCTTCGCCGATATTCTCAAGCACCGGCTCGGGGAGATGCATAGCGTCTTCCAGACCGCCATCGCCGAGCACCGCTACCAGGGCGGGTACATCTGCGTGTACCCGATCAAGGTGAACCAGCAGCGGCAGGTGGTCGAGGAAGTGCTGGAATTCGGCAAGCCGTACAAGTTTGGACTGGAAGCCGGCTCGAAGCCGGAGTTGATGGCCGTGATGGCGATGGCGGATAACGAAACGCCGATCATCTGCAACGGATTCAAGGACGACGAATACATCGAGATGGCGATGCTGGCGCAGAAGGTCGGGCGCCACATCATCCCCGTGGTGGAGAAGTACACCGAGCTGCACCTGATCCTCAAGTACAGCGCGCGGGTGGGGGTGCGGCCCTCGATCGGGCTGCGGGTGAAGCTGGCGAGCCGCGGGTCGGGGCGCTGGAAATCCTCGGGCGGGTACCGTTCGAAGTTCGGGCTTTCGGCGACCGAGGCGATGCGCGCGCTGCAGGAGCTGAAAGACCTGGGCATGGCGGATTGCCTCAACCTGCTGCACTTCCACCTGGGAAGCCAGATCACCAATATCCGGCAGATCAAAGGCGCGGTGAACGAAGCTGTGCGGGTGTACGTGGATCTCGCGCGGGCTGGCGCGGGGCTGCGGTACCTGGACGTCGGCGGCGGCCTGGGCATCGACTACGATGGATCGCAGACGGATTTCGAATCGAGCGTCAACTACACGCTGCAGGAATACGCCAACGACGTGATCTACCACGTGCAGAACGTGTGCGATGAAGTCGGCGTGGCGCATCCGACCATCGTGACGGAGAGCGGCCGTGCCATCGCGGCCTACCATAGCATGCTGGTGTTCAACGTCCTGGGGGTGAGCGGGATGGGCGAGGCGGATACGCCGCCGGAGCCGCCGCCGGATGCCGAGCAGCCGCTGATCGACCTGCAGGAGACGTACCGCGGGCTGACGGCGAAAAACCTGCTCGAAAGCTACCACGACGCGCAGCAGGCACTCGATCAGGCGCTGAACCTCTTCAGCCTGGGCTATCTCTCGCTCGAGCAGCGGTGCATCGCCGAGAACCTCTACTGGGCGATTTCGCGGCGGATCCAGAAGCTGGCGGGCGAGCTGGACTATTTTCCGGAGGAACTGGAGGGCATCGACGCGATGCTCTCGGATACCTACTTCTGCAATTTCTCACTCTTCCAGAGCATGCCGGACAGTTGGGCGATCAAGCAGCTTTTCCCGGTGATGCCGATCCACCGGCTGGACGAACAGCCGACGCGGCACGCCGTGCTGGGCGACATCACCTGCGATTCCGACGGCAAGGTGGATGCGTTCATCGACCGCCGGGACGTGAAGCGGACGCTGGCACTCCACCCCTTCAACGGCGGCGAGTATTACCTGGGAGCTTTCCTCCTGGGCGCCTACCAGGAAATCCTGGGCGATCTGCACAACCTGTTCGGCGATACCAACGCGGTGCACGTGCGCCTGGCGCCTTCGGGCGAGGTGCTGCTCGATTCCGTGATCAAGGGCGACACGGTGCGGGAGGTGCTGAATTATGTGCAATTTTCAAGCGATGCGCTGGTGAGCCGGCTGCGGCGCGACGTCGAGGCGGCCCTGCGCGAAGGCCGCCTGAGCTACGAGGAAAGCGGCGCGCTGCTGCGCTTTTACGAGGAAGGCCTGCACGGCTACACGTACCTGGAGGACGTGCACGAGCGGTAGCCGGGGCCGCGAACGCCGCGGCGCGGCGCATTCTCCGAGGGGCGGTTCGCCGCGATGTGGAACAATAGCAGCGTGCGCCTTTCGCGGCACGCGCCGGTCACCCTGGCGATCCTCGCGTTTCTCGTCCGCGGCGCCTTCTACTGCGCGGAGCAGCCCCTTTGGGAAGGTTTCGATGAATGGGCGCACTATGCCTACATCGATCACCTGGCCCGCTACAGCCGCCTACCTGGACGGACGGACCCGATTCCGGATGCCGTGCGCCGCTCGCTGGACCTCGTCCCGCTTGCACCGGCCGCCGTGGGCGATTCGAAAATACTTCTAAGCCACGACGCCTGGTGGCGCCTGCCCGCCGAAGTGCGCCGCCGCCGCGAGCAGGAACTCCGCGCGCTACCGCTAGGGCAGGCCCATGGCCTGCCCGCCGTCCTTCCCATCTACGAAGCCCAGCAGCCGCCGCTTTATTACCTCCTCCTGGCCCTCCCCTGCCTTGCCCTGCGCAACGCCCCGCTGCTGACCCAAGCCTTCGTCCTCCGCCTCGCGAGCCTCCTGCTCGCCGCCGCCGGCCTGCTCGCCGCCTACAGCTTGGCCCGCGCCATTCCCGCCTGCCGCCGCGCGGCGCTGCCGCTCCTCATCCTGATGGCGCTGTGGCCCGGCCTCGCCATCGAAGAGAGCCGTATCGCCAATGACACTCTGGCACTGGGCGTAGGTTCCCTGTTCCTGCTAACGCTCTTCCGCACGCCCGGCCCCGATGCCGCGTGGCGCGACTGGGCCCTGGCGGGGGTCGCACTCGGCGTGGCGCTCCTCACCAAGGGATACTTCCTGCTGCTGGTTCCGGTGCTGCCCATCGCCGCCCTATTCCGCCGGGGCCGCCTGCAGCACGGCGCGCTCGCCCTATCCCTCGCGCTCCTCATCGGCGGCTGGTGGTATGTGCGTGCCTGGCTTGCCACCGGCACCGTCGCGGGCGAGATCCTGGATACAGCCGCCGCCCGCTTCGGCCTCGCCGGCCGCCTCGCCGCCATTCCCCGCGTGAACTGGCTGCGCGTGCTCGATACCGGCGCCGCCACGCACATCTGGCCCGGCGGCTGGAGCTTCCTCAACGTCCGCGCCTGGATGTACCGCGTGTTCGAGCTGGCGGCATTGGCTGCACTGGCGGGCCTGCTCCGGCTCGTGCGCCGCCGGATCGAGCCTCGGTTCGTCCTCACCGCTTCCGCGTTTCTGCTCTTCTGCCTCGGGCTCGCCTATTTCGCCACGATCGTGTTCCTCACGCGCGGCTACTCGATGGTCCCGGGCTGGTATCTCTACGGGATCGGCGGAATCGAGGCGGCCGTCCTCGCGTGCGGTTTCACGGGTCTCGCCGGCCGGCGCAGCGCCCGGTGCCTCGCGGCGCTGGCCGTTCTCGCCGCCGCATTCGATCTGTACACCGTCCACTTCGTCTCGATCCCGTACTACTGCGGGATCGTTGCACACGGTGCATCCGGCCGCCTTGCGGCGTTCCACGTTTCCAGTTTGCGCGGCCTCGGCCTGGCGGGCCTGCTCGATCGCATGGCTGTGAACAAGCCGCTCGGCGCCGGGTGGCTGGCCGTGCTGTGGGCGGGGTACGTGCTTTCGACGCTTGCGCTCGCCGTGGCTGGCCTGCGACTGGTGATGGGCGGTGCACGGCCGGTGGGCACGCGGCGCCGGGCTACATCTCCCTGATCCGGATGTTCCGCGCCTCGATCTTCATCGGCCCGGTGGTCTTGTGCAACTGGATGCCGATCAGCCCGTCCATCTTGCGGCCGGCCTTATCGTCATCCACGATCTGGCTCATGACGTGCCCGTTGATGAGCTGGATCAGCGTGTTGCCGCGCGCGATCACTTCGAGATCGTTCCAGTCGCCGTGGTGGATGAACGCCTTCAGCTCTCCGCCGTCGCCCAACGACCCCACGTTGCCCGGCTTCTTTCCGTCCCCGATGTAATTGAACTGCCCGCGCAGCGCCAGGAAGCCGCGTCCGCGCTCCTCATAGATCTGACCGGTGTACTGTTCCTTGGCGTCGATATCGGCCTGGTAGCCCTGCATGACCCATCTGGCGATGTCCGGCCGCTCGATGCTGCGGTATTGCACGCCGCTGTTGCCGGTATCGGCGCCGGTCAGCCGGTATTGGAGCTTCAGGTCGAAATCCGCGGGCTTGGCGCCGCGCCAGATGCAGAAAATGTTCTGCTTGGGCTGGTGATCGGCGCGCGTCTCGCCCACGATCTCGCCGCCTTCCACGCGCCAGAAGTCCGGGTCGCAATCCCACCCCTTCAGGCTCTGGCCGTCGAACATCGGGCGGAAGCCCGTCTCATCCAGCGTAATGAACATGCCGCCGCGCTGTGCAAAAGCCGTGGCGGCCAGCAGCAGAATTCCCAGGAATCTCATTTCTGTGCCTTCGCCTCATTCCATCCATGCGCTTCGCGCACCGCGATCATCACCCGCAGCACGTCGTTCCATGTCGCGGGGTCCAGCATGACGGCGTTGGGAAACATGCAGCCGTCCCAGCAGATATGGCGGAACACCCGCGTGGGGGCGCCTTGTGCATCGCGCATCCAGGCGCCGGCATCCCGCACGATGTCGAGCTTGCCGTTCGGATCGCGCGGCGGGCAGTGGCGGCCGGTTTTATCGTGCGAGCCCGAGCCTTTCACGGTGCCGTCGTTCTGGGCGATGTGGAGGTCGATGGTCCACGGCCGCAGCGCGTCCGCCATCCGGCGGTAGGCCGCGGCCAGCCGTTCGCCGTCGCGCCAGTCGAAATCGGGCGGCAGCAGTGCGTCCTCGGGCGCGTTATAGCCCATGGTGAAGAGCATCGTGTGGGCCATATCCGCTTGAAAGCCGAGGGTCTCCGGCCGCCCGACCATCTCCAGCAGCTCGACGTTGCGGCGCCAGCTATGCATGCCGCCCCAGCAGATTTCGCCTTCCGCCGCGAGCCGCTCGCCTGCATCCTCGGCGATGCCACAGGCTTCACGGAAGGTTTCGGCGATCCGCCGCGTGTTGCCCGCGGGATCGCGCGCCCAATCCGCCGGGCTGCATGCGGAATCGATGCGGATGACGCCGTACTCGCGCACGCCCAGCGCGCGCAGCTTGTATCCGATGCGGCACGCCTTGCGCACCTGGGTCAGAAAGGCCGCCCGCTCGGCCGCGCTGCCCATGGCCGAGCCGCCGCCCGTCGCCGCCCACACCGGCGCCACCAGCGAGCCGGCGCGCAGCCCTTTGCTCCGCAGATTGTCGGCGAGCCGCGCGAGGTCGTCATCGGACGAATCGATATCGGTGTGGGGCAGCGAGAGGAACAGGTCGACGCCATCGAAGCCGATGCCATCGGCCCGCGCGGCGGCCGTCAGCCGCAGCATGGTCTCGAGGTCGATGGGGGGCTCGGAATCCGGGCCCTTCCCCACCAGCCCCGGCCACATGGCGTTGTGCAGTGCCGGATAGGCGTGTGCGACAGGAGCGCTCATAGCGTCCCGTAGCATATCAAAGGTGCGCGCCGGACGGCGCCTCCGTCAGAGGTGCGCGGCCGGCCGCGCTCGGGGCGATTTGACCCAACGGTGTGCAAAGTGCTGCGTGACACACGTGAGGGCGAGAATGAGAATCATCGTCAACCTTCCGTCTGCTGCCGCCGCCGCCGTTTTGCTGGTTGCCGCCGGGTGCAGCCATAATTCGGCGACCAATCCGGCGGATAGCGCCAACCTGGCCCCGGTGGGCGATGCGGGATACCCGGTCCAGCCGCCGGCCGGGCAGCCCGAGCCCGTCGAGCCGGTTGAGCCGCCGGCGGATCAGGCGGCACGACAGGCCGGCATTGCCGAAGCGGCCGTGGAAGAAGCCCCGGAGCCTCCGCCGCCCCTGCCGGATTATTCCCAGCCGCCTTGCCCTGGCGAGAACTACATCTGGACGCCGGGCTACTGGGCCTATAACGGAGGCTATTACTGGGTGCCCGGAGCATGGGTGATGGCTCCGTATGTCGACGCGCTCTGGACGCCGCCCTACTGGGATTATGACGGCGGCCGCTACCGCTGGCACCATGGCTACTGGAGCCGGTACATCGGGTTTTACGGCGGCGTCAATTACGGCTTCGGCTACACCGGCCTCGGCTTCAGCGGAGGCTATTGGAACGGAAACGTGTTCGTGTATAACCGCGCCGTGACCAATGTCAATGTCGACGTAGTCCGGTATGTTTACAGCCGGCCCGTGCGCAACGCGACGCCGTTCAACCACATCAGCTTTCATGGCGGACCCGGCGGCATCGAGCGGCAGCCGATTGCCGCCGAGCTGGCGGTCGTTCCGGCGAGGCGAATCGGGCCGCTCGCCGTGCAGCAGGAAACCATGCGGATCGCGGCGGCGGACCGCGCGCAATTCGCCGCCGGAAGGCGCGGGCCGGCTACGCGCGCACTCGAACGTCCATTGGCAACCACGTATCGCGCTCCGGCCCCAGCGCCGCGGGCGTGGTCCGGCTTTGCGACGCGGGTGGACCGGCCGGCAGCTCCGCCCACCCGGGGAGAAGCGGCGCGCGAGATAGCGCCTCGTGGGACGCCGGTTCCGCAGCCGGCGATGCGGGAGATGCATCCGGCGCCGCAGGCGGAACGTTTCGGAGCGCCGCGCGGGCCCGCCGCTTATGCTGCTGCGCCGGGGGAACGAACGGCGCCGCCGCGAGGCCGGGAGCCGCATGCGGTTCCGTTCGAACGCGCCGCGCCACCGCGAGGTCTGGAATCGCATGTTGCACCACCAATCGAGCGCGCTGCACCACCGCGAGGCCCGGAAGCGCACGCGGCACCGCCGATCGAACGCGCTGCACCGCCGCGGGGACCCGAAGCACATGCCGCGCCGCCGATTGAGCGCGCCGCACCGCCACGAGGTCCGGAGCCGCATGCGGCGGCTCCGTTCGAGCGCGCCGCGCCACCGCGTGGCCCGGAATCGCACGTGGCGCCACCGATCGAACGCGCTGCACCGCCGCGCGGACCCGAAGCACATGCCGCGCCGCCGATTGAGCGCGCCGCACCGCCGCGAGGTCCGGAGCCGCGTGTTGCGCCACCAATGGCACCGCGAGGCCCGGAGACGCACGCCGCGCCGCCGCAACCACTTCCCGGGCCGCCACCGCACCCCGGTCCCGGCCGCGGGCCGGAGCATGACCGCAAACAGTAAACTCCGAACGCTTGTGCGGGACCGCCGCTTCGCCGCGAGCCCCTGAGGCGCACCCGCCCAGCCGCAGCCAGAGCCCCTCGCCCGCGCTAACTAAAGTCTGCTGCGCCACGTCGCCACCGCGAGGCCTGAGGCGCACGCGCCGCCGCACTACGTTCCCGAGCGCCACCGCATCCCGGAACCCGGCGCGGGCCCGGGCATGACACACAAAAGCAGACCTCGAACCGCGCGCGTCCGATCGCCGCTTTGCCACTTTCCCGGCGCGCGCTGGCCCGAATGCGGCGCAGCCGCGAGCGGATGCCGGCCGGGGCCCGCGCGGCGTCTTGACTTTCCCGGTCTGAAGCGGCATCGTGGCTGCATGTCCAATCAGGCCTTAATCCGTGACGCTCTGGCCGAAGGCGAGGGTATCGTCCGGCTGGCGCCCTGCTGGGTGCCCCGCTCCTTCCTCATGCCCGGAGGCCGCCTGCGCCTCGATCCCCGCGACCTCTACGCGCTCGGCGCCCACCGCGGCGGCATCGACGAGCGATGGTTTTCCTCCACCACGCGCGCCGCCAACGGCCCGCTGACGCCCGAAGACGAAGGCCTCAGCTACATCGAATTCCACGGCCGGAAGGCGCTGCTCAAGGAGGCCATCGAAACCTCCGGCGACAGCTTCCTGGGAGCCGACGTCATGGCGCGCGACGGCGGCTGGAACGTGCTCTGCAAGTTCTTCGACAATCTCGGCCCCATTCCCCACCACCTGCACCAGAACGACGAATTCGCCGCTCGCGTCGGGCAGAAGGGCAAGCCGGAGGCGTATTATTTCCCGCCCCAGTACAACTTCGCCGGCAACCACTTCCCCTACACCTTCATGGGCCTGAACCCCGGCACCACGCGCGCCGATATCCGCCGCTGCCTGGAGCGCTGGAGCGAGGGCGATAACGGCATCCTCTACCACTCCCGGGCCTACAAGCTGAAGCCCGGCAGCGGCTGGCAGGTCGATCCCGGCATTCTGCACGCGCCGGGGTCACTCGTGACGTACGAGCCGCAGGTCAACTCCGATGTGTTCGCCATGTTCCAGTCCCTGGTGGAAGGCCGCGCAGTGCCCTGGGACCTGCTGGTGAAGGACGTGCCGCCCGAGCACCATCACGATCTCGATTACCTGCTCGACATGCTCGACTGGGACGCCAACACGGACCCGCATTTCGCCGAACACCGCTACTTCGAGCCGAAACCGGTGTGTCCCGAGGAGCAGATGGCGGCCGAGGGTTACTCGGAAAAGTGGGTCGTCTACTCGACCCCGCATTACTCAGCCAAAGAGCTGACCGTGTTTCCCGGCCGCAGCGTCATTATTCGGGATGCGGCGGCGTATGGCACCATTCTCGTTGAAGGCCACGGGCAGTTCGGTGTGCACCGCGCCGCTTCGCCGGCCATGATCCGCTACGGGCAGATGACGGAGGACGAGTTCTTCGTCACCGCGGATGCGGCCCGCCGCGGGGTGGCGATCCGCAACGAAAGCGCCACGGAAAATCTGGTTTTCCTGAAGCATTTCGGTCCGGGAAATCCGCAGGCGCCGATAGGCCGGTAGGGCAGGGCCGATCCCTGCCCCGGCGGCAAGTGGATTTTAATAATCCACTTGCGCAAATTTCCCCATTTAGAATCAGCGGCTTACAAACACGGGTGGCAGATGATCTGCCACCTGGGCCCGAAGGCCCTTCCGAATCGTTGCCGCGTTCGGCCGCTTGGCCATCGACCGACCGCCGTTCCCGCGCCCGCAGCGGCCCGAGGTCGATCTGGCTCGCGGCCGCTTTACTGAATCGCGAGCGTTACCGCGTTCGCCGGCTGGCCATCGGCTGAGACCGCCAGCGTGATGGTCCCCGCGCCGGCGAGGCTGGCAGGCAGCGGCCCGAGGTTGATCTGGTCGAGGCCCGGATACGTGACTTGCGGGCCGGAATAGACCACCGGAAGGTTGACACCGTTCACGGACGCGGTAACCGCCGCCGCGTGGCGCAGGCCGGTGCCGTAGAGCACGAGATAGACCTGGCCACCCTTCAGACTGATCGGGTTCGGCACGTACTGGCCGGCGGCGGCTTGCCAGACGGCCGGATTGGCGACAGTCTGCGAGCCA
>DATGMB010000173.1:0-8442 GCA_035293845.1 Bryobacteraceae bacterium
AGTGTCCTCCGCGATAAGGCCACCCGCCTCCGCATCGATTCCGTCCGTTCCACCACCCAGGCCGGCAGCGGCCACCCCACCAGTTGCGCCTCCGCCGCCGAAATCATGTCCGTGCTCTTCTACTCCGTCATGCGCTACGACCCCCGCGACCCCCACAACCGCGCCGCCGACATCTTCGTCCTCTCTAAAGGCCACGCCGCCCCCGTCCTCTACGCCGCTTGGGCCGAAGCCGGCGCCTTCCCCCGCGAACGCCTCCTCACCCTCCGCCAGGCCGGCTCTGAATTCGAGGGCCACCCCACTCCCCGCCTCCCCTTCGTCGATGTCGCCACCGGCTCCCTCGGCCAGGGCCTCTCCGTCGCCGTCGGCATGGCCCTCAACGCCAAACTCGACCGCGCCCCCCAGCGCGTCTACGTCCTCATGGGCGATGGCGAATCCGCCGAAGGCTCCGTCTGGGAAGCCGCCCAGTGGGCCTCGCTCCACAACCTCGACAACCTCTGCGCCACCATCGACATCAACCGCCTCGGCCAGAGCCAGCCCACCATGCTCCAGCACCACATGGAGATCTACCGCCAGCGCTGGGAAGCCTTCGGCTGGCAGGCCCTCATCGTCGACGGCCACAACATCCCCGAGCTCCTCGCCGCCTACGAAACCGCCCGCCAGACCGCCGGCCGCCCCACCGTCGTCCTCGCCCGCACCATCAAAGGCAAAGGCCTCGACGCCCTCGAGGACAAGGATGGCTGGCACGGCAAAGCCCTTCCCAAAGACCTCGCCGATAAGGTCATCGCCGAGCTCGAACGCCAGCTCACCGGCGCCGACGCCGATTGGCGCCCCAACCCGCTCCCCGCAGGCCCGGCGCGCCCGTCGGCCGGGGTCCACCCGGAGCCCCCGTACGTCGACGCCGCCCACCCCGCCGCCGCCCGCCAGGAGTCCGGCGAAACCGATGCCGCCCACCCCGCCGAGTCCGCGCACCCCGAGCCCCCCGCCGCTGCCCCCTACCCCCAATCCCCAACCCCCGATCCCCCCTACTCCCCCGGTCAGAAGCCCGTCGCCACCCGCAAAGCCTTCGCCGAAGGCCTCGCCGCCCTCGGCCCCTCCGACACCCGCATCGTCGTTCTCGACGGCGACGTCAAAAACTCCACCCACACCGAGGACTTCGAAAAAGCCGCCCCGGACCGCTTCTTGGAAGGCTACATCGCCGAGCAGAACATCCTCGGCATGGCAATGGGCCTCGCCGGCCGCGGAAAAATCGCCTTCGCCTCGACCTTCGCCTGCTTCTTCACCCGCGCTTACGACTTTATTCGCGTCGCCGCCATCAGCCGGCTCAATATCAAGCTCGCCGGCACCCACGTCGGCGTCTCCATCGGCGAGGACGGCCCCACCCAGATGGGCCTCGAGGACATCGCCATGATCGGCGCCGAACCCAATTTCACGATCCTTTACCCCGCCGACGCCACCGCCGCCTGGAAATGCGCCCGCCTGCTCGCCGAATCCGAAGGCCCCGGCTACGTCCGCCTCGGACGCGGTAATTCCCCGGTCCTCTATCCCGCCAACGAATCTTTTGCTCTGGGAAAGTGCAAAGTGCTCCGCGCGAGCGACCGCGACCGCGCCCTGGTCGTCGCCGGCGGTGTCACCGTTTTCGAAGCGCTCGCTGCCTATGACGACCTTCAGAAGCAGGGCATCCCGATCCGCGTCATCGACTTGTTCAGCATCCGCCCCATCGACCGCGAAACCCTCGCCGCCGCCGCGCGTGCCTGCGGCGGAAACGTCATCACCGTCGAGGATCATTATGCGCACGGCGGTTTAGGAGATGCCGTGCTCGCTGCTTTATCTGAAGAGAGAATCGCGCTCCGCAAGCTCGCCATCCGCGACATCCCGCACAGCGGCAAGCCCGAAGAGCTCCTGGATGAATTCGGAATCTCCGCCCGCCACATCGTGGAGGCGGTGACCGCTAGCCTTCGACCGTCCCAGCCACGATGATCGCAACGGGAAGATCCCCGACCTTCACGTTCAGCACCGTGTCGTGGTCGCCTTCTTTGGTCAGCGCCGGGAAGGAGTTTCCGGCCGGCGGCTCGAGCGAGAACACGCACGGGTGGTTCGTGCCGCTCGTCTTGCTCATGTTCACCAGCTTGTCGAAATCCGGCATCGCCGCCGGATCGGTGTCGTTCGCGATCGGCGTCAGCAGCGCGAAATCCCGCTGCGGCGCCACACCCTGGTGCGCGCCATCCACCGGAAAATTGCTGTACCGCATCGTGTAGACTCCGGGCTTGATGGTCTGCCCCCGGCGGTCCGCCCCGTTGCCCGGAAACCGCATGATTCCGAGGAACGTCCCCTGCGCAATCGGCAGCGTGATCGACGGATCGGTCGGTTTGGGCGCGCTCGGAAGCGCTTTCCGGAACCACACCTCCACCCACGTCCCCGAAGGCCCCGCAACCCGGTACCCCGGCTCCGCCAGCAGCGTCGAGTACGCCGCCGGAACCGGCGGCAGCGCATTCTCCGTTTCGAGCTTGTAGTTCTGCGCCCAAGCCGCAGCCGCAGCCGCGATCAAAACAATGCAGGAGGAAAATATGCGCTTACACATAGGCGGGCAACCCAAAGAACCGACCCAAGCCCAGAACCAAACCCTTGAACCGAAACCCAAGCCCAGAAACCCAAGCCCAGAAACCAGGCAACGGAACCCAAGCACGGAACCAAAACACGGAACCGAAACTGAAAAAGAACTGGAGCGGGAGACGGGATTCGAACCCGCGACATCGACCTTGGCAAGGTCGCACTCTACCAGCTGAGTTACTCCCGCTTGAACGTGTTGAAAATTCCGCTCGGGCGAGCCGCATTCGAGCTCGCGGAACCACATCTACGCGAACGGAAACCCTATTTTCACCTGAAACAGCGCGAGTGTCAAACGTTCTGGCCAAATTCATGAAAATTCAGCTACTTATAAACTTGCAGCAAAACGTTTCCGGTGTGCTAGACTACATTTCGGTCCGCGGTACGGCAGATTCCGAGTAGTCCTCGTTCGGATCCCACAAAGTTGCGGAATTCTTGTGGAAAACGTGTGGATACCGTGTGCAAAAATCCGATGAATCTCTGGGAGCAGCTTCGCAATTTCCTGCAACACAAGGTCAGCCAGGAGAGCTATGAGAACTGGCTGCGCGGGACATCCTTTGCCGGAGTGAGCGGCGGAAGGCTGCACGTCTCGGTGCCCGATCGCGAGACGGCGGCCTGGCTGGAGGCGGAATACGCTGCGCTCACCAGGGAGGCCATCCGCGAGTTGAAGCTTCCGATCCAGGAAGTTGTTTGGGTCGCGCAGGGCAACGGAACGGCGCCCGTGACGCCATCCGCGGCGTTCGCGGACGCCGACCTCGATTCGCGGACGGGGAGCGCCCTGAACCCGAAATTCACGTTTTCGACGTTCGTGGTGGGCGCCTGCAACCAGTTTGCGGCAGCGGCCGCGAAATCGGTGGCGGAAAACCCGTCGCGCAGCTATAACCCGCTGTTTCTATACGGTGGAGTGGGGATGGGGAAGACGCACCTGATGCACGCCATCGGCCGCGAGCTCTGCAACCGCTTCGCCAGCATGCGCGTGATCTACACGTCGAGCGAGCGGTTCATGAATGAGATGATCGCCTGCATCCGCACGGACCGCATGCAGCAGTTCCACCAGCGGTACCGCGAAGCCGATGTGCTGCTCATCGACGATATCCAGGTGCTCGGCACCAAGGAGCGCACGCAGGAAGAATTCTTCCATACTTTTAACGAGTTGCACGATCACCAGAAGCAGATCGTGATTTCGAGCGATGCGCCGCCGAAGGAGATTCCCGGGCTGCTCGAACGCCTGCGGTCGCGGTTTGAGTGGGGCCTGATCGCGGATATTCAGCCGCCGGATCTCGAAACCAAAATGGCGATTCTGGACAAAAAGGCCGAGGCGGAGGGGATCAAGCTGCCCGACGATGTCCGAATCTTTATGGCGTCGAAGACGAAGCACAACGTGCGGGAGCTCGAAGGCGCGCTGGTGAAGCTGATCGCCTATTCTTCGCTCACTGGCGCGCCGATTCACCTGCAGATGGCGCAGCAGGCGCTGCGGCACCTGGTGCACGTGCAGGACAAACGCGTCAGCATCGACGCCATTCAGAAAGCGGTCGCCGACTGGTTCCAGATCAAGCAATCCCAGTTGAAGGAGAAGAGCAACACGAAGAAGGTCGTGTACCCGCGCCAGATCGCCATGTACCTGGTCAAGGAGCTCACTCACGCCTCGCTGCCCGAAATCGGGCGCGCGTTCGGCGGCAAGCACCACACCACCGTCATCCATTCCATCAAGAAAATCGAAGATTCCCGCCAGAATGATCGCGAATTAAACAGAACTTTGCACAGCTTGATGGATTCATTGCAATAGGGTTAGCCGGATTTCCACACGGGCCCTCTCCGGCGGCATTGAAAATCTGTGTGAATTGCGTCACAGAGCGGATTCCGCAGAAAGCGGGCACAAGGTTTCCTACACGGGACTATAGCGCAAAGTCCTTGAATTTAGTATAATTTAGGTTGCATTCTCACATTTGCACAGCCCCGACAACGACGAGTTTGAAGTTGTGTAGGTAGAAACCGGGGAAGTAGTAAGGCGAGGTGGGCTCGGGGCAGAGCCGGAAAGCGGGAGCAGGAAGGTGGGCCGCGGGCTGTTGGATTGAAGTGCGGACGGCGGGCCGTTGGGACTGAGGTAAGGCGAGGTGGGCTCGGGGCAGAGCCAGAAAGCGGAAGCTGGAAGGTGGGCCGCGGGTTGTTGGATTGAAGTGCGGACGGCAGGCCGTTGGGACTGAAGTGAGGCGAGGCGGCGTCGGGGGAGAGCCGGGAAGCCGGAGCCCAGACCTGGAAGGCGGGCCGAAGGCCGTTGGATTGAAGTGCGGCGAGGCGCGGCGGCTGGGGGCGGAGGCGGTATGCCGGGAGCTTGAGGCGAGCCGCGGGCGGGTGGGATTTCGGAGTTCAGCGTTCAGGAGCAGCATATGGAATTCACGGTGAACAGAGCGGATCTGGTGCGGGAGCTGAGCTTGTCGCAGGGCGTGGTGGAGAAGAAGACCACGATTCCGATCCTGTCGAACGTGCTGATCGAGACGGCGGGGGACCGGATTACGCTGACGGCGACGGACCTCGAATTGGGGATCCGGTGCGTATGCCCGGCGCGGGTGAAAAAAGAGGGCGCGGGGACGGTGCCGGCGAAGAAGCTGCTGGATTATGTCCGGCTGCTGCCGGAAGGCGATCTCACCATGAAGTTCCTGGAGAACCACTGGGCGAGCATCACGAGCGGGCGGTCGCGCACGCGGATCGCGGGGATGAGCCGGGAGAGTTTTCCGGAGCTGCCGGAGATGCCGCCGGCGATCGCGGAGATACCGGTGAAGACGCTGGCCTCGATGATCGCGCGGACGAGCTTTGCGATTTCGATGGAGGAATCGCGGTTCACGCTGAACGGGGCGCTGCTGCTGATCCGGCCGGAAGGGCTGACGATGGTGGCGACGGACGGGCACCGGCTGGCGTACGTGCAGGCGCCGCCGGAGCAAAATGGCGGGGCCGCGGCGCAGTTCCGGGCGCTGATTCCCAAAAAGGCGATGGGGGAGCTCAGCAAGCTGGCCGACGATGCCGGGGAAGACGCCAAGGCGGTGTTTTCGGGGGATGACAACCACCTGTACTTCCAGGTGGGGCAGCGGCTGCTGATCACGCGCAAACTGACGGGGAATTTTCCGGATTACGAGCGGGTGCTGCCAAAGGACCACGCGCTGATGGCGAAGCTGCAGAAGGACGAGATCAAGAGCGCGATCGAGCGCGTGGCGCAGTTTGCGGACGAGCGGTCGCGGGCGATCCGGGTGCAGTTCACGAATGGCGAGGTGCGGGTGTTCTCCTCTTCGGTCGAGACTGGGGAGAGCGAGGAGAGCGTGCCGAGCGAGTACTCGGGGCCGGACCTGGAGATCGGGTTCAACGCGACGTACCTGCTGGACTTCCTGCGCGCGATTCCGCAGGACGCAGTGGCGTTCGAGCTGAAAGATCAGAAGAGCGCGGGCGAGATGCGGCCGGCGGGCGATGCGGTGGCGGATCAGTACCGGTATGTGGTGATGCCGATGCGGATCTGAGGACTGAGGCTGGGTACTAACCGCAGAGACGCAGAGAACACAGAGATTACGCGGAGAAATTCGGAAACAAAGTTTTTATGGGAAATGAAGTAAATGTCGGGGTGCCCGGGGAATATGATGCGCGGAGCATCAAGGTTCTCGAGGGGCTGGAGGCCGTAAGGCTGCGGCCGGCGATGTATATCGGGTCGACCGGGGAGATGGGGTTGCATCACCTGGTGTACGAGGTGGTGGATAACTCGGTCGATGAGGCGCTGGCGGGGTATGCCACGGAAGTTTCGGTAACGATCCACGACGATAATTCGGTCACGGTGATCGACAACGGGCGCGGGATTCCGGTGGATATCCACGAGGATGAGGGCGTATCGGCGGCGCAGGTGGTCATGACCAAGCTGCACGCGGGCGGAAAGTTCGATTCCAAGAGTTACAAGGTTTCGGGCGGGCTGCACGGCGTGGGCGTGAGCTGCGTGAATGCGCTGAGCGAGCGGCTGGAGCTCGAGATCTGGCGCGATGGATATACCTGGCAGCAGGAGTATTCGTGCGGCATTCCGAAGGCGCCGCTGCAGCGGATGGGAAAGGCCGGGCGGAAGACGGGAACGCGGGTGACGTTCAAGCCGGACCCGTCGATCATGGAAGCCACGGTATTCAACTACGACACGCTGGCGACGCGGCTGCGGCAGTTGGCGTTTTTGAACAAGGGCCTCAAGATCACGCTGACGGACGAGCGGGAGCAGGAGAAGTCGGCGGAGTTCCTGTTCACGGGCGGGATCGCGGAATTCATCAAGCACCTGAACCGCGGCAAGACGGTGCTGCACGATAAGCCGATCTACGCGGAGGGGCAGCGGGACCTGCCGAACGGCGGCGTGCTGAACATGGAGTTCGCTCTCCAGTACAACGACGGATATTCGGAGACGATTCTCAGTTTTGCAAACAACATCCACACGGTGGACGGCGGGACGCACCTGCAGGGATTCTACGCGGCGCTGACGCGGACGGTGAACGCGTTTGGCCAGCGCGAGGGGCTGTTCAAGGAAAAAGACGAGAACCTGACCGGCGACGACATCCGCGAGGGACTGACGGCGGTGGTGAGCGTGAAGGTGCCGCAGCCGCAGTTCGAAGGGCAGACGAAGGGCAAGCTGAACAGCGACATCAAGGGCCCGATGCAGACCTTCGTCAACGAGAAACTGATGGAGTTTCTCGATAAGAATCCGGCGGTGGGACGGAAGATCGTCGGGAAGGCGATCGAGGCGGCGCGCGCGCGGGAGGCGGCGCGCAAGGCTCGCGACCTGACGCGGCGCAAGGGAGCGCTCGAATCGGGCGGGATGCCGCACAAGCTGGCGGACTGCCAGGAGCGGGACCCGCAGCGCTGCGAGCTGTTCCTGGTCGAGGGCGAATCGGCGGGCGGGACGGCGAAGCAGGGGCGCGACCGGCGGTTCCAGGCGATCCTGCCGCTGAAGGGCAAGATCCTGAACGTGGAGAAGGCGCGGTACGACAAGATGCTCGGGCACGAGGAGATCCGGGCGATGATCACGGCGCTGGGGACGGGGATCGGCAAGGACGATTTCGCCGCGGCCAAGCTGCGGTACGGCAAGATCATCATCATGACGGACGCGGACGTGGACGGGAGCCACATCCGCACGCTGCTGCTGACGTTCTTCTTCCGGCACATGAACGAGCTGATCCAGAAAGGCAACGTGTTCATCGCGCAGCCGCCCCTCTACCGGATCAAGAAGGGGAAGAGCGAGAAGTACATCAAGGACGAGAAGGAATTCACGCGGGAAATCATGCGGCGGGCGACGGAGAACCTGCGCCTGGAGGTACACGCGACGGGCAATGGCGGTCCGAAGGCGGTGCTGGACGGGCAGGAGCTGCGCAATTTCCTCATGAACCTGGATGAGTACGAGCAGATGTTCCACAAGGTGGAGCGGCGGCTGCGGGACGCGCGGGTGGTGGAGATTCTGGGGAACGTCGAGCTGCGGGTGGACCACAAGGCGGAGTTCCAGGAAGAAGCGAACCTGCGGCCGGTGTTCGAGGCGCTGACGAAGCTGGGGCTGAAGCCGGAGATGCGGCGGGACGAGGAGCACTCGGCGCACGCGGTGGTGTTCCACGATTCGACGAATGCGGAGCGGTCGATCGGGCTGCAGTTGACGCTGCAGCCGGAATACCGGCGGTACCGGGCGCTGGCGCGGCAGATCGCGCGGTACAACGAGCCGCCGTTTGCGGTGGTGAAGAACGAGCACCGGGAGACGCTGGGGAACTGGGAAGACCTGCTGACCTACGTGAAGAACGAAGGGAAGCGGGACGCCTCGGTGACGCGGTACAAGGGGCTCGGGGA
>DATGMB010000174.1:0-21579 GCA_035293845.1 Bryobacteraceae bacterium
ATCAAGTCCTTCAGGCGGCCGTGGCCGTGCGCGCCCATGACGATCAGATCGGGCCGCACCTCGCCGGCGTAGCGCACGATCTCGCGCTTGGGCGAGGAGGAATGAAAGATCGCCGTCTCGACCGTCACTCCCTCGGCGCGCAGGGACTCCGCCAGGCCCGCGAGGTACTGTTCGCCGGCTTCGACTTCGGCCGTGGACGACTCGGGGCCGTAGACGCGGCTGGTCACGTCCTCTTCGACGTGGACCAGGAAGAGCGTGGCGCCGTGCAGACGGGCCATGGAGGCGGCATGGCTGACGGCCAGCCGGTCGAGCGCGGTGTGGTCGAGCGGCACCAGGATGCGGCGGTAGACCGGCGGCTGGGGTTCCGGCGCCGGAGCGGCCGCGCCCAGGGGCGGCTCCTCCGGCCGGGCAGCCGCGGCCGGGGCGCGGCGGAAGGTCATCCATGCGAGCAATCCGAGCAGAGCCAGCGAGGCCGGCACCGCGACGAGCCACACCAGAGGCTTCCAGCGGCCGGCGTGGGCGAGACCGTCGCCGATCGCCTGCACGGCGAGGAGCGTGTTCAGCGCGATCACCACCGCGGCCGTCAGCCATGCCAGCAGTTTCACCCAGCCGCGATTGGCAAACTGGCCCATACGCGCGGGGTCGCTGGTGAACCGGATCAGCGGCACGATGGCAAACGGCAGTTGCATGCTGATGATGGCCTGGCTCAGCAGCAGCAGGCCGAGGGTGGAGCCGTCGCCGGCGATGTAGATGGTGAGCGCCGCGGGGACGATGGCGATGGCGCGCGTCACCAGCCGCCGCAGCCACGGCTGCATGCGGAAGTTCAGGAATCCTTCCATCACGACCTGGCCCGCCAGCGTTCCCGTGAGGGTCGACGACTGGCCGGAACACAGCAGCGCGATGGCGAAGAGGATGCCCGCGGCGCCCGTCCCGAGCAGCGGCACGAGCAGCACGTGCGCCTGCTGGATTTCCGTGACTACAATGCCGCGCTTGAAAAAGACGGCAGCAGCCAGCACCAGGATGGCGGCGTTCACGAGCAGCGCGCCGTTCAGTGCGACGACGGAATCGAACAGGTTGAAACGCGCCGCGGCGCGCTTATCGCGGTCGGTGTGGCCGATATTGCGCGTCTGCACCAGCGCCGAGTGCAGGTACATGTTGTGCGGCATCACCGTGGCGCCGAGGATGGTGACCGCCAGATACAGACTGCCCGCATCGAGCCGCGGCACGAGGCCGGTGAGCATCTCCGTGACCGACGGCCTCGCCCAGAGGATCTCGATGCCGAAGCAGACGGCCATGACGGTGATCAGGGCCAGCACGAAGGCTTCGATGGTGCGAATGCCGAAGCTCTGGAACCAGAGCAGCAGCAGGGTATCGGCGGCAGTGAGCAGAACGCCGGCAAGCAGGGGAATGTGGAAGAGCAGATGGAGGCCAATCGCGGCGCCGAGCACCTCCGCCAGGTCGCAGGCGGCGATGGCGATCTCGCAGAGAATCCAGAGCGCGATATTGACGCGGCGCGGATAGGTTTCCCGGCAGGCCTGCGCCAAGTCGCGCCCCGAGACGATGCCGAGCCGGGCGCTCAGGGTCTGGAGCAGGATGGCCATGGCATTCGACATGACCAGGACCCACAGCAGTTTGTAGCCGAAGCGGGCGCCGCCCTCGAGATCCGTGGCCCAGTTGCCCGGGTCCATGTAGCCGACGCTGACGAGGTAGGCCGGCCCGGCGAACGCGAACATGCGCCGCCAGAAAGACACCTGCCCGGTGCGGACGCTCGAATGCACTTCGGCGAGCGACCGCCCCGTCCCGACCTGTTCCGGCGTCATACTTAACTGTAGTTAAGTCCGCCGGGGGAAGTCAACGGGCAGAATGCCCGAGCTATGCGGCGGGCACCAGTTCGACCTTGAGCCAGCCCGGCTGCCGCTGGTCGAAGGCTTTGTACGCCTCGATCGCGCCGGTGAGAGGCTCGATCTCGCTCAGGATGGCGGTGGGTTCGAAGACGCCGGCGCGGACCATTTCGAGCAGCCGCGGGGCGTACTTGCGGTGGTTGCAGTTGCCGGCCTTCACGGTGAGGTTTTTCATCATGGCCTGGCCGATGGGGAAGCGGCGAGCGGTCTCGGGGTAGACCCCGATGATGGACAGGCGGCCGGCCTTGGCGAGCGCGTCGACTGCCCATTCCAGCGCCTCGGAGGGCGCGTCGCCGGGAACCCAGTTGCCGCGATCGGGATGGGTCTCGGGGGCGATGGAGCGGACTTCCGCGAGCCGTTCGTCGAGGCGGCCGGCCTCCGCGGCGGCGCGCGGACCGCCGTGGGGCGCCTCGGCGTCGACGCCCACGGCATCGATGGCGCGGTCGACGCCGATGCCGCCGGTGAACTCGCGGATGCGCTCGACGGGATCCACCGCGTTGAAGTCGATGATTTCGGCGCCCTGCGCGCGGGCCATTTCCAGGCGATCGGGCACGGTGTCGACGGCCAAGACGCGGCCGGCGCCGAAGTGGTACGCGCTGGCGATGGCGAACTGGCCGACGGGACCGCAGCCGAACACGGCGACGGTGTGGCCGGCGTGGATATCGGCGAGATCGGCGCCGAAGTAGCCGGTGGGAAAGATGTCCGAGAGGAGGATGGCCTGATCGTCGCCCACTTCTTCGGGCAGCCGGAGCATGCCGACATTGGCAAAGGGGACGCGGACGAGCTCGGCTTGCATTCCATCGATGGCGCCGGAGCTCTCGGGACCGCCGAAGAAGGCGGTGCTCTTGCCGTTGGGGTTGGCGTTATCGCACTGCGAATAGTAGCCGGCGCGGCAGTAGGAGCAGTAGCCGCAGGCGATGGTGGAGAGGAGCAGGACGCGATCGCCGGGCGCGAAATTGGTCACGGCGGAGCCGCAGGCTTCCACGATGCCGACGCCTTCGTGCCCGAGGATGGTGCCGGGCTTCATGCCGGTCAGAGTGCCGCGGATCATGTGGAGATCGGTGCCGCAGATGGCGGAGGCGGTGAGGCGCACGATGGCGTCGGTGGGTTGCTGGAGCCTGGGTTCGGGGACATCTTCCAGACGGATGTCGCCGATCGCATGAAATACCACGGCTTTCATAGAGACCTCCCGGGCGGATTGCGGCCCTACGACTAGCGTAGTGGGACCAGGCGCGCGCGAAGGGTGCGGGAGCGCCGTATCCGTGCGGGGATCGGGATTGGGCTCTCTCTGGAATCGGGATTGCAGACGGCTGCCCCGGAGGGCTTGCCATGTGGGACGGCGGCTCGGGTTACTGGGGCTGGGGATGGTGGTTCTGGCTGTTCTGGGCCGCCGTCGCCTTCCTGTGCTTGTGGGTGTTCGCCACCGCCGGCCGGGCCGCCCGGGAGCTGCCGCCGGAGGAGCAGATCCTGCGGGAGCGGTACGCGCGCGGCGAGATCGGCCGGGAGGAATTCGCGGAGCGGCTGCGGGAACTGCGGCGCGCGGCCTAAGGTCCGTTAGTCCTGGAACTACCCCGGGGTAAATAGGTTCTGGAACCACCCCCAGGTAAACTGCTGATGGCCGCCCCGGACGCAATCGGCTATTTTAAATCTGTGCGCCACTTAACAGAAGCGGCCCTGGAAGAATACGCGCTCGGGAGGGGTTCGCGCCCGCAGCGCGAACGGGTCGAGGAGCACGTCGAGCGCTGCGCGGAATGCCGGGAACGGCTTCAGGTGGAGATCGGGATCGCGGCGCTGGTGAAGACCGCGGCCGCGAAGATTGCGCGGCCGGGAAGCCGCGCCCGGCGGAAGAACAGCGCGAAACCGTAACGGGCGGGTGCAACAGGTCTCATTGGGAACCTGTCCGTGGCCGCCCAGCCTCTTCCCGAACCTTCAGCCACTCCGGATCGCAGCCGTGATTGCGGCAGTGGCGTTCGATTTCGATGCGCAGGTTATCCACGTGCGCCCTTACCTCCTGCGCGCGCTCGATCGCCTCGCACGCGGACGAGCCCCCTAGCATCATGGACTCCACGGCGCACGTATACTCACGCAGCAACCGATTGTACTCGTCCCACAGGCGATCCCGCTCCGGGCACATCCGCCGCACACTCATAGCGTAACGCCGCCAGGCGCGTCCCAAGCGATAATTGTGCTGATGCATTCGACGCTGCGGGCCCGCTACATTCTTTCCGTACCGGAGCGCGCGGTGCGCTCGCTCGCGGCGGTTTCGGGCGGGCTGCTGCGGGAAATCGGGACGGTAGCGCTGCCGGCCAGCGTGCGGCGGACGGCGCTGTACCGCACGATGGTCGAGGTGACGCTGCGGTTCCTGATCGAGGAGGTCGGCCGGGTGGACGGCATCTACCCGGCAGATGAGGCATCGGGCGAGCATCTGGCGCGCAATTTCCTGCTGCAGCGCGGCGCGGGGCACGGCATCGAACTGCTCGGCATTCTGACGTTCGCGGCATCGCCGGTATGGGTGCTGGCGGCGCTGGCGGATGTGGCGGGCGGCAGCCGGACGCTGCTGCACGAGATTTCGGCGGCTCTGGCGGAGGAAGGGCTGCTCGAAGGGCAGTTCGAGACGACCGAGCAAGTGCTCGAAGGACTGGAGCGGACGTCCGGCCAACTGGCGTCCATGCTGAACCTGCCGCCGGTGGACGTGGCGGGGCTGCGGCGCGAGTGGCAGCGGCTCGTGGAGGAGGCGCGGGCGATTCCACCGAAGAACCGGCCTTCGCTCGAAGCGGTGGAGAAGGTCTGGCGCCGGATGGAGGAGGCAGCGCGCGAGCAGGGGCGTTCGGTTTTTGCGATGTCGTCGCTGGTGGCGGTGTCTTCGGTGACGAAGCTGCCGGTGAACATGCTCCGGCTTTCCCGCGCGGCCCGTTCGGCGGCGGCGCGCACGGGACGGGTGCTGGGCGAAAACATTCTCGACCATTACCTGCAGACGCTGGCGGAGATCTCGCGCCAGGGCTTCGCGGCCTATTGGAGCGCGGAATTCCGGCCGTACCTGCGCGGCGCCGCCGAGCAGTTCGCGCCGGAGCGGCCGACGCTGACCGAGCGGCTGCTGGTGCGCCGGCGCCGCGAGGATTGAAGCCGGCGGTTACGCGCGCGGGAGCGCGTCCTCAAACCGCCGGGCGGCGCGCGCTTTGGCCTTGGCTGCCTCTTCCGCGCGATTCTTCGGCGGGGCGCTGGTCTGCAGCGAACCGAGCAGGCGGGCGCAGGCGGCATCGATCTCATCGACCGCGGCAAAGAACGCCGCCTGGTTCGCCTGCGACGGCTTGTGGAAGCCCGAGATCTTGCGGACGAACTGCAGCGACGCGGCGTGAATCTCTTCCGGAGTGACGGGCGGATCGAAATGGAATAGCGGCTTAATGCTGCGGCACATCGCTAACGATTCTAAACGAAGCGGCGCGGCGCATGCGCTGCGGCGTCCACGCGCTACTCTATTCTGCATGGAGCGAATTCCCCAGCTGGCTCTCGCGGCGTCCTTATTCCTGGCGCTTCTACCCCGTCTCGATTCACAGACCATGAAGGCTCCGGATATCAGCCGGGAGCCGACCCTCTACGTGGTTCCGTACGCGCACCTGGACACGCAATGGCGCTGGGAGTTTCCGCAATCGATCAGCGAATATCTGCTCAAGACGATGCGGGTGAACTTCGATTACATCGAAAAATACCCGCATTACGTGTTCAACTGGACGGGCGCGAACCGCTACCGGCTGATGAAGGAATACTTCCCGGCCGATTACGAGAAGGTGAAGCACTACGTGGCGAAGGGGAACTGGTTCCCGGCGGGCTCGTCCATGGAAGAGGGCGACGTGAACCTGCCGAACGCGGAGGGGATCATCCGCCAGATTCTGTACGGCAACACGTATTTCCGCAAGGAATTCGGCAAGGCCAGCGCGGAATACATGCTGCCGGACTGCTTCGGCTTTCCGGCCTCGCTGCCCTCGATCCTGGCCCATGCGGGCGTGAAGGGCTTTTCCACGCGGAAGCTCAACGCCGCCTGGCAGCCCGCGCCCAAGGTGGGCGGCCCGGATTCGCCGGAGCAGACGCCGGAGGGTATTCCGTTCAACGTGGGGGTGTGGGTCGGGCCGGACGGCCGGAGCGTGATCGCGGCGCTCAATCCGGGCAGCTATAGCGCGGGAATTCGCGGAGACCTGAGCAAGACGCCGCCTCCGCCGCCGCCGGCCGCGGCCAACGCGCAGGGCGGGCGCTTCGGCGGGCGCGGCCCGCGCGAGGAGGACTGGGTCAAGCGCATCGGAATCGACGGCAAGCTGACGGGCGTTTATGCCGATTACCATTACATCGGCACGGGAGACATCGGCGGCGCGGTCGACGAGCAGTCCGTCAAGCTGCTGGAGGCGATGGTCACGAAGAGCGAGGCGGCGATCCCGCCGCCGGGATTCGGCTTCGGCCGCGGAGGACGGGGCGGGCAGGCGGCCGATGCGCCGCCGCCGGCTCCCAATCCGCCGGTCAAGATGGGGGACGGGCCGGTGCACGTGATCTCGGCCACGGCTGACCAGATGTTCCTCGACATCACGCCGGAGATGACTTCGCGCATGCCGCGCTACCAGGGCGACCTGGAGTTGATCAACCACTCGGCGGGCTCGCTGACGTCGGAGGCGTATCACAAGCGCTGGAACCGAAAGAACGAGATTCTGGCGGATGCGGCGGAGAAGGCGTCCGTCGCGGCGGAGTGGCTGGGCGGGCGGCCGTATCCGCGCGAGCGGCTGAACGGCGCCTGGACGCTCGTGATGGGCGGCCACTTCCACGATACCGCCGCGGGCACAGCCACGCCGCGGGCCTACGAATTCGCGCAGAACGACGACATCATCGCGATGAACCAGTTCGCCGGCGTGCTGACGAGCGCGACCGAGGCGGTCGTCTCCGGGATGAACACGCAGGCGCGCGGCACGGCGCTCGTGGTGTACAACTCGCTGAACATTCCGCGGGAGGATCTGGTGGAAGCGGCGGTAGCGCTGCCGGCGGGAACGAAGGCCGTGCGGGTGACGGGTCCGGACGGCCGGGAGGTTCCGGCGCAGCTCGAAGGCCCGGAGAAGCTCGTGTTCGTGGCCAAGGCACCGGCGGCCGGTTATGCCGTTTACGACGTGCAGCCCGCGGCGGCGGCCGGCGCGAGCACGCTGAAAGTGAAGCAGTCGTCCCTCGAAAACGCGCGCTACCGGGTGGCGATCGACGCCAACGGCGATGTATCGAGCATCTTCGATAAGCGCCTGAACCGCGAGCTGCTCTCGGCGCCGGTGCGCCTGGCGATTTCCGAGGATTCTCCGCGGCAGTGGCCGGCGTGGAACATGGATTTCGACCAGGAGCAGGCAGCGCCGCGCGCGTTCGTGAGCGGGCCGGCGCAGATCAAGATCGTCGAAAACGGGCCGGCGCGCGTGGCTGTGGAAGTCACCCGTGAAACCGAAGGCTCGCGGCTCGTGCAGACGGTGCGGCTGGCGGCGGGCGACGCGGGCAACCGCGTGGAATTCGCCGATGCGATCGATTGGAAGGCGCTTTCGGCGAACGTGAAGGCCGTGTTTCCGCTGGCCGCCGCCAATCGCATGGCCACGTACAACTGGGATATCGGCACCGTCGAGCGGCCGACCGCGGAAGAGCGGCAGTTCGAAGTGGCTTCCCACCAATGGATCGATCTGACGGATGAAAGCGGCGCATACGGCGCGACCATCCTCACGGACGTGAAGAACGGGTCGGACAAGCGAGACGACCACACGCTGCGGCTCACGTTGATCCGCACGCCGGGCTTTCCGGGCGGGCGGCGCGGCGGCTATAGCGACCAGCTCAACCAGGATTGGGGCCATCACGAGATCGTCTACGGCATCGCGGGGCACGCCGGCGGCTGGCGCGAGGCACAGACGGACTGGCAGGGCTACCGCCTGAACAGCCCGCTGATCGCCTTCGAGACCACCGGGCACGCCGGCCCGCTGGGTAAGACGTTCTCGCTGGTCGCGGTGAGTAATCCGCGCATTCGGGTGATGGCGTTAAAGAAAGCCGAGCTTTCCGATGAAGTGATTCTGCGGATGGTGGAGATGGACGGCAAGCCGGCGCCGGACGTTCGGGTGAAGTTCGCGGGTGCGATTACGGCGGCGCGCGAAGTGAACGGGCAGGAGCTGCCGGTGGGCGCGGCCACCGTGGACAAGGGCGAGCTCGTGACCTCGTTCGGCGCCTATCAGCCGCGAACGTTCGCGCTCAAGCTGGGCGCGCCGCCCGCGAAGGTGGCGGCCGTGCGCTCGCAGCCGGTGGCGCTGAGCTACGACCTGGCGGCCGCGAGCAACGACGATACGAAATCGATCGGCGGCTTCGACGCGAAGGGCAATGCCTTGCCCGCGGAGATGCTGCCCGCGGAGCTCGAATTCCACGGCGTCCGGTTCCATCTGGCGCCGGCCGCGACGGGAAAGCCCGATGCGGTCGTCGCGAAGGGGCAGACGATCCAGCTTCCGGCCGGGCGGTTCAACAAGGTCTACGTGATCGCGGCCTCGGCAGAGGGAGACCAGAAGGCCGCATTCCGGGTGGGCGACCGCGCTACTGAGCTGACCGTCGAGGATTGGGGCGGCTTCATCGGGCAATGGGACACGCGGGTGTGGAAGCCGGAGCCGGACCAGATTCAGATCGGCGGCCGGGGTGGACGGGGCGGCTTCGGCGGTCCGAACGCCGCGCCGCGCGAGGTGCCGCTGCGGCATGACTGGGCGGTCTCAGCGAACCACGCCACGTGGGACCTGCAGAACCGCGGATCGCAGAACTGGTCGCCGAGCTACCCGGACGATTATCTCGGGCTGCGGCCGGGATTCGTCAAACCCGCCGAACTGGCCTGGTACGCTTCGCACCATCACACCGCGGACGGGCTGAACGAGCCTTACCAGTATTCGTACCTGTTCGCTTACGCGATCGATCTGCCGGCTGGCGCGCGGACGCTGACGCTGCCGGCGAACGATAAGATCCGGGTGCTGGCGGTTTCGGTGGCGGAGGAGAATCCGGAAGTGAAGCCGGCCGATCCGCTTTACGATACGCTGGGCCGGACGGAGCCGGGCCCGATGATCGCAGCGAGGTAGCACAAGTGACACAGATCGCTCTCCTGTTATTGGCGGCCGCCCCGCTCGCGGCGGCGGCCGTATCGCCGGGGCGCGGCGTTCCGGAGACGCTGGCCGAGGAGCGCGCGGCGGCGATCCGGGACCTCCGGTATGAACTCTCCTTCCGGATTCCGGAATCGAAAGCCGAGCCGGTGCGGGGAACCGAGACGGTGCGGTTTATTCTGGCCGCACCGCGAGCGGTCACGCTTGACTTCGAGCAGCCGCGCGACCACATCGTCTCGGTCGAGGCCGGCGGCAGACCGACGGCGTTCGATTTCGTAGACGGCCACATTGTGTTGCCCGCCGCGGCCACCCGGAGCGGAGAGAACGCCATCCGGATCGAGTTCGTGGCGGGAGACGAATCGCTGAACCGCAACAACGATTACCTCTACACGCTTTTCGTGCCGGCGCGCGCCCGCTACGCGTTTCCCTGCTTCGACCAGCCGAGCCTGAAGGGCCGCTACGCGCTCACACTGGAGATTCCGGCGGCATGGCAGGTCACCGCGAACGGCGCGGAAATCGACCGCCACACGATGGGCGGGCGCACGACGGTACGATTCGCCGAAACGCGGCCGCTTCCCACCTACCTGTTCGCGTTCGCGGCCGGGCGGTTCCAGGTGGAGACGGCGGTGCGCAACGGCCGCACGTTCCGCATGTTCCACCGCGAGACGGATGCGGCGAAGGTCGCGCGCAACCGGGACGCCATCTTCGACCTGCACGCGCACGCTCTCGAATGGCTGGAGCGGTACACGGGTATTCCGTACCCGTGGGGCAAGTTCGATTTCGTGCTCATCCCGGCGTTCCAGTTCGGGGGCATGGAGCACGCCGGCGCGATCCTCTACAACGCCTCCAGCCTGATGCTCGATCCTTCCGCCACGCAGAACCAGTTGCTGGCCCGCGCCAGCGTGATCGCGCACGAGACCTCGCACATGTGGTTCGGGGACCTGGTAACGATGCGGTGGTTCAACGATGTGTGGATGAAGGAAGTGATGGCGAATTTCATGGCGGCGAAGATCGTGAACCCGAGCTTTCCCGAAATCAACCACGACCTGCGCTTCCTGCTGAGCCATTACCCGGCCGCATACGACGTGGACCGCACGGCGGGCGCGAACCCGATCCGGCAGCCTCTCGCCAACCTGGACGAAGCCGGATCGCTCTACGGCGCGATCATCTACGACAAGGCGCCGATCGTGATGCGGCAATTGGAGGCGATCGTCGGCGAGGATGGCTTTCGCGAGGGCATGCGGGAATATCTGAAACGGTACGAATTCGGAAATGCGACGTGGCTCGATCTGGTCGGCATCCTGGAGGCGCGGCATCCGGGCCAGGTGGCGCAGTGGAGCCGGGCGTGGGTGGCGGAGCGCGGACGGCCGGAGATCGCGACGGAAGTGCGGATGGGCGCGGATGGCAAGATCTCTTCGCTGGCGCTGGTGCAGCGCGATCCGCTCGGCCGCGGCCTGATCTGGCCGCAGCGGCTGCGCGTGACGGTCGGGTTCGCGGACCGCGTCGAGAACGACGACGTGGCGGAGAACGGGGTGAGCACGGATATCCCGCAGGCGAAGGGACAGCCGCGGCCGCTCTACATTCTCCCGAACGGGGGCGGGATCGGCTACGGGCTGTTCCGGCTGGATGAGGCCACGCTGCGCTACCTGCTCGGGCACATGGAGGAGATCGCCGATCCGCTGACCCGCGCGAGCGCCTGGATCGACCTTTGGGAGAACCTGCTCGAAGGGCGCGTCGAGCCCGCGAAATTCCTGGACACGGCGGAGCGGACGCTGCCGCGCGAGAGCGACGAGCAGAACACGCAGCGCATTCTTTCCTACGCGGTACGGGCGTTCTGGCATGAGATTCCGGCTGCGCAGCGGACGGCGCGCGCGCCGGAGCTCGAAGCCTTCCTGCGGCGCGGCCTCGCGCAGGCGCCGACGGCGAGCCGGAAATCGGCATGGTTCAACGCATTCCGCGACGTCGTGCTGACGCGCGACGGCGTGGCGTGGCTGGCGCGGGTGTGGCGGCGCGAAGAGAAAGTCGAAGGCCTGACGTTCGCCGAAACGGACGAGATCGCAATGGCGCTGAACCTGGCACTGCGCGAGGCGCCCGGCTGGCAGCAGATCCTGGAGGAGGAGCGCGGCCGCATCCGCAATCCGGACCGCAAGGCGCAGTTCGAGTTCGTGATGCCGGCGGTCTCGGCCGATCCGGCGGTGCGGAAGCAGGCGTTCGAGCGGCTTCGCGATGTAGCCAACCGCCGGCATGAGCCCTGGGTGCTCGAATCGCTGCGGTATTTGAACCATCCGCTGCGGGAGCCCGAAGCGCGGCAATTCGTGCAGCCCGCGCTGGAGCTGCTGCCGGAGATCCAGCGCACCGGGGACATTTTCTTTCCCAAACGGTGGATGGACGCCGCGCTCAGCGGCCAGCGCTCGCCGGAAGCCGCGGCGGCAGTGCGGCAGTACCTGGCGGCCCATCCCGAGCTGCCGGAGCGGCTGCGGTGGGTGGTGCTCAGCGCGGCCGACGATCTGCTGCGGACGGCGGCGCACGGCGCCCGGTAGCGCGGGGCCATGGCCTGCGGATCCGCGCCCGCGAGCTGTCCGCGCCGGCCGCGGCCACGCTACCGCTGACCGTCCCAGAGCGCCCGCGGGACGATCTCCGCCCACCGCGCGGATGAAAGCGCGGTCAACCGCGGCGTGGGGCTCGCGGTGCGCGCGGCAGACTGGATGCGGGATCATCGCCCCGCCCGGCGGACCGAAGCGGCTGGGACGCGCGTTGCCGATTTGTATCGCCAGAGCCATTCGCGCCCGAGCGCAATCCATTGCGCCGGCCGCTACTCGTGGCGGAGCGACTGGCAGGGGTCGACGCGCGTGGCGCGCAGCGCCGGGATGCAGGTCGCGATCGCGCCCGCCACGGCAAAGAGCAGCCCCGCGGCCAGCAAGGCGGCCGGATCGCTGGCGGGCGTGCGATAGAGCAACGCGGCCATCAGCCGTGTGACGGCGAGCGCGGCAGCGACGCCTAGCAAGATGCCAATCAGCACCAGCCGCAGCGTCTGGCGACCGGCGGCCGCCAGGATATCGGCCCGCGAGGCGCCCAGGGCGATCCGCACTCCCATCTCGCGCGTGCGCTGCGCGGTGGAGTACGCGGCGAGTCCGTAAACGCCGATGAGGGCAATGAGCAAAGCCGCGCCGGAGTACGCCCCCACCAGAACCATGTGGAAGCGCGGCTGCGCGCCGGCAGCCGCCATGAGGTCTTCTCCAGTCTGCACTTCGGTGACGGGCTGGTCTTGATCGAGCCCGAGAAGGCAGGTGCGAGCGGCGGCGGCGATGCTGCGCGGATCCGCGGAAGCGAGCAGGCTGATGTGCAGCAAGGGCCAGGGCAATTGCGGAAACGGCAGCATGATTTCGGGCTCGGTATCGGAGGCGAGGCTCTGGTTCGCGACGTCGCCGAATACTCCGACCACTTGCGCGGGCGCCGCCATGCGGCCGATCCAGATCCGTTTGCCGATAGCATCCTCGCCCGGCCAGAAGCGCCGCGCCAGCTTCTGGTTCACGATCGCGACCGTGGGCGCCTGCGCATCGTCCTGCGGAGTAAAACTGCGGCCGCGCAGCAGCGGAACGCCCAGGACTTCCGCGTAATCCGGGCTGATGGTCTGGATGTGCACGATGGGCCGCTGCGCCAGCGGAACCGCGGGCTGGCCCTCCATGAGAGCGGGGGAAAGGCGCGTCGGATGCAGCGGAAGGGCGGAGGAAATGGCCGCGGCTCGCACGCCCGGCACGGCGCGAAGCGCATCGAGCGCCCGCCGGTAGAATTGGACCACCGACGGCTTGGCCGCGTAGCGTGTGGCGGGGAGCGAAAGCTGCATGGTGAGGACGCCCTGCGGGCGGAAGCCGGGATCGGTGGCGCGCAACGCAACGAAGCTGCGGATCAGGAGTCCCGAAGCGGCCAGCAGAACCACCGAAAGGCTCACCTGCACCAGGATCAGCGCGCCGCGTACGCGCGAGCCCGCCGGCGTGCGGCCGGTCTCTCGCAGGGCAGCGAAGATTCCGGGCCGCGAAAGGTGCAGCGCGGGAGCCAGCCCGCACAGCAGGCTGCTGCCGAGGGACAGCGCCAGCGCGAACAGCACCACGCGCCAGTCGATGCGCAGGTCCGCCAGCCCCAATGCGGGGCTGTGGCTGAGCGAGACGAGCGCGGCGGCGCTCCATCGGGCCAGCAGCAGACCCGCGGCACCGCCGGCCGCCCCCAGAATCAGCGTTTCCTCCAGAAGCTGGCGCACAATGTCCCACCGTGAAGCGCCCAGCGCTGCGCGGATGGACATCTCCCGCGCCCGCCCGGCCGCGCGCGAGAGCAGCAGATTGCTCACGTTGGCGCAGGCGATGAACAGCAGCAGCCCGACCGCAGCCGACAGGAGAAACAGCGCAGGCCGCAGGTCCGCCGCAATGGCCCGCTGCAAGCCCACCGCCGTGAGGCGGAGATGCGGGCCGCTATCGGGGTGATTGGGATAGGCGGCGCGGTACTGGCTGGCCAGCGTGTCCTGCTCCGCCTGCGCGCGCACCAGTTCCACACCGGGAGCGAGCCGGGCTATCGCGCTGAGGAAGCCGGCGCCGGCCGCGACGGCGGACGGAGTCGTCAGGCTGAGATCGAAGACCTTGGCGGCCCAGAGGTCGGCTTCCGTCCCGAGCGGCGCGAAGCGGAAGCCGGCGGGGAGGACGCCGATGACCGTGAAATCCTTGCCATCCAGCGAAACGCTGCGGCCCGCGATATCCGGCTGCGCGGAGAAGCGGCGGACCCACAGGCGGTGACTGAGAATAGCGACATCGCGCGCCCCGGGGCGATCGTCCCCGGCAGCAAACGCGCGGCCCAGGGCAGGGTGAACGCCGAGGACATCGAAGAATTGCCAGGAAACGCGCGCCGCCGCGATCTGCTCGGGATCTCCCTGCCCGGTCAGCGTGAACACCTCACTGGTGAACGCGGCCATCGCCGCGAAGGAGCGGCTCTTCTCCTGCATATAGGTGAAGCGGGGATAGGAAAAGGGCTGCTCGGCGGTCGAAAGCAAGACGAGCCGGCCGGGGTCCGCGTAAGGCAGGGGACGCAGCATGACCGCGTCCACGACGGTAAAGATGGCGAGGGAAGCGGAAATGCCGAGGGCGAGCGCGCCGATGGCCGCGAGAGTGAATCCGGGGGTTCGGGCGAAAACGCGCCAGCGGTACCGCAAAGGGCCTGGGATCACCCCCCTATCGTACGCCTGGAGGCGAGGGCAGTTCAGGAAGGCCGATCACAGAGATTCGGCGCTCATGCTGTAGCGTTTGCGCTCCCATTTGTCGCGAAGGGCATCGAGCGTGGCTGCGAGCTCGCGGTTCTTGCGCTCGATCTCGAAAGCGTAAGCGCGGATCTGCTGTTCAGCGGCTTTTTTGGCGGTGATATCGCGGCCGATCGCCTGGAATTCCGGCCCGCCGGACGCGCCGCACAGGCCGCCTCCGAGCAGGCTGCAGTGGACCTCGATGAGGAGGACCGCGCCGTGCCGGGTCCGGATCGCCAGCTCATACGCGCCGGCCGGCTCGCCCGCAAGGATCCGGCGCGTGATGTCCTCAAAGCGGGTTCGCGATTCCGTGTCGAGGAACGCCTGAAGCGGCGCGCCGATGAGGTCGCTACGGGCATACCCGGTGGCGCGCTCGGTGGCAGCATTCGCGGTGGTGAGGATTCCGGCGGCATCGTGCGTGAAGATCAGGTCGTAAGCGTTTTCAAAGAGCTGGCGATAGCGCTGCTCGCCGGCGCGCAGCGCGTTTTCCGCGCGCTTGCGCTCAAGCGAATAGCGGATCGACCGGCACAGCAGCGGGCCGTCGAAAGCGCCCTTGACCAGATAATCGGCGGCGCCGTTCCGGACGCTTTCGATGTCGATGCCCTCGGCGTCGTGGCCGGTCAGCATAATGACTGGACCATGGCAGCCCACCTGCACCGCGGCCTTCAGCAGGTCGAGACCGGTCCGCGCTCCGAGACGGTAATCGAAGAGGTAAAGGTCGTGCCGGTTCTGGCGTACCAGTTCCTCGCCCGACTCGTAGTTACACGCCCACTCGATATCGAACCGCGGACCGCAGCTCTGCGCGAGGGTCTCTACGATGAGGAGACGGTCGTCCGGATCATCTTCCACCAGCAGAACCTTCAACGTGTCATTCATACGCCCTCCGTAGCGTATGCCGCGGGCTCCCGCATGGCAGGGAGCTCGACGATCTCGAACCACCAGCGCTGCAGCATCCGGGTCACTTCCACCAGCGAGTCGAAGGTGACGGGTTTGACGACGAACGAGCTCACCCCCAGGTTGTATGCGCGCAGGATGTCCTCTTCGGCCTTGGAGGTGGTCAGCACGACCACCGGGATGGCCCGCAGAACGGGATCGCGTTTGATTTCCTCCAGCGCCTCCCGGCCGTCCTTGCGGGGCATGTTCAGATCCAGCAGGATCAGGCCGGGCAGCGGATGGCCGGCGAGATGAGCGAAGGCGCCGCGGCGGTGCAGATAGTCCATCAGCTCTTCGCCGTCCTCCACAAAATGGAGTTCATTGCGAAGACGGCTCTCCTTGAAGGCTTCGAGGACCAGCATGCGATCCTCGGCGTCGTCATCGGCGTAGAGGATCGTGATCGGCATTTCCGGTTGGCTCATCGTTGGCTCCCTTCGTGCGCGGCTTCTTCCCCCGGGGCTTCCGGCAGCCGGATGAAGAACCTCGACCCCACGCCCGGCGTGCTGTGCGCGGAGATCGAGCCTCCGTGGCGCTCCACCACCTTGCGGCAGATGGCGAGACCGATGCCCGTGCCGTCGTATTCGCTGCGTCCGTGGAGGCGCTGAAAGATCTGGAAGATGCGGTCCGCGTACTTCTCATCGAATCCGATGCCGTTGTCCGCGACCTCAATGGTGCAGAATCCGTCGTCCCCGCTCATCGCCGTGATCGTCACTCTGGGTGCGACGTCCGGTTTGCGGAACTTGAGGGCGTTCGCCACCAGGTTCTGCAGGACCTGTCCGAGCTGCACGCGGTCCCCCGAAACGACCGGCAGCGGGCCGGCCGTCACGTCCGCACCGGTTTCCTGGATGCGTTGCCCCAGGTCGGAAAGCACCCCGCGCACGACCTGCGTGAGATCGACCGGCGCCGGCGGCCGTGTCTGCGTGGCTACGCGCGAGAGCGAGAGCAGGTCGTTGATCAGGATCTGCATACGCCCGGCGGCATCCCGCATGCGCTTGAGATAGTCCAGCCCCTGCGGCGGAAGCGTGGCGGAGCAGGTCCCGACGAGCCGGTCGCCGAACGCCTGGATCTTGCGAAGCGGCTCCTGCAGATCGTGGGAAGCGACATAGGCGAACTGTTCGAGCTCGGCGTTGGAGCGCGCCAGCTCCTCGGTGCGGCGAAGCAGGGCAGCCTCCGCCTGCTTGCGCTCCGTGATGTCCAGCAGACAGGTGCGGATTCCGAGAATCCGGCCGGACGACCCGCGCAGGAGCGTTTCATGCACCTCCGTCACGACGGGCCTGCCGCTCGCGTGCCGGTAGGTGCGCTGCGAGGTGACCAGAGGCTGCTCGCCCGCAAGCTTGCGGCGCACAGACTCGCGGCTGGTTTCCCGCTCTTCCGGCGCGACGAGCTCCCATACAGGGCGTCCCAGCATGTCCTCGGCCCGGCAGCCCAGCAGCGCGCATTCGGCGCGATTGACGCGCGTCACGACGCCTGACGTGTCGATTTCATGGTAGGCGACCGGAGCATCCTCGAACAGGCTGCGGTATTCGTCCTCCCGGTCCAGAGCGGCCGCCGGGTCCCGGACATCCTGGCACAGAATGGTTTCCATGCGGTATGTACCTGAGCCCCATATCGGCCGGCTGGCGGCAGTTGTTAATTCGGTTGGTTTTCCGTCCGCGTGGCGGCGCCGGCGCGGTCGAGGACCACGCTGAGGAACCACGCCGCGGCCGGCGGCAAGACTCGGTGGCGGGCAGTCATACGGCCTCGATCGTAATAGGGTAACGCCGGCAGGGCGACGTTGACCTTGGTTAAGGTTATCTGTGCCCTACGACGTGATAGACTCTGAAACCAAGTTATGAGAGTTCCGGTTCTTCTACTATCTTGCATCACCGCGCATGCCGCCATTGTCAACGTTTATAGCGGCCTGCCGCAGAATGCAGGCAATTTTTCCGCGAGCTCCCTGAACTTTGCGGGAGACACCTCCGTGGGCAGCTTCTTCGCCCCGGACATTGATTTTGGAACTGGCACCCAAAATTGGGACCCGCTGGGCATGTCCAGCAATTACGGCGCCGATATCACTGCCACCATTCAGGTCCGGTCGGCGGGCACCTACACCTTTAACACGACTTCGGACGACGGTTCGCTCTTGTTCATCGATGGACAACTGGTCGTGAATAACAACTATTATCAGGGGGCCACTCAGCGGACGGGCTCCATCAACCTGAGCGCCGGAACGCACACGATGGAGGTCCAGTATTTCCAGGGCGGGGGCGGTAACAGCCTGGTCTCTACGCTACCCGCCGGCGTGGCCTACGTCTACGAGCAGCCGACTTTGGCCATCTATTCGGATCCGGGTTCCTTGACGCCCGTGGGATCTGAGGTGCCGCCGCCGCTAATCCCTCCGGGAGCAACTCTGGTTGGCGGAATTCCGATCACGAACATAAACTTCGGTCTTCCCAATAGCAACTGGTCTCCATTCGGGTTAGCTTCGAATTTCTCAGCCGAAATGCAGGGCTACTTCAACATCCCAAGCTCGGGCGCTTACACCTTTAGCACGGGCTCGGACGATGGTTCCTACCTCTTCATCGATGGCCAGATGGTGGTGAATAATGGCTTTTATCAGGGCTACACCGTCCGTCAGGGAACCGTGACGCTGAGCGCGGGCTCGCATTTCTTCGACTTACAGTACTTCCAGGGCGGAGGCGGTGCGGCACTTACCATGGGAGTGCCCGGGGGAGTCACCATTTCGGCTGTGCCGGAGACGGCAACCTGGATCCAGCTAGCGACGGCTCTCGGCGGCGCATGGGCCCTTTGGATTCGCCGCCGGACGCAAGCGGCTGCGCAATTCCCCGCCCTGCAAGCGAAGTCGGGGGACTGCCGGAGCTACGCTTCTTTGATCCAGACGACCGACGTGAGCGGGTGCGGGCCGCGGACAAATGGCAGCGGCGCGGCAGTGGGCTCGCCGCCACGGTTCATGCGGGCATAATTCGGAACGGCGACCAGATCGCTGCCGTCGGCGAACTTGCTCTTGAGCGTCATCACGCCGCCAAGCAGGTCGGGACGCCATTCCGCGGTGAGCGGCGCGCTCGGGCTCATCGGCTTCGTGATATCCTGATCCACCTTTTCGATGTTGTAGATGAGCGGGCCGTACTTGAGCGCGACCTTGCCCTGATCGGGATGCTGCACTTCGCCGCCGCGGGCGCGGGCGATGATGCGATCGTCCGGATAGACGCGCTGCGGGACCAGCGGAAGCACCAGTTCCACCTTGTCGCCGGCCTTCCAGCGGCGCGTAATTACGGCGTAGCCCTTGTCGATCCGGGGCTTCACCACCTGTCCATTGACCTGAATCGACGTGATCCCGTTCGCGGCGGGCTTGGGCGTGTAGAGCTTGCTCACGCCGCGATCCGGGACGCGAATGCGCAGGCTGAACTCCCTGGCGGTTTTGGGGTTGACCGTGATCGCCACGTTGCCCTTCCAGGGATACTCGGTGGTCTGCACCATCTCCACATCGGCGCCTCCCACGTTCTCGACGGTGATTTTGCTGCCGATAAAGAGATTGACGTAAATGCCATCGGGCGCTTTGGTGTAGACCCAGGTCGGCATCATGAGCAGCGTGCGGGGAATGTTGCCGACGCAGCACGGGCAGACGTGCCAGGCGTACCGCATCTTGGTTTCATCGAGCGGATTATCGTAGTAATAATTCTTCGCCTCGAGATCGGTTGCGCCGAGCAGAGCGTTGTACATGGTCTCTTCGTAAAGGTCCACATACTTGGCCTCGTGATACGCCAGGTGCATCTTCCACTGCAGGAAGATGGCGCCGCAGCTCCCGCAGGCTTCGCAATACGCCTGGTTGCTGAGCGCGTAGTTGACGCCGAAGCCTTCCGAGGTGTCGCCGCTGCCGACGCCGCCGGTGACGTACAGCTTCTTGTTGACCAGGTTGTCCCAGAGCGATTTGACCGCGCTGTGGTATTCCGGGTCGTGAGTTTCCACCGCCACATCCGCCATGCCGGACTGCAGGTACATGGCACGGACTGCATGTCCGACAACCTCATATTGCTGGACGACCGGGAGGTGGCTCTGATCGTACTCGGAGCGCTCGTCCTGCACCGAGCCGTCGGGGCGCGTGCGCTGCACGGCGGTGGTCGAGCGGCAGTCGCAAAGCCACTTCGCCAGCTCGATGTACCGCTGCCCTTTGCCGCCGCCTTCCATGTCATTCACAAAGCGGCCGAAACGAACCAGCGCCTGCTCCATCTCCTCGTGCCCGTCATACCAGGGCTTCTTCGGCGCGGGACCGAGGTTGTTATACCAGCAATCGGCCAGTTTCTTGGCGGCATTGTAGAGCCGGGCGTCCCGCTTGCCGGTCATCAGGTAATGATTGATGGCCGATTCCAGAAAGTAGCCGGCGGTGTAGCCTTCGTGATTGCCGCGCGTGGCAGGGTCCCAATGCTTGAGGTTGGCGGGCTGCGGCGGGGGAACTTCGAAGGTGGTGTCGGGCTTGCCATCGGGATTGTCGCCCGTGATCCGCTTTACGGTGAGCGGAGCGGGCGGGCGGAAACCGCGTCCCGCAGCCGCGGCGGGAGCCTCGCCCTCGAAGATCGCGATGCGCACGGGGGTGGTGGTGAAATCCTGGTTCAATACCGGAAAGAGCACCGTAGTGGAGGTCTTGCCGTCAAACGGCGGATCGGCGACCTCCTGCGCGCCGCGGCCGCGTCCGGAACCGCCGCGGGCGCCGGCGCGGTCGGCGTGGAGTGTGCCATCAGGGTCCTGCCGCACGCTCACGTGCGCCAGCACGACCGTGCCATCGGCCTTCGTAACGGGAACCGGCGGAAGCGGCGCGCGCCGGGGAGGCGCCACCGTGAAGGCGGTCTGCAAATAGCCGTCCGGCTCCTGCGCGGCCAGGATGATGGGGATCCAGGTGTCGAGCGTCTGCCGGAACTTCTCGTGCGCCTTCAGAATATCGGGATCGCCCTGCGGATCGATCATAAGCGCGATGCTCATGGCCTCGACCGTCTGATGCACCCAGGCGTTGGAGAAAACATAGCCCTTGTGGTAGCCGTGGGGCTCACCGCGCAGCGCTTTGCCGGCATTGATGAAGTTGTCGATGCCGCCCTGCCCCAGCGTCAGATCCGTGCGATTGATCTGGTCGATGCAATGGGGAATCCAATTGCAGATGAGCGCTTTGGCGCGCTGTTTCCAGAACGGGCTCGTGATCTCAAAATTCTTTGTGTAAACGGCTTCGAGCTGTTTCGCCGGCGGAGGCGGTTCGACCAGGACGCGCACCGTGGAGGAATGCGTGCTTTGGCCGTTGTCCGCCGTCATCTTCAGGACGTAGCTGCCGAGCGCAGAGAAAGTCGCTGTGGTGGAGAGCGATCGCGGGTTTTCAAAGGTCACCGTGCCGGGGCCCGATTCTTTGCTCCAAACCACGGTTGGGGCAGGTGCGGGAGCCGGAGCCGGTGTTGCCGCGCCTGGTTCCTGACCGGCGTAGCTGAGCGGACGATCCTGGTTCTGGGGACGGCCCAACACGGGCGGTTCGCCGTAACCCGCCCAGCCGTGCAGGTAAGTTTTGGCCCCGAGAATATTGATCCGGTCGACATCGGCGCTCGTCGCCAACCCGGGCGCATCCATGGCATCGGCCGCTCCGGCGCCCGCGGCGAGGATGGCGGTCCTAATGAGAGGAGATGCAACGATGGTCGCGGCGGCTGTCTTGCCAACACCGCCGAAAAGCGTGCGGCGGCTGAACCGCCTGTTCTTCAGGACTTCGCTCACGGCTTCCCACCTCGTGCTTTACGATATCATTTTCCAGCCAAATCAGTCTCACGACGGGGGAGGGGAGAGGCTCTGATTCCCACCCGCCAAGATCGGACGGGGCACGACGGATATCAAACGAGGATACAGGCCCTCCGCTCAATTTCTCGCAAACACACTGATACACATGGAGACAGGGCCCTAGCTAGCTTCCCTACTGCTCAAGGAGTTGAGGGGCGTGCCAAGCTCGGCCCGATTGCAGTGCGAGTCTCTACAGCTCTCGCCCCATCGAGCAATTGCTCGGCTATCATCCTGGCATCTGATTCCCGACGCTCCGCCTGAAGAGCATCATCGCGAAGCTCGATGTTCCCGACCGCACCGCCGCGGCGCACCTTGCTGTGCAGCGCGGCCTCATCGAATTGGAATAGCCAACCGGCTTCTCGCGAGATTCCGGGCTTCCAGCCGTTAGCGGAACAGGTTGCTCGCCACTTTGACGACGCTGGCTGCGGCGAACAGAAACTCCAGTGACTGGTCGAAGACCTCGGCGACCTGATAGGTAAAAAGGAATGCCCCCACATAGAACCATGACGGCGTGGTTTCAAACCATGCAAGCGGCCGGCCCGCA
>DATGMB010000175.1:0-46378 GCA_035293845.1 Bryobacteraceae bacterium
TCGATGCATTGGTGCGCGGCGTCGTTGCATGCCACATAGCAGAGATCGCAGCGGATGCAGCGCGCGGGATCGATGCGCGCCACGGCGCGGAAGGAAAGGTCGAAATCCTTGAAATCCGAGATGCGGTGGAGACTCCTGCCAATGAGCGCGGCGATGGAGGCGAAGCCGTGGGCGTCCATCCAATTGGAGAGGCCGTCGCACAGATCTTCGATGATGCGGAAGCCGTAGTGCATCACGGCGGTGCAAACCTGCAGGCTGGCCGCGCCCAGCAGCAGGAACTCGGCCGCGTCGCGCCAGGTCGAGATGCCGCCCATGCCGGAAACCGGTACGCGCGAGGCGGAGACGGCCGGGTCGGCGCCCAGCGCGGCGAGCATGTGCAGGGCGATCGGCTTCACGGCCGGCCCGGCGTAGCCGCCGTGCCCGCCTTTGCCGCCGATGTTCGGGACCAGTTCCAGCGTGTCCAGATCCACGCCGACGATCGAGTTCAGCGTGTTGATCAGTGAAAGGCCCGCGGCGCCCGCGGCCACGGCGGCGCGCGCCGGCGGGACGATGCTGGTTACATTCGGCGTCAGCTTGACGATGACCGGGATGCGCGCGGTTTCCTTCACCCACCCGGTGATCTGCTCGCAATATTCGGGCACCTGGCCGACGGCCGAGCCCATTCCGCGCTCGCTCATACCGTGCGGGCAGCCGTAATTCAGCTCGATGCCGTCGGCGCCGGTGTCCTCGATGCGGCGGACGATCTCGTGCCAGGCCTCGCGCTTCGATTCAACCATGGCGGAGACGATCACGGCGCGATCCGGCCAGGCGCGCTTCACCTCGGCGATTTCCCGCAGGTTTGCTTCGAGCGGACGGTCCGAAATCAGCTCGACATTGTTGATCGCGAGCATGCGCTCATTGCCGGAATGCCAGGCGCCGTAGCGATTGGAGACATTCAGGACGGGCGGCCCGATGGTCTTCCATACGGCGCCGCCCCAGCCGGCCTCGAAGGCGCGCTGCACCTGGGCGCCCGAATTGCTCGGCGGCGCCGAGGCCAGCCAGAATGGATTCGGCGACCGGATGCCCGCGAAGTCGATCTTCAGATCAGCCATGGTTGCTCACTCCCTGTGCGGCGCGGCGGCGGGCGAGCTGCCGGCCGATGGCGCGTGCCGCGAGTTTGCCATCCTCGACCGCCATCACGGTGGAGGCGGCTCCGCGTTCGCGGATGCAATCGCCGCCGGCATAGACACCCGGCAGACTGGTCTCGAACTCTTCATTGACGCGGATATAGCCGCGCTCCGTAGCGAGGCCGAGCATTGCCGCGAGGCGCGGCTTCTGCTGGCCGACGGCTTTGACGATCTGGTCGGCGGGCAGCACGAATTCGGAGCCCGTCACCTCGCGCGGAGCGGGACGCCCGGAGGAATCGGGCGGCCCGAGTTCCACGCGGCGGCATTCGAGTCCGCGTACGTGGCCGGATTCCGACAGCACGCGCACGGGCTGGGTCAGGAAGCGGAATTCGATGCCTTCACGCCGCGCGAAATCGTACTCGTGCGGGTAGGCGGTCATTTCGCGCGGGGTGCGGCGGTAGATCATGGTGACGCGCTCCGCGCCCAGCCGCCGCGCGATGGTGGCGCAGTCGATCGCGGTATTACCCGCGCCGATCACGGCCACTTCGCGGCCGACGGCGAAACCGTTGGTGTGCAGTTTGCTCTGCTCGATGTACGCCAGGCCGTCCAGAACGTGCTCTTCGCCGGGTATGCCGAGGGCGGGCGTCTCGCCGAGGCCGATGGCGAGGAACACCGCGTCGAATGCATCGCGCACGGTGGTCCAATCCAGGTTGCGCGCCAATTCGCGGTCTGTCTCGATCGTTACGCCCAGCCGCGCGATCATCGCGGCCTCCGCCAGCGCTACTTCGACCGGCTCGCGTAGTGCGATGATGCCGTAGGTGGAGAGGCCGCCCGGCAGCGTGCGGCGCTCGAATACGGTCACCGCGTGTCCCATTTGCGCGAGGTAGCCGGCGCACGCGAGGCCAGCCGGGCCCGCACCGATCACGGCAACGCGGCAGCCGGTGGGTTCGCCGGGCTGGAACAGGTCGATGCCGCGGCGGTACGCGTAGTCCATCGCGTAGCGCTGGAGGCGGCCGATTGCGATCGGACGGTGCTCTGCGCCGAGCACGCACGCGCCTTCGCATAGTTCCTGAACCGGGCAGACACGCGCGCAGGTCGCGCCGAGCAGGTTGGCATCGAGGATCGTGCGCGCCGAGCCTGCCAGGTTGCCGGTAGCGATCTTCTTAATAAAGCGCGGAACGTCGATGTGGGTGGGGCAGGCATGGGTGCAAGGGGCGTCATAGCAGAACAGACACCGGTTGGCTTCCACCGCGGCTTCTTGTGCGCTGAGGGGTGGCAGCGCTTCGGCGAGTGGCTTCACTCGGTCCTCCTTGGGCTGAGCAACACGAGGTAGACGACGCCCGAGACTACAAAGCCGACGAACCATGCGTAGTCGTACAGCCAGCGCAGGCCAGGCACCACCAGGCCGAGCAGCGCCATTCCCGCACCCGCCGCCAGGCTGGCAACGGCGCGCGGATTCCAGCCGCCGCGGTATTCGTACTCGCCGCCGCGCCGGTACAGATCGTCGATTTTCAGGCGGCACCGCCGGACGATGAAATAGTCGGTGATCATGGTGCCGGCGATCGGGCCGAGCAGCGCCGAGTAACCGACCAGCCAACCGAAGATGTAGGCTCCGTAGCTGCCGAGCAGCTTCCAGGGCATCATCAGGATGCCGGCAACGCCGGTGATCAGCCCGCCCGTGCGGAACGAGATCAGCCGCGGCCGGAGATTGGAAAAATCGTTGGAGGGCGAAACCACGTTCGCGGCGACGTTGGTGTTCAGCGTCGCGAGCAGGATCGCGATCAACGCCACCAGCGCGACCGCCGGCTGGTGAAAGCGGCCGATGAGCTGCACCGGGTCCCAGATCGGCTGGCCGAAGAGCACGGCCGAGGCGGAGGTCACGGCCACGCCGATGAAGGCGTAGAGCGTCATCGCCGCCGGGAGCCCCAGCGCCTGTCCGACGGCCTGCGCGCGCTGGCTGCGCGCGTAGCGCGTGAAGTCCGGAATATTGAGCGCCACCGTGGCCCAAAAGCCGACCATAGCGGTCAGGGACGGCACGAAAAACGGAAGAAACTCGCGAACGGTGTGGAACCTTCCCGGAGACGACAGAACCGGCCCGAAGCCGCCGGCCTTACGCGTGATCCACCACAGCAGCAGCAGCCCGACGCCGAGCATGAATGGCGCTCCGATGCCCTCCAGGAAGCGGATGGTCTCGATGCCGCGCCAGATGACCGCCATATTCAGCAGCCAGAAGGCGAAAAAGCAGATCCATAGCGACGTTTGCGATGCTTCGAGCGACGGCCACAGAATCGAGGCCATGGAGTGGACGGCCTGCCCGCCGATCCACGTCTGGATGCCGAACCATCCGCACGCGACCAGCGCGCGCAGCACGGCCGGCAGGTTCGCTCCGCGCACGCCGAAGGAAGCCCGCACGAACACCGGAAACGGGATGCCGTAGCGCGCGCCGGCGTGCGCGTTCAGCAGCATCGGGATGAGCACGATCACGTTCCCGAGCAGGATGGTGCCCACCGCCTGCCACCAGTTCATGCCGCCTGCGATCAGCCCGCTCGCCAGCATGTAGGTCGGGATGCAGACGCTCATCGCCACCCACAGCGAGCAGTAGTTGTAGATGCCCCAGGTGCGGCGCTCGGGCGGCACCGGCGCCAGATCCTGGTTGAACAACGCTGGATCGCGGAAATCCGAGAGGGGCGTTGCCTGCATGGGGGGCTATTCTAGCATGAGGCAGGCGGGCGCCCCGGCGGCCGGCGCGGTCTATTTCACCGTCAATTCCGAGAGCACCCGCTGCGCGCCGTAGATCCGGTCGAGCGACTGCAGGATGGCCGCGCTGTGCACGGCAACGGCGCGGTTTAAGGATTCATCGAAGCCGTAATCGCCCCCGAGCGAGTGAATGTTGCCGTCGAAGATGAGGCCGACGATTTCGCCGTCTTTATTGATCACGGGCGAGCCGGAGTTGCCGCCGATGATGTCGTTGTCGGTTACGAAGTTGAACGGGGTCTGGAGATCGAGCTTCGATTTCGCCTCCAGCCAGGTTTGCGGCAGAGCGAACGGGTCGCTGCCGGTCGCCCGGTCAAAGGCGCCCGCGAAATTCGTGAACGGCCGGACCGGAGTCCCGTTTTCGACCCAGCCTTTCACGGTCCCGTAGCTGAGGCGCAGTGTGAACGTCGCGTCAGGATAGAGCGAAGTGCCGTACACGGCGAAGCGGGCTTTGGCGAGTTTCTCGAGACCGGCTTTCAGAACCGAATCGACCTCGTCCTCATACTGTTTCCGCGCTTCCCGAGCGATCGGATCGACCACTTTGGCGAGCGCGATCATCGGGTCCGTAGAGGTCGCGACCGGTTGCCGGCCTTCCATCAGCGCCTTGCGAACGGCCGGATCGCCGAGGTGCGAGCCCTTTACCGCCGCGGTGGCGAGCTCCCGCGGCGACTGCTTGCCGAGGATCCGGCGGACGCGCGGATCGTCGGGGGAAAAGGTCTCGCGCAGCTTGGTGAGCGAAAAGGTCAGGGTCTCGATTTCGAGCTCGGGATAGATGGGCGCTTCGCTGAGAGTCGCCTGCGTCTGTTCCGGCTTGCGGGCGTCCGCGAATTCCGGAAGCCGCTGGCCGTTCGGTTTGGCGTATTCCGCCGCCATCCGTACCAGACGCAGCGCGTGGGAATAGAGATCGGAGCGGAAGGCGAGTCCGCCTTCGAAGTAGAGATTGGGGAGCAGGCGGATGCGGGCCTGTTTGACCGCGCCCGCGATATCGTCCCACACCTTGCCGTATTCGGCGCGCAGCTTCGGGTCCGCCTGGACGCGCTTTTGAAAATCGCGCTCCTCGTTCCGCTTCTGCCCGAAAAACGCGGGCTCGAGCAGCGCTTCGAAGCCGCCCTTGAGAGCCTTGAAGGAATTCTCGGTGAAGAAGAGGTCATCGTGCGAAATCCGCTCCTGCTCGGGGCCGCGGGTCTGGAACATCGTCAGCAGCCCGCGGTACTCCGCCAGGTACAGCAGGTAGTGCGGCAGGGTAAAGTCGCGGCGCAGCTCGAGCTGGGCGATGGTGTTCTGGCGGCGCGTGGAGCCCGGATTTCCGGCGACGAACGTCAACTCCCCTTCGCTGGGCCCGCGCCTCGAAAAGATCAGATGCTGCGGAGTGTCGAGCGGCTGGCCGTTGTGGTAAATCCGCAGGAAGCTCATGTCGAGGTCGTAACGGGGAAACATGAAGTTATCGGGGTCGCCGCCGAAGAAGGCAGCGGCGAACTCCGGCGCGAAGACGATCCGGACATCCTGGTAACGCCGGTACCGGTAGAGGTCGTAAACGCCGCCGCCGTAAAGGGAGATCACCTCGCAGCGCAGTTCGTCGCTGGTGGCGCAGGCCTTTTCAATGCGCGCGATCTCGGCCTTCCTCGCCTTGTCGGCGGCCTGATCGGTCAGCCCTTTCGTGGCCCCTGTGAGGGGCGCGGTGACGTCCTCGATCGATTCCAGGATGTTGGCCTCCTGGCCGGGGCACTTGGCTTCATCGGCCGGCGTTTTCGCCGCGTATCCGAGCTTCGTATAATCCTTCTGCGCCGTCGAGATCTGTTGCAGGCAGGTCGCGGCACAGTGGTTGTTGGTCAGCACCAGACCATGCGCCGATACGAGGCTGGCGGAGCAGCCCTCGGCCAGCCGCACCGCGGACAGCCGCACATGGTCGAGCCATTCGTTCGAAGGAGCGAAGCCATATTTTGCCTTGACCTTGCCCGACGGGAAATTATTGAAGGTCCACATTCCCTCGTCGGCGTGCAGCATCAGCACGGAAATCAGGACCAGCAGCGCTTTCATGGATGAACTCCTCGATGCCTGTAGTCTACACCCCCCGCCATCCGGCCCGGGTAAATGAAACGCTCCGCAGTCGAGCGCCACTATTGGGCTGTATGGCCATTCATCCCACGGTCCAGCAACTGGATGCTTATTCGCTCGGGCTGCTCGGCGGCGCGGAAGCGGTGCGCGTCCGGGAGCACCTGTTTGAGTGTGTGGCGTGCCTGGAGCGGTTTGTCGCGATCGACGATGGAGCGAGCGGCGCGGCCCGCCTGACGCTTGTGAACAACGCCACAGGAACACCAGCGAGCCGAGGGCGCTATCACGCGGGGCCAAAGACGGGCAAGGTGCGTTTGGCTGCGAAAAACCGCCACGACGTAGCGGTTGCCCCTTAGCAGAATCAACTACTTAGCAACAAAAACCGCCGAATCGTAGCGGTTTTGTCTGGTTCGCCAGGCGATTTCGCCTGGTTCCTTTTCTCGGTTCGCGCGTATACTGTTCCAAACCGGCTCGGTCCGTGGGAGGCAAATCGTGCGATCCGCAACCACCTTGGCGACTCTGGTCGCCCTTCTTGCGTTTGGACTCACCGCCACCGTCTGCAATGCTCAAAATGCCGCCACGGGCGCGGTTCTCGGGACGGTAACGGACGCGAGCGGCGCCGCCGTTCCTTCGGCGCAGGTCGAACTGACGAATCAGGGCACGGGGGCGAAGGTCTCCGCGGTCAGCTCCGTACAGGGGACTTACACCTTTCCCAACCTGCAACCCGGCACGTACTCGATTACGGCCAGGGCCAAGGGCTTTCGCACGACCGCGATCAACAACGTGGCGGTCGAGGTCAATACCAGCACGACCGTGAACATCGGCCTGCAGGTGGGCGAGGTCACGTCGACGGTGGAAGTGGCGGCGTCCGCGGCGCAGGTCGATTTGCAGCGCGCGGATTCGACGGTCGGCGATGTCATCGGCACGCAACCGCTGCTGCGGCTGCCCACGCGTCTGCGGCAGGCTCAGGAATTGCTGCTGCTGCAGCCGGGGACGACCCCGCAGACCGGGAGCGACAACGGCGGCTCGATCGCCGGCGCGTTGAACGACCAGACGACGTTCACGCTCGACGGCATCGACATCACGGACAACAACACCAACTCGACCATCAACAGCGACCAGGGAGCCCGCCCGGTGCTGATCGTTTCCGTCGAAGCCACCGACGAATTCCGCGTGGCGACGGCCAATGCCAATGCGACGTTTACCCGCGGCTCCGGCGGGCAGGTGACGCTGATGCAGCGGAGCGGCACCAACACGTTCCACGGGTCGCTATTCTGGTACACGCAAAACAGTGCGTTGAACGCGAATAGCTGGGATAACAAGCGGCTGGGATTGCCCAAGCCGCACGTGGAGGATAACCGCGGCGGCGGCCGGCTGGGCGGCCCGATCATCAAGAACCGGACGTTCTTTTTCACGGAGTACGAGACGCGGCGCTACCCGGAGACTTTTCAGGTGAACTACATCGTGCCCACGCCGACGTTGAGGCAGGGAATCCTTCGTTTCAAGGACGCGGCGGGGAACATCGATTCTTACAACCTGGCGGCGTCCGCGGCCTGCGGCGCGTCGGGCAATGCCGCGTGCGATCCGCGCGGGCTCGGCATCAGCCCCACGATGCAGGCCATGATGGCGCTCGACCCGGCGGGGAACAACCCCAACGTGTCTGGAGTGGATAATCTGAACACCACCGGGTTCACCGCGAATGTGCAGTCGCCGCTCAGTGACGATTTCGGAACGTTCCGGCTCGATCACAACATCAACGACAAGCTGCACTTCAACGGCAGCTTCAGCTACTCGCGCGACCTGTCTTATAACCCTTCGCCGCTGGTGGTCGATATCCGCAACCCGAACGGGGTATTGAACCAGGACTTCACGCCTGCCTGGACGAGCGCCGCAATCTTTGGGCTCAGCTACCTGGTTTCGCCCAACGTGGTGAATACGATCCGGTTTGGCGATGTGCGCAACCGGAACGGAGGCCTGCGGCCTCAACTCTCGGCCATTGCGGCCGAGTTGGGGCTGCCGGGGACGAACAGCGCGGCCGGACCGGTGGCCGTCACGCCGAACGTCTTCGCGCCGCCGATCAGTATGAGCAACTCCGTCCGCACGCAATTCAACAACGACGTGAACGAGCAGTGGGTGGACGACGTCAGTTGGACCAAGGGGACCCACCTCATTCAGGCCGGCGGCAATCTGCAGCGGATGCCGATGTTTCACCTGCACAGCGGCAAAGTGGGCGGCGCGGTAAATTCGCTGAACGCGACTACCACTGCGGACTCTTCGTTCCTGGTGATCCCGGCCGCGGACCGGCCGCCCACCTGCGGCGGGGGAATCAGCACGATGTGCCTCTCATCCTCGCAGACTTCCACCTGGGATTCCCTGTACGCCACCGTGCTCGGCCTGATGAACGACAACAACACCTTGCTGGTGCGCAACAGCCAGTTGCAGGCCCAGCCATTCGGCACGTTCATCGACATGAATGCGCTGAGCTACTTTGTCTCGTTCTATGGGCAGGACACCTGGCGCATCCGGTCCTCGCTGACGTTGACCTACGGCGTTTCCTACAGTTTTCAGACGCCGCAGAACTTCGGCAACCGGCAGGAGACGATGCTGGTGGATACCAGCACGGGCCAGCCGATTTCCGGGCAGGCCTATCTGAAAGCCAAGCTGAATGCGGCGATTCAGGGCCAGACCTACAATCCGCCGCTCGGATTCGAACCCGTGACGCAATTACACCGTGCGGGACCCTACGATGCCGATTATGGCGACGTCGCGCCGCGCGTCTCGCTGGCGTGGAGCCCGCAGCGTTCGCAAGGCTGGCTCGGAAAGGTTCTGGGCGCGAACAAGACCGTGCTGCGCGGCGGTTTTGGCATGTTTTACAACCGGCTCACCGGGGAAGACAGTGTGGTGTCGGCCGGGCTGAACGCCGGTTTCAGCTCCACGATCACGACCGGCCTCGCCGCGTGCAACGCGACCGGGGCCGGCGGCGCGGGTTGCAGTCCCGCCGCGGCCGCGAATCCTGCCCTCAGCGGGTTCCGCATCGGCGTGGACGGTGGGATTCCGGTCCCGGCTTATCGGCAGAACATCACGACTCCGTACATTCCCGCCGGCAATTACAGCGAGCTCTACGCTCCGGGCATCGACCCCTATATCAACAATTCGCGCATCTACACGGCCGATTTCACGATCCAGCGGAACCTGGGCCGCGGCATATTTCTCGAGGCTGCCTGGACCGGCAGATTCGGCCGGGGTCTTTATACGTATCCGCAGTTGAACGCGAGTCCGTATATGTTCAAGGACACCGCCTCCGGCCAGACTTTCGCGCAGGCGTACGATGCGGTCGCCAATGCGCTGCGGGCCGGTCAGCCCGCGGCGGTGCAGCCGTGGTTCGAAAATCAGTTGCCGGGGATCGGCGCAAAGAACGGATTTGCGTCAAACACGGCATTTCTCGCTGCCCGGGACGCCTCGTATTTCACGCTGGGGTCGGTCTCGAGCCTCTTCGACAGCACGAGTGGGAGCCAGCCCGGCCTGAACCTCTTGCGGTCGCAACTGGGGTTGCAGCAGTACGACGAGACGCAGATCAACGAGCTGGCACAGGTCATGAACACCGGGTTCTCGAATTACAACGCGGCGGTGCTTACCCTGCGGCATACCGGAACCAACTTCACTTTCGACGTGAATTACACTTACTCGAAATCGCTCGATAACGATCAGGGCGTGCAGAACGATTCCACCACGATTCCCAATCCGCTCGAACCCGGGGTGGATTACGGCCCCTCGAAATTCGACCACCGTCACATTTTCAATGCGCTGTTCGTTTACAACCTGCCCAGGACGTTCCGGGGTTTGCCGCGGGCGGCGAATTACGTGGCGGGCGGCTGGTATGTATCGGGGATCGTGACCGCTCTGAGCGGCTCACCGCTGTATGTCACGGAATCGAGCGCGGTGTGGGGCGGCGGGCAGCGCTCGGTGTTGAGCGTGCCGGCAGTGCCGCTGGCCGCGCCGGCATCGCTCCACGCCGGATTGCATTCGGGGGTGGCGGGTTCCGGCGGGATCGGCGCCAATGGGAATCCGGCAACGGGCGGCACGGGGCTCAACCTGTTTGCGAATCCGCAAGCCGCTTACAGCGCGTTCGGATATGTGCAACTCAGCCAGAACATGGATGGCTATGGGCATCCGCTATACGGGCTGCCCTTCTGGAACGCCGATGCGTCTCTGGGCAAGCGGATACCATTCGGCGAACGGGTCCATCTCGGGCTTTCCTTCGATTTCTACAACCTCTTCAATCACGCCAATTTCTCCAATCCCAGCCTGCCCCTGACCGGGAGCGGCACCGCGAATTTCGGAGTCATTTCCAGCACCGTGGTTCCGGCGAACCGGCAGGCGAGCAGCCGCTGGATCATGATTGGCGCGCGGCTGGAGTTTTGACCGGGCGCCGGCTTTCAGACGCGATCGAAGACTTCGGAGAGCGGCAGACGGATCCCGCCGGCGGTCAGTTCGTCGCTCTTGAGTTCCTGAAGGCCATCGTGGAAAAAGAACGCCTTCTTACGCAGCGGATCGATGACCCAGATGTGGGGAACCCCGAAAGCCTGGTATTCTTCGAGCTTCTCAATCACCCGGCTGATCCGATCTTCGCTGGAGACAATCTCGATGCACAGGAATGGGGGCGTCTCGAAAACGTCCGTTGGCGGCTCATCCAGTGTGACGCAAACATCCGGAATCCTCCATCGGCGGCCGGGGATCGTGCGCACCCGCTGCTCGGGCCATACGAATAACGCCGGGTACCGCAGGCTGAGGAAATGGATCAAATTGCGTTGGACCCGGCTATGCGGCTTCTGCCCCACTTCACGCTCCACGACAACACCGTCCACGTACTCGCGGTCGGGCGAGTAATCGGTGTGCAGATACTCTTCCACAGAGACGAGCGCCGCCACATCCATAGCCACAGCTTAGCACTTGCGCCGCGCCGGGCGGGGGTGCATCCTAAAGCTTATGCGCGCGATTCTTGGGTTTCTCTTGCTCGCCGTCTGCACGGGCTTTGGGGCGGACCGGGACTACAACGGCCGGTGGGACATCACCCCGGTGATGCAGCGGCCGCGGGGATGGTGGCTGGAGCTGAACGGCGTGGGGACGCCGGACGCATCCGGCACGTTCATCAGCGCCTACGCCGGCGATCTGAACAAGATCAACGAAATCCATGTGAGCGGCGGCGAACTCACGTTTATCATCATTCAACCGAACAATAACGCGAAGTTCGTCTATCATGCGCGGCTGAACGGCAGCAAGCTCGAAGGGACGATGCAGCGCGAAGGCAGCAATGCCGAGCCGGTCAAGTGGACCGGCGTGCGCGCGCCGGTGATTGACGAAGCCGACGACGGCACGTGGAAGCCGGGCAAGCCGGTCGAATTGTTCAATGGCAAGGACCTCAGCGGCTGGCACGCTCTGATGCCGGAGCAGGAGATGAAATGGAGCGTGCAGGACGCGGTGCTGCGCAACGCTCCACCGACGACCGATATCGTCTCCGACCGGAAGTTCTGGAATTTCACGGCGCATATCGAGTTCCGCATCCGCGAGCATTCGAACAGCGGGATCGGCCTGCGCGGGCGGTACGAGATCCAGATCCTGGACGATTACGGCCGCCCGCCGAATTCGCACGGCGCGGGCGCGCTGTACAGCCGCGTCGTGCCCGCGGTGAACGCGAGCAAGCCGGTGGGCGAATGGCAGACCTACGATATCCGGCTGGTGGGGCGCACGCTGAACGTGGTATTCAACGGGCAGAAAGTGCTCGATCACGTGCATATCGACGGGTTGACCGCGATTGCGAATAACGCCGACGAGGGCCTGCCGGGTCCGTTCATCATCCAGGGCGATCACAGCTACGTGGAGATCCGGAAATTCACCGTGACGCCGCTGGTGCATTGAGGAGCCGGGGCGTGGGGGATTCACCTGTAGCGGGTATTTCACACCAGGTTGCCGCAAATTCTTATCAACCGTTTCGGGGAAACCGGCGTCTAATCTGCGGGACCGTATCCGAGGATTCTGTGCGCCTTTTGTTCGCTGCTCTTTCGCTGGTCTTTCTGGCTGCCTGCTCGCCCACGGCGCCGCCGCCGGCGCATGCCGCGGCGCCTTCGACGGTGCCGGCCGCGAATGGCGCGGCCGCGCCGGCCAAACACGAGATCCGGCTGACCGGGCTGGTGGAAGCGGTGCATTCTTCCAAGATCCTGGTGCCGCAGATCTACGGCCCCGGTGGCCCGTTGACGCTGACGCACCTGATTCCGAGCGGCGCGCCGGTAAAGGAAGGCGACATCATCGCCACCTTCGACGCCACCACGCAGATCGACCAGGCGCGCGATGCGCAGGCGAAGGTGGACGATCTTTCGCATCAGGTAGAGGATAAGCGCGCGCAGAACGCGGCCGATGCGGCCAAACGCGCCGCGGATTTGAAGCAGGCCGAGGCGGATCTCGCCAAGGCGGAACTGGAGCTGAAGAAGGGTCCGACGCTGGCGGAGATCGACCGGCTCAAAGATGAAGCCAAGCTGGACATTGCGCGCAAGCATGTGGCGAGCCTGAAGAAGTCGAACGCGGCGCACGACCGCTCGGATGCCGCGGCGCTGCGCATTCTCGAACTGCAGCGCGACCGGCAGAAGGTGGCGCTCGAGCGCACGCAGACGAACATTCAAAAGCTGGAAATTCATTCCACGCAGGCGGGCATGGTGGCGATCCAGAACGTTTTCCGCGCCAATTCGCAGGGCAAGCCGCAGGAGGGCGACCAGCTCTATCCTCGCCAAGTCCTGGCGAGCATTTTCGATCCGAGTGAGATGGCGGTGCGGTGCAGCGTGGGCGAGCCGGATGGCGTGGCGCTCTCCGCCGGCGCGCGGGCCATGGTGTATCTGGATGCCTATCCGGATATTCAGCTTCCGGCGCACGTGGAGTTCGTGAGCCCGGTGGCGTCCTCTGCGCTCGGAAGCCCGATCAAGAATTTCACGGCGCGGATCCGGCTGGATAAGACCGACCCGCGCGTGATGCCGGACCTTTCCGCGGCGGTGGTGATCCAAGGGGGTGCGCAGTGAGCCCGGCTCCGCAGCCGGCGCCGGCGCCCGCGGAAAAGCCGCGGCTCCCCCGGCGGTCGCGAGTCTGGCGGCGCATCCGCGGCTGGGCGATTTTTCTGCTCGTGCTGGCAGGCGCCGGTGCGGCGGGAGCCGGCATCTATCGCTACCGCCAGGCGCAGACCGCGGCCGATCTGCCGGTGGCGCCGGCGCGCGAGGGCGAATTCCTCGTCATCATCCGCTGCCGCGGCGATCTCAAGGCCGGCCGGTCGGCGCAGATCTATACCCCGATCGTTCCGAACCTGCGGATCTCCTGGATGGCGCCGGCGGGCGAACCGGTGAAGCCGGGCGATCCGCTGATCCGGTTCGATTCCTCGAGCGCGCAGCAGCAGCTGGCGCAGAAGGAGGCGCAGCTCCGGCAGAATCAGGCCTCGCTCGATCAGGCGGTGGCGCAGGCGAAGATCACCGCCGAGCAGGATGCCAGCGACCTGGCGCAGGCGCGGTACACGGTGGAGAAGGCTCGCCTCGACGCATCGAAGGAGGAGATCCTTAGCAAGATCGACGGCGAGGAAAAGAAGATCGATCTGGAAGTGGCCGAGCAGCAGCTCAAAGTGGAGGAGGCGAGGGTGGCGCTGCACGAGGCGTCGAACCAGTCGAAGATTGCGAGCGCCACGCGCTTGCGCGACCAGGCGCAGGCCGACGTGGACATTACCAAGCGCCGCATCGCGCAGATGGAAATCAAAGCGCCCATCGCGGGCATCCCGACTTATGCCCCGAACTATTCGCAGGGCTGGAACAATGTGCGGCCGTTCAAAGTCGGGGATAACGTCTTCGCCGGAATGAATCTGGCGGAGATACCGGATCTCGATACGCTCGAACTGGACGCCAAGGTGGAGGAGACCGACCGCGGGCGGATCGGGGTGGGCGATGACGTGCGCGTGCATATCGATGCGCTGCCGGAACTGGACCTGCCGGCGCGCGTGGACCGCATTTCGCCGCTGGCCGAGCTTTCGACGAACGAGTGGCCGCCGACGCGCACATTTCGCGCCTACGCCCGCATCCTGCATCCCGACAAGCGGCTGCGCCCGGGCATGAACGGCGGCATGGATATCGTGATCCGCCGCATTCCGGACGCCATCAGCATTCCCGCCAAGGCGGTATTCACGCGGGACGGCAAGCCGGTGGTGTACGTGGCGTCGAAGGGACACTACACGCCGCTCGCGATTCAGGTGCAGGCGCGCAACCCGGACGAGGTGGCGGTTACCGGCCTCAAGCGGGGCGCGATGGTGGCGCTGGTGGATGTAGGGAAGCAGGGATCGGGCGCAGGGGATCAGGGGGCGGGGAAGAAATGAAACGCGGTCTGCTGGTCTTGGCTACGGTCGTTCTGGTGCTGGGCATCGCGGCCTGGGGTACGCTGCGGCTGTTGCGGGCGACTTCGGTGACGCCTTCGACCGAGGTCCCGACGACCGCGGTGAAGAAGGGCAGGGTAGTGATCAGCGTGACGGCGCGCGGCGAGCTGCAAGGTGGAAACTCCGAGATGCTTACGGCGCCGATGGTGGGCGGCGGCGATCTTCCGATCACCTTCCTGCGCGAGCCCGGCGAGCTCGTGCAGGCCGGCGATGTGGTGGTGCAGTTCGATATCACGCAGCAGGAATACAACCTGCGCGAAGCCCAGGCCGATCTGGCCGAAGCCCAGCAGCAGGTGATCCGAGCCGAAGCCGATGCCGAGGCGAGCGCCGAAGAGACGGCTTACGCCGTGCTCTCCGCCGAGGCGGACGTGCGGCAGGCGGAGCTGGACGTCCGCAAGAATCCGATCCTCCCCGCCATCAGCCGCCGCCAAAACGAGCTGGCGCTCCAAGCCGCGAAAGACAAACTGCGGCAGGCGCAGCAGGACCTCAGGAACAAGCAGACCACGGCGGCGGCAGGAATTGCCATCCAGAAGGCCGCGGAAAACAAGGCGAAAGTGATGGCCGACCTGGCGCAGAAAAATATCGACAGCATGACCCTGAAGGCCAAGACCTCCGGCTACGTCAACATCCAGCAGAACACCAACATGAACATGATGTATTGGGGAATGCAGCTCCCGCCGTTCCAGGTCGGCGATTCCGCGCGATCCGGGATGGCGGTGGCGCAGATTCCGGACCTGAAGAACTGGGAGATCAGCGCGAATGTCGGCGAGCTGGACCGCGGACATCTGGCGCCGGGGCAGAAGGTGACGGTGAAGGTCGTGGCGCTGGCGGGCAAGGAATTCCATGGCGCGATCAAGAGCCTGGGCGGCACGAGCGGGCCGGCGTGGGACCGGCATTTCGAGTGCCGCATCAGTCTCGACCAGGGGAGTCCGGAGCTGCGGCCGGGGATGACGTCGAACCTGGTCATCACGGCCGAGACGATCGATGACGCTCTGTGGCTGCCGTTTCAGGCGGTCTTCGAAAGCGACGGGCGGACCTTCGTCTACCTGAAAACGCCCAACGGATTTATGCCGCACGATGTGACGCTGGTAAAGCGGAGCGAGAGCCAGGTGGTCCTGAAGGGCGTCAAGGAAGGCGACGTCGTCGCGATGTCGAACCCCGACCAGTCGTCGAAGCCCGCGGCTCCGCAGCAGAACGGCGCGATGAAGGCGCTGCAGAAATGACCAGACAGCGTGGGTTCGGAACCGCGGCTTCGTTTCCGGGGGGATTGGGGATCGGGGATTGGGGGGCTGGGCTTTCGGGATGATTCTCCGGGTTTCGGACATTTCACAGGCATTGGCGAATCTTCGCGCGCAGAAGACGCGCACGCTGCTGACGGCGCTGGGCATTGTGTTCGGCGTCGGGTCGGTGATCGGGATGCTGGCCATCGGGTCGGGGGCGAAGGAGGAATCGCTGCGGTTTATCGAGCAGCTCGGCGTGCGCAATATTCTGATCGATTCGCGGCCTGCCACCAGTCAGGAGGAGTTCAACCAACGGCGGCGCGCATCGCCGGGGCTTTCGCTGCGGGACGTGCGGATTTTACGGGCCAATATCGAATCGATCGAGACGCTCTCCGACCGCCGGACCTTGCATCCGGCGCGCGTGCTGCCGAAGCCTTCGGCGGACGTGCCCGAGCTGTACGGCGTCCGGCCATCGTATGAGCAGATTCACAGCCTGCGCCTGGCCGAAGGACGGTTCTTCAATGACGCCGAAGATGAAGCGAGCGCAACGGTGTGCGTGCTGGGCGAGGGGGCCAAGGTCAGCCTGCTCGGCTACGCCCCGGCGTCCGGAAAGTACATCAAGGTGAACGATACGTGGCTGCAGGTGGTGGGCGTGCTGCACGAGCAGTTGCTGGCGGGCGCGCAGTCCTCGGGCTCCACGATGCAGGACATCAACAACATCATCTACGTGCCGCTGAACACGATGCAGTATCGCTTTTGGGACCAGAGCGTCAGCATGAAGGACGAACTCGACGGCATCGAGCTGCGGCTGCGCGCGGATGCCGATAGCATCGAGGTCGCCAAGGTCGTGACCGCGGTGCTGGCGAACACGCACCATAACGTCCAGGATTTCACCGTGACCATCCCGGCGGCGCTGCTGGCGCAGCAGCAGAGGACGCAGACGATCTTCACCTACGTGATGGTTGCGATTGCGGCGATCTCGCTGCTGGTGGGTGGCATCGGGATCATGAACATCGTGCTCGCGACGGTGATGGAGCGGACGCGCGAGATCGGCATCCGGCGCTCGATCGGCGCGCGGCGGTTCGATATCGTGCGCCAGTTCCTGACCGAATCGGTGCTGATCTCGGTGGGCGGCGGGCTGCTGGGTATCGGGTTCGGGTTCTTCCTCGCCTGGCTGATCGCCCGCACCGCGGAATGGAAGACGATCGTCACCACGGCCTCGGTGGTGATCGCATTCGGCGTCTCGGTGCTGGTGGGCGTCGTGTTCGGGATCTATCCCGCGGTGAAGGCCTCGCGAATTAATCCGATCGACGCGCTGCGCTACGAGTAGGCGGCTCGGCGATCTGCCCGAGGAGCCGTGCGATCCGGCACGGCCGGGCTGGCGTATATTTATCGATGCTCACCCCCGGCTACTGGCCGGGATGCTCGCGGCCGTAAGCCTCCTGCTACGATCCGTCCAGGAGCCTGTGCCGTGCCGGTTACGAAGAGCGCGCGGATCGCCGTGGCAGCCGCGATCGCGCTGTCCGCCGCACTCGGGCAGCCGGTTCCGGCGCCGCGGCCGGCGGGCTCCGCGCCGCCGGTCGTCACTTTCGCGGACGCCCTGGCGCGCGCACGGGCGATCGAGCCGCAGTATCTGCAGGCATTGAACGCCGCAAGCCTGGCGCACGAAGATGCCGTACAGGCGCGCGCCGCGCGATATCCCGTCGCAGGCATCCGGTCGGACTACCTCAACACGCAAGGTAACGGTCTGCTTCCTTCGGGCCGGTTCGTCACGAATGACGGCTGCACGTCTATCGCGAGTGGACGACGCTTCACCAGGATCTTTCGGCCGGCGCTCTTACCGGGATCGCCGTCGAGCGCGCCTTCGCACTGGAAGCGGCGGTGCGGGCGCGCGCGGAGATCGCGCGGCGCGGGCTCGTCGTCACGCTGACGAAGGCATACTACGGGCTCGTCAGCGCCCAGCGGAAGTATGCGACGGCACAACTGGCGCTCGATGAGGTCCGGCATCTCCTCGCCATCACTGAGGACTTGGAGCGCGGCGGCGAAGTAGCCCATGCCGATGTGGTAAAGGCGCAGATGCAAGTGAACGCGCAGGAGCAGGCGTTTCGCGAGGCCAAGTTGGCGATGGATACGGCGCACATGGACCTGGCGGTATTGATCTCACCGGACTTCGACGAGGATTTTCAGGTAATCGACGACCTGGATCCGGGCCCGCCGTTGCCGGCGTTCACGGAAATTCAGCGTCTGGCGCGTCAGCAGAACCCCGATCTGCGTGCAGCCCTGGAAACGCTGCGCGGCGCCGGCCTCGACATGGCGATCGCCCGCCAGTCGTATCTGCCGACGCTTGCCGTCGACCTGGTCTGGGGATTGGAGGCCAACCAGATCGGCTGGCGTACGGTAGTCGCGGCCGCTCCGCAGCTCGGCCCTGTGCCGACTGTCGGCTATTTCCTCACGGGCTCGCTGACGCTGCCGGTCTGGGATTGGGGCGCGAGGAGGAGCAAGCTGCGGCAGGCGGAGCTGCGGCGCGCGCAGGCGAACACCGAGCTCAGCCTCGCGCAGCGGCAACTGCTTCGGAATCTCGCCGCCTATTACGAAGAAGGGGAAACCGCCCGTTCGCAATTGGATCTGCTGCGCCAGGCCCTGGACCTCGCGGCCGAAAGCCTGCGCCTGAACACGCTGCGCTACCAGGGCGGCGAGGCCACAATTCTGGAGCTGGTCGATGCGGAGAGCGCGCTCAATCAGGCGCGCAACGCGTATATCGATGGGCTCGCGCGCTACCGGCTGGCGCTGGCGAACCTGCAAATGCTGACCGGCGTTCCGTAGAGGCCGGTTACGGCGGCCCTGCAAATCATCCTAAACTGAAACAGTACATGACATCGCGCCGCTACACTCTCCTCTTTCTGGCCTCGACTCTGGCCGCCGCGGATCTCACCGGCAACTGGGTGGTGAGCCAATCGATGAACGACGGCACGTTCCGCCGCACTTATTTCAACCTGAAGCAGCAGGGTGATCAGATCGCCGGGACGATTCGCGCCACGCAGTTCTACTACACCATCACCGCGAGCACGGGCGGCGCGGACGGCTTCACCATCACGGGGACGCTCGACGACGGCCACAGCCCGCGAACGGTGCATTACTCGGGCAAGCTCACGGGCGATGAGCTGCGCCTCACGGCGCCGGGGCGCAACGGCGCGCCGGGGCCGGAGATGGTGGCGCACCGCGCGCCGGCCGGCGAGGGCGCCTATCCCGCGCGCCTCCCGCTGCCCGCGCTGCACAAGGTCGCGGATAACGGCCTCGCGCGCACTCCACCGATGGGCTGGAACAGTTGGAATAAGTTTCACGGCCGTGTGGACGACGCGGCCGTGCGCGGCATCGCGGACGCCATGGCGCGCAACGGCATGAAGGACGCCGGCTACGTGTACGTCAACATCGACGACACGTGGCAAGGCGAGCGCGACGCCGAGGGTAACATCCACCCTAACCGCAAGTTTCCCGATATGAAGGCGCTGGCCGATTACGTCCACAGCAAGGGGCTGAAGCTCGGAATCTACTCGAGCCCCGGCCCCAACACGTGTGCGGGGTACGAAGGCAGTTACGGACACGAGGCGCAGGACGCCCGCACGTATGCGGCGTGGGGCATCGATTACCTGAAGTACGACTGGTGCGGCGCGCGCAACCTGTACAAGCCCGAGGAAATGCAGGCCGTGTACCAGAAGATGGGCGATGCGCTGCGCGCCGCCGGCCGGCGGATCGTCTTCAGCCTGTGCCAATACGGATGGGCGGACGTCTGGAAGTGGGGCCCCGAGGTCGGCGGCAATCTGTGGCGCACCACCGGCGATATCAGCGACCGCTGGGACAGCATGTCGAAAATCGGCTTCAGCCAGAATGAGCTTGCGCCGTGGGCCGGGCCGGGGCACTGGAACGATCCCGATATGCTGGAGATTGGCAACGGCGGGATGAACGAAGACGAATACCGCACGCACATGAGCCTGTGGTCCATCCTGGCAGCGCCGCTGCTGGCCGGCAACGATCTGCGCGAGGTGCCGGCGGGCATCCTGGAAATCCTGACCAATCGCGAGGTGATCGCCGTGGACCAGGATGCCCTCGGGCATCAGGGCCGCCGCGTATCGCAGAACGGTGACCTGGAGATCTGGGTGCGCGAGCTGGCGGGCGGGGCGAAAGCGGTCGGCCTGTTCAACCGCGGCGCGGATGCCGCGGCGATGCGGTTGCGCTGGAGTGAGATCGGTTTGACCCGCAAGCCACGCGTCCGCGACCTCTGGGCGCACCGGGACATCGCGCCGGAGGGTCCGGAATTCGCGACTACTGTGCCGGGCCACGGCGTCGTGATGCTGCGGGTGAATTAGCACCCAGCTCGAATCGGCACCTCAACTGCATTTGGGTGAGTGATGGTATCGATTCGAGCGCGGGTTCTGTGGATTTGCATACCAGTTGCAGCGATCGTGATCTCCGTTGCCAGCGGCACGTTCCGCCGGGAACCGGTTCGCGCCACGGCGCACGATTCCAGAATTGTGATCAATCTGGCGGAGCGCCGGCTCCAGATCGTTCGGGATGGTAAGGTCTCCGGAGCGTATGAGATCGCCGTCGGCAAACCGGACACACCGACGCCTACGGGTGAATTTCGGATTACCGACAAGCAGTCACACCCCGGCCCTCCCGGTGGAGTGTTTGGCGCGAGATGGCTGGAATTCTATCGCGTGACCACCCCCGACGGCGTCCTCCACCTCTACGGGATTCATGGGACGAACGCGCCCCAAAAGCTTGGCGGCGCGGTCTCGCATGGCTGCATCCGGCTCAGCAACCATGATGTCGAAGAGGTCTATCGAGAGGCTTACATCGGTGAACCGGTGGAGATTGATGCCGGCGGCAAGAGGTGATCCCTAAGCGGCAGAGAGCTTGTATACCCTGTGCGCGTTTTCCCAAGTCAGCTTCCGGAAAGAGGCGGGCGTAAGGATGTTCCGTAAAATCGTGAGCGTTTCCCGCGCCACGCACTTGCCGGCGAGCCGGGCCGCGGCCGGGTTTCCTGCCTGTGAGATGCCGCCGCCCTTTCCATCCGTGCAGGCGCAGTCGCTGCCGAAAATCAGCTTGCTTTCGTGCCTCTTGAGAAAGCCTGGCGTGAATTCCGGGTCGCGAGAAAGAGCGTTATTCCCCGAGTTCGCAGATAAGTCGGCGAACAGGTTCGGATAATCGCCGAGCAGCTTGTCCGTGATCCCACCCGCCTTGATCTTGCCGGCGGGGTACGCGCTCTCGTTTGCATAATCCGCGCTGATGTTGGCCCAGAAGGCGTCCGCATGGCCGATAAATTTCGTCCGGGGGTACGCCTTGAGAACCGCTTCAAATTCCTTGAATCCTGTGGCGAACGTGCCCTCTGTCGCGGTATGGGGCACTTCCTGGAAATGAACCAGCACCGGTACGCTGAGTTCTGCAGCCAAGGCGTAGACGCGCCGAAGCTCCGGGCCCGCCGCGGCGACGTGGGATTTCAGTTCACCGAGACCGATGGCGCCGGCTTTCACCGCCCTGGTGAGCAAATCTCCGGCATCCGGCCTGGTGATATCGGTACTTGCAAACCACCCGAGAATTCGGCCCGGGTACTGCGCGCGGAGCGCGGCAATCTGTTCGGCGGAACTATCGCGAGCCAAGATCATCGCGTTCGACATGCCGCTTCCATCCAGATGCGCGATATTCGCTTCCGGAGTGCGGCGCATATGGTGATGGCAATCGACCACAGGTCCGCCCCACTCGCTCCGCGGTTCGCCTTGGGCAACAAGGGGCAAGGCGGAGGCGACAGCCCCGATGCTCTTGAGGAATGCTCTCCGATTCGCGATCATTCATTCACCCGAACGATGAATTAAGTCTATCGCAGTCGAGACGATCTGACCTTCGGCGCAGCCGGGGAGTGGTGGGCCCGTGGCGACTCGAACGCCAGACCTCTACCGTGTCAAGGTAGCGCTCTAACCAACTGAGCTACGGGCCCGTCGGAGGGAATCCTCAGTATACCATGCGCCGTCGCTGAAGTCCGATTCGCTTCACTACGGCGGGTGTCGTCGAGTAACCTGTAAGGAATGTTAAAACTTGCTCTCATTCTCCTGCCCGTCCTGGCGCAGGCCGCGGTGGAGCCGGTGGTCTCGGGGGATTCGGCGCGCGGGGCGCGGATCTTCGAGCAGGAACAGTGCGTCAAGTGCCACAGCGTCAACGGCCGCGGCGGCAAGATGGGCGCGGACTTCGGCCGTCTGGTGAGCCGCAGTTACACGCCGGCGCAGCTTGCCAGCACCATGTGGAACCATGCGCCGGTGATGTGGGGCGCGATGGAAGCGGCCGGCATCGAGCGTCCGCATCTTTCCGCGGGCGACGCCGCCGACCTCTTCGCGTACTTCTACTCCGCCCGTTTCTTCGACCAGCCGGGCGACGCGGCCCGCGGCAAGGCTACGTTTGCGGCCAAGCACTGCGGCGACTGCCACGGTGTCAGCGAGTCGCGGGCCGAAGGCGCGCCGCCCATCGCCAGGTGGGAATCGCTCGCCGACCCGGTCGTGATGGTGCAGCAGATGTGGAATCACAGCGCGCGCATGCAGGATGCGTTCGCGCGGCGCGGCATCGTCTGGCAGGAGCTCACCACGGCACAGTTGAACGACATGGCGGCGTGGCTCCGGTCGCTGCCGGAGACGCGGCACCTGGCGTCGCGCTTTTCAAATACCAGTGATCGCGACGGCTACCGGATCTTCGAGGCAAAAGGCTGCGTCAAGTGCCACGTGGGCAAGCTGGCGCTCGAAAACCGGCTGCACGATATGACCCTCACGGATATCGCCGTAGACATGTGGAACCACGCGCCGCGCATGGTCAAGCCCACGCCCTCGCTCACGCAGGAGGAGATGCGGGAGTTGCTCAGCTTTCTGTGGATGCGGCAGTTTGTGTACCCGGCGGGCGACAAGGCGCGAGGCCGGGCAGTGTTCCACACCCGGCACTGCGCCGATTGCCACGCCGGCGGGACGCACGGCGCGCCGCAGCTACCCGGGCAGGCGCGGCACTATTCCGAGGTGGCGATCATGTCCGCGATCTGGTCCCATGGGCCTCAAATGCTGAATCGCATGAAGCAGGCGGGAATCGGCTGGCCGCGGTTCAAGAGCCCGCAGGAGCTGGGGGATTTGCTGGCCTATTTGAATTCGGTGCAGTAGAGAGGAGTTAGGAGCTAAGAATCTACGAGCGAGGAGGCCGGCCTCGCGGAACGGGGTAGACGCCATTCCCTCCTAACTCCTAGCTCCTAACTTCTTAGCTCCTTAAAACCACACCTTCGTGGATAATTGAATCAGCCGCGGCGATCCGAACCCGGTCACCTGCCCGAAAGTCGAGCTGGTCAAGCCGGCCGAAGGCGAGTTCCAGTTGGCGTGGTTCATGACGTTGAAGAACTCCCCCCTGAGGTCAAGCTTCCAGCGCTCGCTGATTGGGAACCGCCGGCTCACCGACATATCCCACTGAATCGTGCCGGGACCGTGGAAGATATCGCGGGCGGCGTTGCCGAACGATCCCAGCGGCACGCAACTGGGATTGCTCGCGTATGTTGCGTTATTGCAGCCGCCGGCAAAGAGCGCCGGATTGAACCACTCGCTGGTGGTATGCGGGAACGGATCGCTCACTCCGGCGACCACGTTCGGCCGGTCGGCGCCTACGCCAGTGAGCGATACGTCCGAGCCTGTGGTCACCGTGAACGGCTGCCCGGTGTAGAGGCTGACGATGGGAGCGACCTGCCAATCCCGCGTGACCGCACGCAGGACGCCGGCGCCGATTCCAGGACTGTCGAATACTCCCGAAAGGTTGAAGATGTGCCGGCGGTCGAAATTGCAGTCGGCCTTTTCGGCGTTGCGGTTGAGCGGATTCTGATAGTTGTTGCCCGCCAGTTCGCCGCCGAAATCGTAGGTGCTGATGCATTGCGACCACGTGTAATTCACCAGCATGTTGAAATGGTTGGCGAAGCGGTGTTCCAGTTTCAGCAGCAGACCGTTGTACTTAGCCCAGTTTCCCGGATCGGACTGCACGATCGAGCTATAATAAGCGCCCTGGGTTGGATTGAGCAGCGTCAGCGGGCGGCGCGACTGCTCGTTGGACGTCGTCGCGCCCGGCAGAAGCACCGGCATGTTCTGTTCATTGGCGCCGTAAATATGCAGCGTATGGTTGCCGATGTAGGTGGCTGTCGCCAGCCAGTCTTTCGCGATCTGCCGGGAGTAGCTGACGTTCCACTGGATCACATAAGTAGGCGGCATATTTTCCGGGATGCTCACGTAGGTTCCCAAGGTCGGGAAAATCGCGATGCCGGGGAAAGGATCGCCGGGCACCCCGGTCGGCGAAACATAGCCGTTCCACGGGTTCGAGAACGGCGCCGTGATGGGCGGATTCGTGAACGTGATCGCCGAGGCGTAGGGCGGATTGGTGGTCCAGCGCTCCGGATAGAACAGTTCGGTCGAATCGTGCAGCAGGCCGAAGCCGGCGCGGATCGTCTGCTTCGCTGCGCCGGTGGGGTCCCACACGATGCCCACGCGCGGCGACGTAGCCAGCCAGTGCTTATTCGCGAACGAGCAGCCGTTCGGTTGGTCGTGCCCGAACAGCAATCCCGCAGGAGCGTTGGGATATTGGCTGCTATGGAAGCCGGCAATGTAATCTGCCAGGTTGAATTGGTTGCCGCGGCAGTACTTATCGATAGCGGGCAGCTCCGGTTCCCATCGGGCGCCGATATTGAGCGTCAGGCGCTCGGTCGCGCGCCAGGAGTCCTGTGCATAGGCCGCGAACACGGTCTGGCGCATGTAGTCGGAAAGCGCATTTCCCTGATTCCACGACGACATATGCCCGAGCAGCAGGTCGGCGAGGTTATCACCGGAGTAGCCGCTCGTCGTGCCGCCGCTGAACGTCCATTGACCATTGGACTGCTGGTTATTGGTTTGATTGAACTGCTCCTTGCGGCCGTCGATGCCGAACGCAAACTGGTGCCTGCCGTGGATCTTCGTAAAATCGTCCGAAACCTGGTAATTGTTAACGTCGAAATATCCCGGAGCGCAGGTTCCGCAAGCGATGTTGAAGTAGTTCCCGACGGTCACCTGGATGTAGTTGTCCGTCATGTTGTCCGCAAAGGGCCCGCCGTTCGTGTTCTTGATGCCCAGCGACTGCGGGCCGAACAGATTGCTGGCCGAACCGCGGTTGTCGGCGCGCCGGTCGAAGGTCGCGTGGAAGGAGTTTACGGAGGTGGGGTTGATCACGTAGGTTTCCCCCAGCGTGATCGTGTTGGACTCATCCTTATTTCCGGGATTGGGCCCCGTAGTCAAGGCATTCTTTCCGTCGAAGAAAGCCTGCGCCGTGTAGTTGTAGATATAGTACCGGGCGTAGAAACTGTGCTGGGAGTTGATCGTGTAATCGATGCGGCTGATCACCTGCCAGTCCGGGTTATTGGCGGGCTGGCCGTAAACATAAGCGCCGCACGGATCGGACGAAATCGGAACATAGCTGAGCAGCTTGATCGCCGCCGGGTCGAAGCGGCTGGCCGGAATGACATTGCCCGGGAAGGGATTTCCCGTAAGCGGATCCTTCAGGGTAATGGCCGTCTTTTGGCATCCGCCCGCTGACGTGGGCGCGTCTTCGACGGAGAAATCTCCCTTGATCGTCAAAGCCGTCGGAACGTGCGCCGTGGTTTGCGAGGGGTTGCTGCGCTGCACCGTCTGCTGGTAGCCGCCGAAGAAAAAGAGCTTGTCCTTGATGATTCTGCCGCCGGCGGTGCCGCCGAACTGGCTGCGCTTGAGCGAGTCCCGCGAGGGCTGCACGACCGAGCCGTTCGGCTCGACGAGGCCCTTCGGCCGCGCGTTCAATTCGTAGTTCCGCAGGAACTCGAATAAGTCGCCGTGGAAGGCGTTGGTGCCGGACTTCGTCACGATATTGACGGTCCCGCCCGGATGCAGTCCGAATTGCGCCTGCAGCGCGTTGGTCTGCACGCTGAATTCCTGCACGGCGTCCGGAAAGGGAATCGGCAGGTTCACGTTGCTGAACGAATCGTTGTTGTCGCCGCCGTCCAGCAGGTAATTGACGCCGTTCGCCTGGCCGCCCGCCACCGAAAACGTACCCGAGCCGTTCGAGCCCTGGATGTTCTTGCTGCCCGTCAGGTCGCCCGCCGGCGCCGTCGTGCCGCCCCCCGTCAGCGTCAGCAGTTGCGTCAGGTTGCGCCCGTTCAGGGGCAGGTCGACGATCTTCTGCTGCTCGACAACCTGGGCAATGGCGCTGTCCTTGGTCTCGACCATGCCGGCATTGGCGCTCACTTCCACCGTTTCGGTAGCCGCGCCAATGGCCAGCGAGACATTCTGCTCCACGTTGTGCGCCACCTCCAGCGTGATGCCGGACTGACGGTAGGCTTTAAATCCCGGTGCGGTTACTTCCAGCGTGTAGGTGCCGACCGGCAGGTTGGGAAAACGGAAGTCTCCGTTGGCGTCCGTGGAAAACGTGTGCACCTGGTGCGTTTCGGTTTCCGTCATCTTTACCGACGCCCCGGCAACGGAGGCGCCGCTGGGATCGGTCACCCGACCGTCCACTTCCGCGACGGCAACCTGTTGGGTTCTAGCGGGTGGCGCGAGATATGCCGTAAGTAGGAGGGCAGTCATCGCCCAAAGGGCCCTGTTACGAAGAGCGGCGCATATCGCCATTACGTGCGAAACCATATTGACTCCTTATCGACTCCCTGGTCGTAAGTTTGCGGTCCGGATGCCGCGACCCCCATTGATGATAGCGGCTATCATAGTGCCGAACCCGAGATAAGTCAACCGGTTTGCATCAAACGAATCGTTTAGAAATGTTAAATGATCTGCGGCGCGGATGGGCGTGACTGGTCGGCCGATGTTTGTCCGCAACCTGCTACCGCCGGCGCAGAATCTGATGATCCAGTGCCTGCGGCGTCGGGAAGGTGCGCGAGATGTGGTCCTGCCAGCCCAGCAGTTCCTCATCAACCAGCGACCAGAGCAGGCCCAGCAAGGTGACGAGGCTCAGGCTCGAACCCGCCAGCCGCAGCAGGCGGTGGCGGCGGTCCGGCGCAAAGCCCTCGAAGGTGAGCAGGTGCAGGCCGGCGAACTGCATGCCCGCCGTCTCTTTACCCGCCCAGCACCACATCAGCCCGTACAGCACTCCGAAGAGCGGCAGGACGGCGCCGAGCATCGCCAGGCTGACCCGGTTGAGGGCAAATTCGCCTCCGAACACGCGAAATGCGAGTAGAAAGAGCCCGTACGCGATCATTACCAGACTCCAGTCGAGGCCCGCGGCGACCATCCGGTGCAGCCGCGAGGCCACCGGGGCGTCGCAGTAAATGACCGCTTCCACCGTGGTCGCAAGAGTCCGCGGCTTCGGCGGCGCGGGAGGCAGAAAATCGAGCGTCCCCTGTTCTTCGACCACGCGCGGCCTCGGCGCGCGCCGCGGCGCCGTACGGGTGGCCGTGGATCGCTGCCGCGGCTTCGGCTCGACCGGGGCGTAGGATTCGAACGGGATCACGTTGGGCGCCGGGCGATCCTGAAACAGTGGGAACTGCACGGCCCTGGCCAGGCCTTTCCGCCGCGCCGGCGGCTCGGGCGGAGCGGCCGGCTGCAACTGCACGGCAAGCTGCCCTTCGGTGCGGTGCAACGTGAATTCGCCCGTCAGCGTGTCGTCCGGGCGCCGGCCGCACCTCCAGCATCGGTGCTCTCCGTCGCGGCTGCGCGAACCGCAAAATCCACAGGTCATGGCTGGACAGTCTCCTCCGCTGGCGGCGCCTTCGTAACCTGAAGCTCCGGAATTGTGTTAACTTCCGTGATTGAGGCGCGTACCCGAATCTCTTCCTCTCGCATTCTTACCATATGTATGAGGCGTTGTCACGAAAAATCTTCCAGTATTAGGTGTATTTTTGCCCTTAGTGCGTTGGCGACGCTGATCTTAGCCGGTCCAGCCACCGCTCAGACCGCAAATTCCGCAACTCGAATTCCGCCGCCAGCCGTCCCGCCCGCCTCTCTGCCGCCGCGCAACTGGAACGTCGTCGGCACCGTGGAAAGCATCGGCCCCATCAAACGGGTGCACCATGAAGGCGGAAAGCAGGCGGAAATCGAAAGCTCCACCATGCTGTTCCGCGCCGACGAGATCGAATACAACGAAGATACCGGCGACGTGAAAGCGGAAGGCAACGTCTACTACAAGAGCTTCATCAAGAACGAACAGCTCTGGTGCAGCCGCCTGGAGTACAACACCGACGAGGAGAAGGGCAAGTTCTGGGACGTCATCGGCGAAACCATGCCGCGCATCGTGGCGCGCCGCGGCGTCCTCACGGCCAACCAGCCGTTTCATTTCGAAGGCGCCTGGGCGGAGCGCATCGGCGAAAGATACGTCGTGCACAACGGCTGGGTCACCAATTGCAAAATGCCGGACCCCTGGTGGCGGCTCCGCGGCGCCCGCTTCGACATCATTCCGCAGGATCACGCGGTGACGCATCGAAGCTGGTTCCTGTTGAAGCGCATGCCCGTGTTTTATACGCCGTTCTTCTATCACTCGCTCGAACGGCATCCGCGGCACAGCGGTTTCCTGATTCCCAATTTCGCGCCGCACACCTGGCGCGGCCTCATGGTCGGCGTGGGCTATTACTGGGCGATCAATCGGGAATCCGACTTGGCCGTCCGGTTCTACGACTACACCACCCAAGCCTACGGCACCAACGTCGATTTCCGCGCCAAGCCGCGGGAAAACTCGGACTTCGGCGCCATCATCTACGGCGTGCAGGACAACGGCGCTCCGGGCGCCACCTCACCAGCGAACCGCTACAGCGGCCTGAACGTGTATTCCATCGGCCGTACGGAGCTGGGTGGAGGCTGGAGTGCCCGCGGCTACTTCAACTATCTCACCTCGTTCCGCTTCCGCCAGCAATGGTCGCAGTCCTACAACGACACCATCGGGTCCGAGATTCACTCCGTCGGCGCTCTGACCAAGAACTGGGACACCTTTACGTTCAACGCCGTGGCGGCGCGCATCCAGAACTTCGTATCCACCGAGATTGCGGTCACGCAGCCGAACGGAGACGTCGACTTCCTCTCGAACGACGTCACCGTCCGCAAGCTGCCCGAGCTCGATCTCGACGGCCGCGACCGCCAGTTCTGGCGGAATATTCCGCTGTGGTGGTCCTTCGATGCCTCGGCCGGCCTGCTCTCCCGCGCCGCGCCGATTTTCGACGCGAACAATAACCTCTTTTACCAATTCGAGACCAAGAACTTCACCGGCCGCACGAATGTGGCGCCGCACCTGACCAGCGCGCTGCACCTCGGCGACTTTCACATCGTGCCCTCCATGGGATTCCAGGAGACCTTCTACGGCGAAACCCAGACGCAGACCCCGTCCACCCAGCCACTCCAATACCTCGTCCTGGGCGAGCCGATCAACAAGGTCAACGGCGCGAATTTCCTGCGCGGCGCGCGCGAGCTCTCGGTCGATTTCATCTTCCCGGCCTTCGAGCGGGTGTTCGACAAGAAGACGATATTCGGCGACAAGCTGAAGCACGTGATCGAGCCGCGCGCCACCTATCAGTGGGTCACCGGAATCGGCCAGGATTTCAACCGCGTCGTCCGCTTCGACGAGATGGATATCCTCTCCAACACCAACCAGCTCAACCTCTCGCTGACGAATCGCATCTACGCCAAGCGCGGCGATACGGTCCAGGAGATCTTCAGTTGGGAGCTGATGCAGGCGCGCTACTTCGACCCCACCTTCGGCGGCGCGCTCACTCCCGGCATCCGGAATCTCTTTGCCGGCACCGCGGACATTACCGCCTATGCGTTCCTCGTCGGGCCGCGCAGCTACTCGCCCATTGCGTCCATCATGCGGGCCACGCCGATCAGCGGCGTGAGCCTTCAGTGGCAGGCGGATATCGACCCTTACTATAACCGGATCACCGATACGGACTTATCGCTCGATTACCGCTGGAGTCCCCGGTTCCATATCTCGGCCGGGCACGATGAAGTCCAGATCCCGTATACCGTATTTGTCAACTCGAACGGCGTAGTTGGCCTCGCGCGTCCTTCCGCCGACCAGTTTCGCGGCCGCTTCGATTTTGGCGATGCCAACCGCCGCGGCTGGAACGCTGGCATCCAAAGCGTGTACGACTACCGCCGGGCCCTGGTCCTGTACACCACCGCGCAGGTGACTTACAACACCGATTGCTGCGGCCTCAGCGTCGAGTACCGCCGGTACAACGCCGGCATCCGCGATCAGACCTCGCTGACCTTCGCATTCACCATCGCCAACCTGGGAACCTTCGGCACGCTGCGCAAACAGGACCGCCTCTTCTGACCGGCAGCGCCCGATGGCATCCGGCATGCATCCTATAGATCATGCCGAACCCTACAATTATGCCCGATGCGGGATCGCCCGCCGCGATCCCCGGCTACGACTACGGCCGTCCCGAAGCGGCGCACTCGCCTCTTACGATGGAGGAACTGCGGCAGATCGAGTCCACCGTGGGCTGGACCGACGAGGACGCCGCCATTCTCCAGCGCCACGCGGAGTTCTTCCGCGCCAATGCGGAACGCATGGTCGATGCCTGGCGCGCCCTGATCGCCGCCCGGCCGCACCTGGCGGCCTGGTTCGTCGGGCCGGATGGAAAACGCGATGACGAGTACGCCGCGAAGGTGAAGAAGCGGTTTGTGCAGTGGGTGGTGGACGCCGCCGTGCGTCCGCACGACCGCGCGTGGCTGGATTACCAGGAGGAGATCGGCCTCCGCCACACTCCCGCCAGGAAAAATCTCACCGACCACGCGCAGACGCCCGCCCTGGTGCCGCTCCGTTACCTGATCGCGTTCGGCACGCACATGGCTATCGAAACGCGGCGGTTCTTCGTCGAGGCCGGCATCCGCGAGCCTGAGCTGCGGAAACTCGAAGATGCCTGGGCGAAGGCCATTCAATTGCACATTACCCTGTGGAGCCGGCCCTATACCAAAGAGGGACTCTGGTAGGCGCCGGCCCAATCGGAGCACCGATATGGCAGTTCAGCAATTGCAGCCTCATGCCCTCGCTGGCCAGGAGCTGGCGAACGAAGATATCGAACGAATCTATATGCAATGGGACGATGCGCTGTCCCGGAACGACCCGGACGCGCTGCTCGCGCTCTACGCGCCGGATGCCGTCTTGGAGAGCCCCTTAGTCTCGCATCTCCTCGAAAGGGACGAAGGCATTTGCCGCGGCCATGAAGAGTTGCGCAAGCTGTTCGAGATTCTCGCCGCGCGCAAGCCGGAGGTCCGCAAGTATCACCGCGCCGGCTACTTCACGGACGGCCACACGGTCATCTGGGAGTACCCGCGCAGTGGACCTGAAGGCGATCAGATGGATTTCGTGGAGGTCATGGAGATTGCAGGGGGCCTGATCCAAAAGCATCGGGTCTACTGGGGCTGGTTCGGCGTCAACGTGCTGAAGCAGGACCGGTATCGCCGGTGAGCCCGCGTCCAGCGTGCCCGCGGCCGTTTGCTAGAATCGTCAGCACCGATGAGCACGCGAAAGCAGGGCCTTTTCATTCTGCCGGATGGCCAAAACCTGACCTTCACCTTCATCCTGGTCAGTTCGCTCTTTTTCCTCTGGGCGCTATGCAACGGCATGATCGACGTCATGGACCGGCATTTTCAGGAGGAGCTGAACCTCTCCAAGGCGCAATCCGCCTGGGTGCAGTTCGCGCATTACCTCGGCTATTTCCTGATGTCCATGCCGGCCGGCTGGCTGGCCACGCGCCTCGGCTATAAGCGCGGCATCATCACGGGACTCCTGATCGTGGCCGTGGGCGGCTTCTGGTTTCTGCCCGCTACGCACATCAGCGCTCTGGCGCGCGCGGGCGCCGTCACGCCAGGGACCGCCTTCCTCGGATTCCTGGCCGGCGTCTGCGTCATCGCCACCGGCCTCACGTTTCTTGAAACCATCGCCAACCCGTACACCACCGTGCTCGGCGACCCGCGCTACGCCGCCACGCGCATCAACCTCGCGCAATCCTGCAACGGTCTCGGCTGGATCTTCGGACCGCCGCTCGGCGGCATTTTCTTCTATTCCAAGGACGCGATGGGCCGCAGCACGGGCAGCCAGACGCTTTACATCCCCTACCTCGGCCTCGCCATCGGCGCGCTCGTGATCGCGACCATCTTCGCCTTCGCCCGCGTCCCGGATATCAAGACCGAGGACACCTATCACCTCGACGACAACGGCGCGCCCGGCGCATCCCACTCCATCTGGTCGCACCCGCATTTCGTGCTGGCGGTGGCGGCGCAATTCTTCTACGTCGCCGCGCAGGCCGGTATCTTCAGCTTCTTCATTAACTACATGACCGCGGAAGTGCCGCCGCTGCCGGCCTCGTGGACGTCCATCGGCTGGCTGGGCGGCTGGTTCGAGACCGCCAAGACCGGCGCCGTGGCCCTCAGCGACAAGGGCGCGGCGAACCTGGCGTCCGTAGCCTTCGGCTGCTTCCTCCTGGGGCGCATCACCGGCTCCGCGCTGCTGCGCAAGGCGTCGGCGCACAAGGTGCTCGGCCTTTACGGCCTGATGAACGTGATCGCAACGGTGCTGGTCTTTCTGAAGCTGGGCTGGCTCTCGGTGGCCTGCGTGTTCGCCAGCTATTTCTTCATGTCGATCATGTTCCCCACGATCTTCGCCCTCGGCATCTACGGCCTGGGCGCGCGCGCCAAGAAGGCCTCGGCGTTCATCGTGATGGCGATCATGGGCGGCGCCGTGCTGCCCAAGCTGATGGGCTATGTGGCGGACAAGTTCGACATGTCGCGCGGCTTCATCGTCCCCGCCGTCTGCTTCGTCTTCGTCGCGTTCTACGGTTTCAACTGGCCGAAGTTCAGCAAGGCGGATTCGCTGGTGCAGAGCGGGAAAATCGCTGTGGGGCATTAACGGCGCGCCAGCCCCGCATCCCCGAGCGCCAGAGCGGCCAACCCCGTCAACACGAACGAGCCGGGCTCGGGAACGGCGCTTCCGATGTTGCCGGCGTGGATCGGCGCGCGTTCAACGTACCCGGCCAGTGGATCACGCTGGCTTCCGCCTGATCCGCCGTCACAAAAGCGGCCCCCGCGCCCACTGCCGAAAGCGTCTCCCCTTATGCGGAATGGATCACCTCGGGCTCGGCGCCCCGCTGACGGCGCAGCGCGGGATCGACGGCCGCGGCAGCGGCAGCCGCATCGAACGGCTCTCCCAGAAAATTGACCAGCCGCGCGGCTGTGGCCGCCGGATCTTCGAGCGCGGCATCGTAACCGATTGTGATCGCCTGCACGCCCGGCGTCCGCCGCAGCCAGCGCTGCACCTCGACCAACTGCCGGGTGTAAACCCGCTCGAGCGCGGCATCCGTCAGCCCGGCGCCGGTGCGTCCCAGCCGCTCCAGCATGGCATGCTGGGAGGCCACCACCGCCTTCAGATCGCGCTGCATAAAGACCACCCGGTATTGCTCTCCCGCCGGCAGGTACGGTAACAGGGGCGCCACAATCTTGACAACCTTGCCGCGCGCTTCGGGCAGCCATGAGGTATCGCGATGGAGCTGCCCCGCCCGCTCGTGCTCGAAGTACCCGCGGGGGTTGTCCTCGTCCGGGATGCGCTGCCCGTCCGTATACGGCGGAACGCCGGCGGCGGCGAGCATCTGCATCATCATGGACGTGCCGCTGCGAGGCAGGCCGGTCACGATCGTGATCGTGCGCCCGCGGTCCTCCGGCTGCTCGCCTTCCCAGCGTTCGAGAGCCGGCAGGCCGGGCCCGGCGCCCGGGGCGCCCGGCGCCTCTTCCGGCTCGGCCGACCGGCGTGCCGCACGCTTCTTGCGCAGGATCTGGGACTTCGCGATGTGCAGGCTGGCCTCGCCCCACCGCGCCCGATCCTTCCGCAGAATGCGGCCCAGCAGCGCATGCGCTTCCGGCGATTCCGGCATCTGCGCCAATGCAACCCGGGCCGATTCTTCCGCGCGCGCGATTCGCCGAGCTGAAAGAGCGATCGCGCCAGCAGCAGATGCAGGTCCGGCTGGAAGTAGACGCGCAGCAGGGATTCGGCCGCGCACGCAATCGCTTCGTCGTGCCGCGATTCCGCCTGGTGGATGCGCGCCTCGATGGCCATCGCCCGGAAGTCGTCCGGGTCTGCGCGGCGCGCCCGCCGGATATAGGTAAGCGCCCGCTCGAACTGGCCGATTGCGGCGAACCCCTCCGCCAGGAACAGCCCCGCCCCGGCATTGCGGCGCGCTGCGGAGGCGAACTGCTCGAGCGCCGCGGCGGCGTTCTTCCGCCCCGCGCCGCGCGGCGCCTGCAGCGCCAGCCGGCACCGCATCATGAGGCGCTCGGGTACCCATCCGGCGGCCTTCTCCGCCAGTTCCCGCATACGGAACTGGCGGCGGCGCGCCGCCGGATCGTCCTCACTCTTCTCCTGATCGTTCTGCTTTTCCTTCGCCTCGGCCGCCAGCTTCTTCAGCTCCTCCTGCGCGCGCGGCACGAACGAGGCGCAGGCACGGTCGAAGCGGTCCAGCACGGCCCGCGCCGCCCGGCGGTCGCCCTGGCGCAGGCGGCACTGGAACAGCTCGCGATAGAAGCGCCCGTCTTCCGGATCGCCTTCCAGAAGCTTCTCCAGGATCGCTGCGGCCTCCGAGGGATGGCCACCATCGAGCCAGGCGCGCGCCACGTTGTACTGGTTCTCCGCCAGACACTGCCGGACCGTCTCCGCGGCATTCTCTCCGGGCGGTGCAATGTACCCCAGCGCCACCAGTTGCTTGAGCGGTTCCACGGAATCCGCGCCGTCATAGGCGCGGCCGGCCGCGTGCCGTCCGTCGCGCCCCGGCACTTCGTCCCAGCTCGGGATGCGCGGCGCCACCTCCGGCCGGTCGAACGCCCCGGCCAGGACTTTGCCGTCCATGTCCTCGCCGGCGGGCAATCCGAACACGTGCAGCACCGTGGGGGTGATATCGAGAATGCTCGCGCCGTGCACTTTCCCGCCCGGCGGAACGCCGGGCGCGCGCAGGGCGAAGATGCCGAAATGGCGATGTTCCACCGCCGGCCCCGCGGCTTCGGCAGGAATGTAATCCGGCAGCAGGCGGTCGGAGTGGAATCCGTGGTCGCTCACCACCATGACGCTCGTCTCCGGACCCGCCAGCGCCAGCAGCCGCCCGAGCATCACGTCGTGGTAGCGGTAGGCGTTGCGCACCACCTCGCTGTACCACGCCGGGTCGGAGCCGTCGCGCTCGCGCGCCTTTCCCGCGTGATACCGCATGAACCGGTGCGAAAAGTGGTCGATTCCGACGTAATAAACCGCCGCCACGTCCCAGATTTCCTGCTCGATCAGCTCGGTCGCGGCATTATGGATGCTCATCGTCTCGGCGATCACGCACGCCAGGTCGAACAGGCTCCGATCGCGCTCCTGATCGACCTCCGCCATGCGCGGCACGAACATCCGCAGGATCTCGCCCGTGATCTCGGTCGGGTGGACGCGCAGATCGGCGAGCCGCTCCTGCCACGCCGCGGGCCAGACCGTCTCCGGCGGCGCGGGCTGCTCCGGGTTCGAATGGCGCTCCGGCGGAAACTGATTCGACACCATCACGCCGTCGATCGGCTCGGCCGGATGGGACGGCCACCAGCCCACCACGAGGCACCGTTTTCCGTTCTGATTGAGGATGTTCCAGAAGGCCTTGGTCTTCCGGCCGAGATTGGTGATCGGCCGGACGCCGAGGCCATCCGGTGTCGGCTCCGTGAAGCCGTGGATGCCGTGCCGGAACGGCCGTTTGCCGGTGGCGATCGAGGTCCAGAGCGTGGGGCTGAGGGCCGGGTAGAGCGTCGCGATATTACCGCGGACGCCGCCCGAGATCACCGATGCCAGGTGCGGCATTTCGCCCGCCGCGAGCAGCGGATCGATGATCTTCTAATCGGCGGCATCCCATCCAACCAGGAGAAGACGGGGCATAGGGAACCTGAGGACCTTGAAATCGTTTTCTGTTTACGCGGCCTTCGCGGCGCGCCAGCACCACATTCCCGCCGCCCGCAGCGCCAGGGCGTTCCGCGCGAACCAACCATTGACGCTCGACCAGAACCGGTGCTCGATTCGCAGGACGTGGGTGCCGGGAGTTCCCGCCGCAGCCGTGCCCCAAACCGCACCGGCACTGAAGAGCCGCAAGCGGCCGGTTCCGGTTCGGGCCGTGAAGCTGTGCGAGTAGCTGCCGTCGAAGTGATTAGGGCTGTACCAGCCGACCTGAACTTTCAGCAGAGCCGAATAAACGATGGCGCTGGCTTCGGCCCTGTCCGCGGTCACGAAAACGGTGCCCGCGCCAGCTGCCGAGGGCGGCGCCAAGCGCTGCAAATTCCCGTTCGTTAGTTTCAAAGCGGAATTCCCCCGAAAAGAGAGAGTGTACTGTATAGTACAGTTGTCAAGTCAAGCAGCACGCCGTGTGAACAGTACTAACGGTTCGCCGGCACGACGCCACGGCTCCCGGATTTATCCGGCTTGGCGGCGCTCCAGCGGCGCTCGCGCGGGGCGATTACGCAGCCTTGGCTGCCCGCCAGCGGCGCATTCCGGCCGCCCCGAGCGCCAGCGCGGCAAGGCCAGTCAGCGCGAACGTCCCAGGCTCCGGCACGTAACCGGCGGGAAGCTGCTCATTGGGGGTCGTGTCGTAAGCCCAGCCCTCCACTGTGACCGACGGGCCGTATGCATCCGAGGTACCGTACGCATTGGTGACCGAGCCGCTCAGCTCGATCCAGCCGTAGCGCGGTCCCGTGCCGGGGTTGAACTCGAACAGCGCGTACTTATTGGTAAAACTGCCGTCGCCGCCAGTGTAATGGAACGTGGCGGTGCTCGACAGCGACCATTTGCGTTGGTTGATCAGGAGGTAAGGCGCCCCCGTCCGAGTGGTGCCCCAAACCGCGCCGGGGCTAAAGAGCTGCAGGTAGTTAAGCACGCCACCGGCAAACCGGAGATTGCCAGATCCGTAGGCACTGATTCGGCGGCTAAAAGAGGTGCGGCTCGCCATCCCTTTTATCTGGAACGCAATTGAGGATCCGACTGACTGGCGGTAGCGTATCTGGAACCCGTTCGTGGTCCAGCCGACCTGAACATTCATCGGACCGGAGTAGATCGTTCCGGCTTCCGCCTTGTCTGCGGTCACGAAGACCGCGCCCGCGCCCACGGCCGAGAGCGTCGCCAACCGTTGCAAATTCCTTTTTCTCAGCTTCTTCAACTGGACGCACCTCCGAAGTACGGAATTGTACGTTGGTACTGTCTGGGCGTCAAGTACTGGATATCTCACCGCCCCGCCCGGCCGGCGTTTGAACTGCGCGCGGCTGCGGCGTGGGCGCGTACTATTGCCCGGGGTCAGTCAACACTCCGCTAAGCGCTTTTTTGCGCCAACGGCGCATTCCCGCTGCGCCCAGCGCCAGCGCGGCCAAGCCCGTGGACGCGAACGTGTCCGGCTCCGGCGTGGCGCTGCTGCCGGTATCTCCCGCCACGATGCGGTTGCCGCTCGTGTCGTACGCCCAGCCTTCGATGGTCAGCAGCGGTCCGTTCGCTGCGGAACTGTCCCTGCCGGCTGTTACGCTATAGCTCAGCTCGACCCACCCGTACAAGGGGTTGGGACCGCTGGATGGCGTGATGGTGAACAGGGCATAGGAATCGGTGAACGGCTGGTTGCCGAAGGTGGCGTGGAACGTCCCGGCCGTGGTCCAGGTGCGGCCGCCGACCATACCTTTCGGATTCAGGCTGAAAGCTGCGGGAAAGGCAGAGCCGTTCCCGAAAACCTGCATCCCGTAATACTGACCCAAAACGCTTGCCCGCTGGCCTCGGAAGCGAATCGACCGGTAGCCCCGGCTGGATGAGTTTCCCGAAGCGCGCGCAAACACGAGGCTGGCGGATCCCAGTTGGATCGTTTGGTGACTCGCCGCTCCCGGACTGGCGGACCAGCCTACCTGAAGGTTCTCGGTCCCCGAATACCAGATCGTTCCCGCCTCGGCTTGATCCGCAGTGAGGAAAGCCGCTCCCGTGCCTACGGCCGAAAGCGTAACTACGCGCTGCAAGTTTCTTTTTTTCAAAGATTTCCCTGACCAGTCCTGAAGAGTTACTGAAGTACGGATTCAATGTATCAAGCCGTACAAAATAGAAACAATACCCGTTTGGTTAATTAGTATTGGCCAGATGGCCCGGCCGGCGGTTGAACTGCGCGCGGCTGCGGCGTGGGCGCGTGTCTGGCGCCGGACTTCCCGAAACCGGCACTGCCTAAGCGAGCGGTTTCACTGTCGCGCGGCGCGCCACCGGCGCATCCCTGCCGCGCCGAGCGCCAGCGCGGCGAGGCCCGTGGATCCGAACGTGTCCGGCTCCGGGGTCGCGCTGCCCGTATCGCCGGCTTGGATCCGCGCCCCGGTGGTATCGTAAGCCCAGCCCTCGACCGTCAGCAGCGGTCCGTAGGCAGGGGAATTGCCCGTCGCGCTCGTCGCGCTGTAGCTCAACTCGATCCACCCGTAAAGCGGGTTGGGGCTGTGCAACGGCAGAGTGAAAAACGCATAGATATTCTGAAACGGCGGGTGACCCGCGAGATGGTGGGCGCCCGAGTGAGTGTTCCAGCCTCGCGCAGCCACGAGGCCCATGGAATTGGCGCTGTAATGCACCGGAAAAGCCGAGCCGCGAAGGAAAGTCATCAGCGTTGAGATTCCCGCCACCAGCGGCTTCGCGCCGCTTGCGCTGAAGCGAATCGAGCGGTAGTGGTAAAAGGGCGCGGGCGTTCGCGTATGCGTGTAGAAGTGAATCGCGGCGGAAGCCAGATTGATGGTTGTCCGGGCAACCGCGCTCGGGCTGGCCGACCAGCCGACCTGAACATCCAACGGACCGGAGTAAACGATGGTGCCGGCCTCGGCTTTATCGGCGGTCGCGATGACCGCGCCCGCACCGACAGCCGCCAGAGACGCGAGTCGCTGCAAGTTCTTCTTTTTCAAAGTTCCTTCCCTCGACCAGTAGTGGGAGTAACTGAAGCTGGAGTATTATTGTACTAGAGAATACGGCAATCGGCCAGTGTCGCTCGGGCTACTTGGTTATAGAACTCGGGCCAGGAAAGCCGCCGCAGCGGAATACGCCCTGATCCACGATTTCCACAGCAGAAAATCGTGAATTTCATCGGGGAAAACCAGCTCTTCGACCCGCACGTTCCGCCGCCGCAGCGCATCCGCCAGCATTACAGTCTGGTTGAACTGCACGTTGCGGTCGTCGTCGCCCTGGATCAGCAGTACCGGCGAGCGCCAGCCGTCGAGAAAGGCCATCGGCGAGGAATCGAAGGCCAGCTTGTAGTCCGGCTCGCCCTTGGGAATCCCCAACTCCGTCGTCCAGTTGTGAACGCCATGCAGGTCCACGCCCGCGCGGTACAAATCCGACGAGCGCGCCAGCGCCATGGCCGTGAGGTAGCCGCCGTAGGAGCCGCCCCAGGCGCCGATGCGCGCCGGGTCGATCTCGGCACGCGAGCGCAGGTATTCGGCCGCGGCCTTCACGTCGGCGTACTCGCGGCCGCCGGCGGGTCCATAGCCGAGCGCCTCCCGGAAGTCGAGGCCGTACCCGATGCCGCTGCGGTAGTTCACGGAGAGCACGGCATACCCGCTGTTTGCCAGGTACTGGTTGAACGCGTAGGCGTTCGAATAATACGTCATGTAATGCCAGCCGAGCAGCATCTGGCGCCGCGATCCGCCGTGGAAAAAGACCACCGCGGGCACGCGGCCCGCCGCGTGCGGCGGCAGGAAAAGCTGGCCGTGGATTTCGACGCCGTCGGCGGCGCGGAACACCACGGGCTGCGGCGCGACCATGTGGCCGAGCGGAAAATCGGCGGGGATCGCGCCGGGGTCGGCCTCAATCGTCCGTCCGCCGATGCTCACTGCGACGCGCATCGGGTGCTGCGCGTCCGAGTGCTCATAAGCGATCGCGCCCGGAGCCGAAACCCGCACCGGCCGGCATTCGATCCCGCTGCCGGAGGTCACGGCCACGGGCTGGCCGCCCGCCACGCGCACGCGCCACAGATGCCGCCGGTCGATATCCCCCTGGTTCGACGAAATCATGAGCTCCGTGCCGCCGGGTTCGAGCGCCACATCCTCTACCTCGAACGCGCCCGGCGTCAGGCGCACGGCCTCGCCGCCGGCGGCCGGCACGGCGTACACGTGCGTCCAGCCGTCGCCTTCCCAGGGGAACACGATCCGCCCGCCGGCCGCCCAGAACAACTGGCGATCGCCGGCGATCTCCCGGAATACGCTGCCCGCACCCGTTCCCGCATGCCAGATTTCGCGGCCCTTGCCGGTCTCCACATCCGCCACGCGGATCGACCACGGCTCGCCCGCGCGCTCCGGCTTGCGGACCGGCCGCAAGCCGTCCGATGGCACGCGGATGAAGCCAATGCTGCGGCCGTCCGGCGACCACGCCGGGTATTCGTCGAAATCGGTCGAGGGATCGACATACTGCACGGCATCGGCCGCGACGTCATATACACCGATCAGGCTGTGGTCGCCGCGTCCGCTGACGAAGAGAATTCGCGAGCCGTCCGGCGACCATGCCGGGGCGCCGCACGAACCGCGCGCCACGAATGCGTGCGCCGCCGGCGATTTGCCGTCAAGCCGCGCCCACCAGATCTGATTCCCGCGCACGAACGCCACGCGATCGCCCTTGGGCGAGACCGCCGGCTGCGCGCCATCGCCGAGCTTGCGCGGCGCACCGCCGCTCGCCGGGACGATCCACACCGCCTGCTGCTCGCCACGCGGATTGTGCGCCGGATTGGGCGCTTCGCCCGCGCGATTGGCGCTGCCGCCGCGCACGTAGAGGACGGCAGAAGCATCCGGCGTCCAGGCGAGCGGGCCGATGTCCTGCCCGTCGTCTGCCGTGTATGCCGTTACCGCGCGCCCGCGGTATTCCGGCGGCTCCGCCACCATCACATTGCGCACGCCGCGCGCGTTCGAGACCCACGCGATCCTGCCGCCCGACGGCGCGGCCGTGAGATCCGTGGGGAACGGAGCGCTCAAAACCTGTTCGAGCGTGAACGGGGGCTGCTGGGCAAAGGCGCTCACCGCGGCCAACGCCGCGACAACCGCGAGGCGACCCGGTCCCCGACCCCTGATCCGCGATCCCTGATCCTTAATTGACTGTTTCAATTTCCGCCTTGGCACGCGGCGGGTACACGTAGGCGCTTACCAGGCTCTCGCTGCCGTCGTTGCCGATGGCTTTGACGCCGAATTTGATGTCGTCGATGGAGACATCCGGGAGCTTGAACTGCGTGACCTTGCCGACGTAGACTTCCTTCTCCCAGTATGGCGCATTGGTGGCGCGCATCACCACCGCGTAACCCTGGATGTCGGCCTCTGAGCCGGCGGGCCGCCATTGCAGCACCGCGTCGTAGCCGCCGCCGCGGGAAATCATCGGCGTGGGGCGCCGCCCGCCGGCCGCGCCGCGCCCGGTTGTTGCTTCGCCCCGGCCAGCCGCCGCGCTCTCCGCCGGCTGCGTGCCGCCGCGGCCCTCGCCGGCCGGCGCGCCCGCCGCTCCATTCTGCCCGCGGCCCGCGCCCGGCACGCGCAGAATCGCCGGCGGCCTGGGCGCCAGCGCCAGGCTCGCCGCCACCGCCGCATTGAACTTCGCAACCTTGGTGGTGTACGGGACGGACATGTTTTCCAGCGTGTCGGTATCGTGGTGCTGGTTGGCGTAGATTTCGTTCGGCGTCGAGACGCGAATCGCGGCGAAACCTTCCAACTGGAACGGCGTGTGGTCGCCGCCGCGGCCCAGCCGGTCCTGCATGAACACGGTCTCCACCTGGAATGACGGAATGTACCGCTCGCCGATCTCCTTGGCGTAGCGGGAAAGCTGCTGCGGCAGCGAATCCATGTTGTCATCGCTGAAGATGCTGACGGCGTTGTTGCCGATGCGGCCGTTGCCGGCGCGGTCGGTGCCAATGATGTCGTTGTTCAGCACCGCTTCGATGACCTGGTTCTCCTTCTTCGCCTTGGCGGCTTCGAGCGTGCTGCCGACGAGCCCCTGCTCTTCGCCCGCGAACGCGATGAACACCAGCGTTTTGTCGAACTCGTACTGGCTCATCACGCGCGCCAGCTCCATGACCGACGCGGTGCCGCTGCCGTCATCGCAGGCGCCCGGCGCGGGCAGATTGGCGTTCTTTTCGAATTGCTCGGGCGTCATCTGGGGGCGGTCGCCCACCGGCGGCGCCTCCGAGCCCGGCCCGGCAGCCTGGCCGGCCGGGCGCGCGCCGAGATTCAGGGAATCGTAATGTGCGGTGATGAGGACCTGCGTCTCCGGCATCTTCGTGCCCGGCAGGACCGCCACCACGTTCCACAGATCGACATCTTTGAAGATGCGCTGCCCCTGTTTTTTCACGCGGAATTTATCGAAGCGGACCTGGAGGCGCGGGCTGTAGCTCTTGAATTCGTTGAAGATCCATTGCCGCGCGGCGCCGACGCCGTGCACCGGGTCGTCCGGGTTGGACATGGTGTTGCGCGTTCCGAACGAAACCAGCTTTTCCAGGTTGGCTCGGATGTGGTCTTCCGAGACACTGTCGATGATCTTCACGACCTTGGGGTTGAGCGACTTCACCTCGGCTCCCGGAAAGGGAATGCAGAGGCACAGCAAAAATGCAAGCGCGGCGAGCAGGCGGCTGAATTTCATGTGAGAAATAGAATACCAATTCTCAGCTCGCCGGGCTGTCCGCGATTTTGCCGGGTGCGAAGCAGGGCGTTGCGCTACGAAAAACCGCCGAAGCTCGGCGGTCGCGATCTAGGGTGGTCAACAACTTACGCAGAAAAACCGCCGAGCCTCGGCGGTTTTTTCGTTTGCCGCACGGGGTTCGCTGCCGGACCCGATCGGCTGCGGAAGGCGGCGCGCGGGGCGAGCGAAAGAGCGGGCCAGTGCGAATGCGCCCGGCTGGACAGGCCCGGCGCGCGCAGTCCGCGTGGTGCGGGGCCGGCCGGAAGCGGCGGTGCGGCCAGGCCGACACAGAGATCGCGCGATCCGGCGTCACCGGGCAGGGAAGTCCCTTACGTGGTCAGCGATTCGTCCGGCACTTCCTCGAAGTCGAGCACCACGCGGCTTTCGACCAGCGCGGCCTTGAACTCGTCCTCGCGGCCTTCGGCGATCTCGTAGACCCAGGTCTCGGTGCCGATGCCGAGGAAGCCGTTGTCGTTGCTTTCCTCCGAGCCCGAGCCCTCGTTCAGGTCCTCGGCCACACCGATTCCCGCGGGCTCGATGATCTCGACGAACTCTTCGTCCTCGACTACGCCGTCGGCGGTGGAAACGAGCGAATGCGGGTCGTCGGCCGGCTCGCCTTCGGGGGTAAACCGCTTGCGGAATGTGACTCTGTATCTCATCAACCATTCGGCGGCAATTCACTCCCCACTGTTATTCTGGGAACAAGTGGGGCTGAATCCTTCATCGGCGCTGCGGGTTGCGGTGCGCGCCACCAACTGGCTGGGCGATGCCGTCATGTCGCTGCCGGCCCTGCGCGCCGTGCGCGGCATCTTTCCCCAGGCGCATCTGGCCGTGATCGCGCGGCCTTCGGTGGCGGATATTTACTCGCGGGAAAGCTGCGTGGACCGCGTCATCCTGTACACGGGCGGCCGGTTCGCGTTTGCCCGCCGGCTGCGCGAGGAGCGCTTCGATGCGGCCATTCTGTTCCAGAACGCCTTCGATGCCGCGTTCCTGGCGTGGCGGGCGGGCATTCCCGAGCGCATCGGTTATCGACGGGATGGACGCGGGCCGCTACTCACCTGCGCGGCCGCGCCGCCCGAGCCGGGAGAAATCCCCCGGCACGAACGTTTTTACTATCTCGAATTGCTGCGGCGGGCGGGACTCATCGAGCAATTTCCGGAATGCGAGGCCATCCGGCTGGACGGCATCCCGGCGGCGCGTGCGGCCGGCGAGCGGCGGCTGGCCGCCATGGGCATCCACGGACCTGTGGCGGGCATCAGTCCCGGCGCGGCTTACGGCGGCGCCAAGCGCTACGAACGGTTCGCCGAAGCCGGGCTCGCGCTGGGCGATTTCCGCGTGGTGGTTTTCGGCGCGCCCTCCGAGCGCGAGCTGTGCGAGTCGGTGGCTTCGCGGATTCCCGGCGCCCACAATCTGGCCGGCCGCACCACGTTGGGCGAGTTCGTCGAGCTGGCCGCGGCGTGCCGCGTGTTCCTGACCAACGACTCGGGCTCGATGCATGTGGCGTCCGCGCTGGGTGTCCCCACGGTGGCGGTATTCGGCGCGACGGATGACACGACGACGGGTCCCACGGGCCCGCTCGCCCGCGTGGTCCGCGAGCACGCGGAATGCGCGCCTTGTTTGCTGCGCGAATGCCCGATCGACCACCGCTGCATGACGCGCGTCGCGCCGGAGCGCGTGGCGGCCGTAGCGCGCGAGCTGGTGGAATGCGCGGAGCAGCAATGTCAGCCGCCGATCAACGCCGATGAACGCCGATAAACCGCCAGTCTCCGGGAGCGGGCCGGCCATGGCCGGCCCGCTGCGCGACCCTGATAGACCGATGGATACGCGATCCAAGATTCTGACGCCGGAAGGCGCCCTGGCGCTACCGCGCGGCGCGCTGGCGGTGGTCACGGGCAGCTTCAATCCGCTGCTTGCGGAGCACGCCCGCGCGCTGGCCGCGGTCCGCAATCGCACTCCAGAGCGGCCGCTTTTGGCCGTAATTTTACCCGCTGAGCCGGCGCTTTTGCCTGCGGAAGCGCGCGCCGCGCTGGTCGCCGCAACGCGCATGGTAGACTACGTTTTAATCGCCAACCGTGAACAAACGGATCAGCTCATCGAAACTCTGGCGCCGGCCGAAACGGTGCGCCTCGAAGCGGACGACGCGGTTCGCACAAGGCGGCTGATCGAGCATGTTCAACGGCGGCAAACCCGCTAACGGCCACATCCTGGTGGTGCGGCTCGGCGCGCTCGGCGATATCATCCACACCCTTCCTGCGGTTGCCTCGCTGAAACACAGCTATCCCGGCTGGAGCCTCTCGTGGGCCGTGGAGCCGCAATGGGCGCCGCTGGTCGAGGGCAACCCCTTCGTGGACCGGCTGGTGCCGGTCGGGCGCGAATCGCTCGCCTCGGTCTTGGCGGCGCGCCGCACGCTGCGCGAGGAGCGCTACGATTTCGCCGTCGATTTTCAAGGCCTGCTGAAGTCCGCGCTGGTGGCGTCCGCCGCGCGGCCGCAGCGCATCTTCGGGTTCCACCAATCGCAGACGCGGGAGCGCATCGCGGGCCTTTTCTATTCGGATAAGACCACGAGCCGCGCGGTGCACGTGGTGGACCGCAACCTGGATCTGGCCGCGGCCGCCGGCGCCGCCTCGGCGCTGAAGAAATTTCCGCTGCCGGCGGGGCGTCCGGAAGGCGATCTGCCGCCGGGCGAATTCGTGCTCGCATCGCCTTTGGCCGGGTGGCGCTCGAAGCAGTGGCCGATCGAGCATTACCGCGCGCTCGGCGGGCGGATCGCGCGCGAGCTCGGCATGCCGCTGGTGCTGAATGGCCCGCCAGGCTCCGGCATGCCGCACATCTCCGGGCTCGCCGGATTGATCGATGCCACCCGCCGCGCCGCCGCCGTAATCGGGGTCGATAGCGGCCCGATGCACCTGGCCGCCGCGCTCGGTAAACCGGGGGTCGCGATTTTCGGTCCCACCGACCCGGCGCGTAACGGCCCCTACGGCGATTCCCTCTACGTGCTGCGAAGCGCCGCCGCGGTCACGACGTACAAGCGGCGCGATGCGATCGACGAGAGCATGCGCGCCATCACTCCGGAATCCGTTTTCGAGGCGCTCAAAGCCGCGATCCGCAAATGCCTGGTGTGATGCCATCTGGTGTGATGCCGCATTTCCCCAAGCGGTACGCCGATACGGTAGCGCGGCTGCGCGTTCCGAGCGGCTTCCTGATTGTCGTTCTGTTTGCCTGGCTGTCGCACCCCACGGCGGGCTCGCTGGCGCTCGGGCTGCCGGTTGCGGTCGCGGGACTCGTCCTGCGCGGGTGGGCGGCCGGCTGCCTGGCTAAAAATCAGCAGCTCGCGACGAGCGGCCCGTATGCCCACACGCGCAATCCGCTTTACATCGGGACGCTGCTGGTGGCCGCGGGGCTCACCCTCGCGGGGCGGAATCCGTGGCTCGCGGTGCTTTTCGCGCTGGTGTTCGGCCTGGTTTACCTGCCCGTGATCGAGCTCGAAGAGCAGCACCTGCGGCGGCTGTTTCCGGATTACGCGGCGTATGCGGCGGAAGTCCCGGCGCTCGTGCCGCGGCTTTCGGCGCGTCCGTCGAATGCGGGGCAGCCGTTCCGCTGGGCGTTGTACCTGAAGAATCAGGAATACCAGGCGGCGCTGGGTTTTCTGGCCGGCATGGCGTGGCTGCTCTGGCGGCTGTAGATGGTTCCCCTCAGGCGCCGTGTCCGGCGTCCCGTCCCAGCAGTTCTTTTAATTGCCGGGCATTTTGCGCGGCGTAGGCTGCCTGGTCGTTATCGAAATAGACATAGACGGCGCGCAGATCGTGCTGCCAGTCGCGGATGCGCCGGGCCCACGTGCGCAGCGTCGCGTCCGGATAACTTCCGGCGTAGGCTCCGTCCGGGCCGTGCAGGCGGATGTACGTGAAATTTGCGGTGATCTCAAAGCCGGATTGAAAGCCCGCGATCTCGAAGATGCAAAAAGCCGCATTATGGCGGTGCAGAAGGCGATAAACGGCGTCCGTGTGCCACGTGGGATTGCGCAGCTCGAAGGCGTAGTGGTGGCGCGGCGGCAGGGCTTCGAGAAAGCCCTCGAGCCGCTCGAGATTCAGCTCCCACCACGGCGGCAACTG
>DATGMB010000176.1:0-7827 GCA_035293845.1 Bryobacteraceae bacterium
GCCGACGACGCTCGGCGATGTCCAGGTACAGATGAGCTGGACGCAGTCCGACGGCAGCACGTACACTACGCTGGTGCCGCTCTATTTCGTTTCGCCGGGGCAGATCAATTTCGTGGTGCCGATGAACGCACCGCAGAGCGGATATGCCGATATCCAGGTGATCCAGGCTTCTACGGGCCGCGTTTATGCCGATAACGCGCAGGTGTTGATGGCCCCCTACTCACCCGCCATCATGATGCTGGACTACAGCGGCAACCTGCGGCGGGCTGCGGTAATCAATCTGGCCGATGGCACCGTCAATTCGCCGACGAACCCGGCCCCGCGCGGCTCGTTCATATCCATCTACGCCACCGGCCAGGGCTTCTGCCCGAACGCTCCGGCAGATGGCGCGCCGGTGAACGGTGCGGTTCCATGCCCCGCGGTAGTGCGCATAAATATGAATGGCACCTGGGTCGACCAGATGCCATACGATTCCGCCTCCGATATTCCGCAAAACCAATGGCTGCCGTACTCGGGGCTGAACTTCTACCCCGGGTTGTGGCAGATCAACGTGTACATCCCGCACGCCGTGGCGCCGAACACACAGCTTCCGTTAATCATTACCGCGGACGGAGAGCCGAGCGTAGACCCGCAGACGTTCCGAACCTACATCAGCGTCAAGTGAGCGCCAGGGAGCGCGCCGCGGCTGGACCTCCAGTTCACAGCCGCTGAGATGAAGCCCTGCGGGCTGGACGGCACCAACCCGGGATCCATCCAAAACGATCAGGGTCGGCGTGGCGGAGACGCTGAAGGCTGATCGTCGACTGGATATGACCCGGTCGGCCATGACGCCGTTCTGCGCGAGAAATTCTGAAGCCTTCTCGACTGGCTCCGGCAACACTGCTAGCAGCGCAAGTTCCGGCTTCACTCTGTCGCGGAGCTCGGACAGGCGGTCATAAAATGGCATGCTTTCGGCGCAGAAGCGGCAGCGGGTTGAGACAGCCAAAACGATGCTGCACTTCCGACCAAGCGCATCGTGGGGCAGCGATGGCTTATACCAACTGCCGGCTGCCGCCCGTTGCCGCGGTGACTCCCGCGCGGCGGTGCTATTAAGGAATTTCTCGCGGATGACGGAGGCGCTGACCAAGACAGCGGCGATAAGTACCGCCACCGTGGATATCCTCTCGATGATCTTCGTCGCATGATAGTACCTATTAGCCCCACCCGGAGAAACACCTGATGCCTCGGCTTGGCCCACTGCCGAGCCAGCGTCCGACGCAAGGCGGGCAGTCTGGCTACAATGGGGTTATGGAGCTTCGCGCACTGACGCCGGAGGAATTCGAGCGCGCCGCCGAGCGGCTGCGGCATCCGGCGCCGGGCAGCCGGATTGCGGCGGCGAAGGAGTACGGGATCGACCTGACCCTGCTGATCGAACAGTTGCGACTCACCCCTGCGCAGCGTGCACAACAGCTTCAGGACGCCACCATTCAGCTTGAGCCGCTGATCGGCGTCGCCCGGCGACGGCGGAGCTGATGCAATTCGACAAGGCTATCCAAGCTCTTTGCGACGCAGGCGTCGAGTTCATTGTGATCGGCGGATTGGCTGCGACTCTCCACGGGAGCGCACATGTCACGTTCGATCTCGACATCTGTTATTCGCGCGCGCCATCCAACCTGCGGCGCCTCGCTGCGGCATTGGCGCCCTTCCATCCCCGGTTGCGCGATCTTCCGCCAGGGCTGCCTTTCGTGTGGGATGAAGTCACTCTTCAGAATGGGACGGTATTCACGCTGGTCACAGACTTGGGGAAGCTCGACCTGCTGGCAGAGGTTGCCGGACTCGGCCCATACCGCGAAGCCAGCCAACGGTCCGTTAATGTTACTGTGTACGGCCGCACGATCCGCGTCCTCGACCTGCACGGCCTGATCGAAGCGAAGCGGGCGGCTGGCCGGGCAAAGGACCTGCAGGTTCTGCCGGAGTTGGAGAGTTTGGCCGAAGCCGAAGCCGCCGAATCCGAATAGCTATCGCGGCGCGACCGGCGCCGGCATCTTATCCTTGCTGAAGCGCGGCACCATCTCATCGCGGTTGGCCACGTGCCATACCGCCGCCGCGATCTCCGTCGCCGCCTGCTTTACGTCCTCGGGGATGATCCGCTCGTACGTATCGAGATTCGTGTGGTGCGTCATCGAGTTGTACTCGATCGGGTCCTGCGACATGCCGATGCCGGGCAGGCCGGCGTTGTTGAACGAGGTCGAATCGGTGCCGCCGGTGGCGCGGCTGTTGGTGGTGCTCGCGCCGGCCATGCCCCACTCCTCGAACTGGGCCAGCACGGGACGTAGGACCGCCGCAGCTTCGGGCGGACCGAAAATGCCCGCGCCGCGCAGGCGCCCGGTACCGGTATCGACGTTGAAGTAGCAATCCAGCTTGAACCATTCCGGCTTGGGATCTTCCGCCGTTCCGAAGTGCTGCTTCACGTACGCAAGCGAGCCGAGCAGCCCTTCCTCTTCGCCGGACCAGAGCGCCACCCGAACGGTGCGGCGCGGCTTGAGGCCGAGCGTCTGGATTAGCCGCGCGGCCTCCAGCATGATGGAAGAACCGATGGCGTTATCGGTCGCGCCGGTGGCCGCGTGCCAGGAATCGAGGTGGCCGCCGAGCATCACGACCTCATCGGCCTTATCCGAGCCGGGAATCTCGCCGACCACGTTGTAGCTGGTCTTGCCCTCGGGATATACGTGGTTGACCACGTTCAGCTCCATCTTGACGTCCTCGCCATCGGCGAGCAGGCGCTCGATGCGGCCGTAATCGTCATTGCGGAGAATCAGCGTCGGCACGGTCTTGGCGGGGTCGTACATATGGTTCTGCTGCGCCACGATGATGCCCTCGCCGCGGGCCGCGTCATTGATGCGCGCCACGGCGCCCCCCGAGAGCAGCATGGCGTCGATCTGGTCGGAAACCTGCGCCGGCGTCAGCCGGTTCGGGTCTGGTGTGCCGCGCCCGCCAGGGACGAAGAAACCGCCGCGTCCGCCGTTCGGATTGTTGGGATCGTACTGCGCCTTCACCTGATCGTCCGGCCGGCGCTTCTGGGGCGGGTTGAAATCGACCGGGATCACGGCTGCCTTGCCGATCAGCACGATCTTGCCCCGCACCTTGCCTTTATTGGCCGCAACCCACGCCGCCATCTCGTCTTTCGTCGGACCGAGCCGCGCCGGACCGCGTCCGCCGAATCCGCCGCGCCCGCCGCGCGCGCCTTCGGGCGGCGGCGGCGCTTCCGGCCCCTGCGGCGGCACGAGTTCGACGGCCGAGGCCGTCACCGTGCCCTTGGTCGATGCCGTCCACGCCAGCACCTCGAATTTCAGATTCTCGTGCACGGGGGCGACCAGGAACGCCGACGCGCGCTCGTTCAGCCATCCGGGATGGCCGAACTCCCACGGCTCGAGGTGCGCGTTCTTCATACCCCACCGCGTCATCTCCGCGACGACCCATCTGGCGGCGGCTTCGTGGTTGGGGGTGCCGGTCACGCGCGGGCCGTAGCGGTCAGTCAGCATATGCAGGGTGTGCATGATCTGCGAGTGCTCGGCTTCCTCGCTGCGGATACGCGCATCGGTCGCTAGATCGACCTTCTCCTGGGCAAGCAGCAGGCAGGCCACACCCAGCGGCAGGACAAGGGACAGCTTTTTCATATTGGATCAGTGTACCCGATCGCTCAGCAACCCATAGACCCACACCGCACGCGGCAAAGAACCGCATAACGGCATCGATCTCATTGACGGCGCCAGCCCGCTCATTGACGGCACCAGCCCGCGCGCGGATGTTCGCGGAGCAGGCCTGCTCCGTAGAAAGGCTAGAGGTCGCCCTTCCGCTCGTGAATGCGGATGGACTCGTCTACCGTCTCGGGCTCTCCTTCCGCCAAATCGAAGGTATGGCTGCCCTGATCGGGAGTCTTGCCGCAGAGCAGGCACTCGTGCCCGTCATGCGCCTCGATCGATTCCTCGACCGTCTCCAGTTCGCCTTCCGCGAGATCGGTGTTTTTTCTATCGCCTTCGAATGCCATGCTCGGATTCGCCATAACACTGGTCGGTGCAAGAGGCGGGCCATTCCGAAGAGGCCGCGGGTACCGGAGACGGCGCCGCCATGGAAATCCGGAAACTCCCGTATAATCTCCCCAATGGGCGCGCACGAGTTGCCTTTTGGAATTGAACGTTCTCTCCTGCGGCTGGACGGCAACGACCCTTATCTCTGCCTGCATTTCGTGATCGTTTTCGTCCGCGATCAGAAGAGAAGCCTCCGCTTTTACGTGGAGACTCTGGGGTTCCGGGTCCTTGTCGACCACACATTCGAAAACGGCCGGCGCTGGATCCAGGTTTCGCCTCCGGATGGTAATGCCAACATCGGCCTGGCGCCCATACCGGATGGGGCGGATGCCGAGTCATTGATTGGCCAGGAGACCCGTATCTGGTTCATCACGGAAGACGTGCAGCGTAAATACGAGGAATGGAGAGCGCGCGGAGTGCAATTCCGTTTTCCGCCGCAAGTTCCTGTTTGGGGCGGCATTCACACCCGTTTTGAAGACCCGGATGGGAACTGCTTCGGCCTGGCCGGGTTCGACGAACTCACGCGCGGCGTGGAGGCCAAACGTCAGGCCCTGGCCCGTCAATATGAGGCCGAACGCCGGGCCGCCCAGGAAATTGAGATCGCCCGGCAAGTGCAGGCTCGTCTTTTTCCGCAAGTGCATCCCGAGGTGAAGACGCTCGAGTATGCCGGTGTCTGCCTGCAGGCCAGACAGGTCGGCGGAGACTACTTCGACTTCATCGATCTGGGGCAGCAGCGCCTCGGGCTCGTGATTGGCGATGTCTCGGGCAAAGGCATCGCCGCCGCGCTGCTGATGGCCAATCTGCAGGCCAACGTCCGCGGCCAAAGCGCTCTCGCCCTGACGCAACCCGAACGGTTTCTGTGTTCCGTGAACCAACTCTTCTACGCCAACAGCGCCGAGAGCGCGTACGCTTCGCTCTTCTTTGCCGAGTACGACTCCGCGTCGCGCCGCCTGCGCTATGCGAACTGCGGGCATCTCTCCGGCCTCATTCTGCGCTCGGACGATCAGTTGTGCCGGCTCGACGCCACAGCGACATTGGTCGGCTTGTTTCCGGATTGGGAATGCAGCTTCGCGGAATTTCCACTCGCGCCTGGCGACCTGCTCGCCCTATACACGGACGGCATCACGGAAGCGGTGAGCGACCTGGGCGAGGAGTTTGGCGAGGAGAATCTCATTGAAGCCTTGCGGCGCCATCGTGATCAGCCGTGCCAGACAGCCGTGGATTCGATCGCGGAGGAGGTGTGCGCGCTGAGCCCCGGGAACCAGCAGGACGATATCACGCTGATCCTCGCCCGATGCCGGTGCGGTTGACGTGATGACGTCTTGTTACGGCGGCCCACGAGCGGTATGATAATGGTATGACCAGGGCGAAGATCGCGATCAGCTTGCCCAAGCATCAACTCGACAGGGTTCACCGGGAAGTCCTCGCCGGGCGGGCGGATTCGGTTTCGGGCTATATTACTCAAGTCCTCGCGGAACAGGAAAGGCGCGACTCCCTCCGCGCGCTTCTTCGCGATCTGATCCAGGAGCATGGGGAACCGAGGCCGGAGGACATCCAATGGGCAAAACGCGTCTTGCCGTCGCGCCGGCGGGGGTAACGCTCGACACCGGCGCGCTGATCGCTTTGGATCGCGGCGATCGGCGCATGATCGCCCTGCTGGATCAGGCATTGGCGCAGGGCGTCACGTTTCGAGTACCCTCAGGTGTGGTGGGACAAGCCTGGCGCAATGGCCGCATTCAGATCACCTTGGCGCGGTTCTTGCGGAGCGACGAAGTGGAGCTCATCCCTCTCGACGAGCACCTTGCCCGTTCCTGTGGCGAACTTTGCGGCGCCACCGGCACGTCGGATATCATCGACGCCTCGGTCGTGATTCTCGCCAGAGAGCGCCGGGATCCGATCGTCACAAGCGACCCGCGCGACCTCCGGCGTCTCGATCCGGTCTGCCAAATCATCGCGATCTGAATTCGCGGGATGTGCCTATCGGCCGGTGATCCACCGGCCGGCCGCCTACTCTCCCAGGTAAAACGCGTTCATGAAGAACTTATACGCCGCGTGCGACTGGCCGCGCCATTGCGGCTTGAAGCCGAGCAGCAGCACGCGGCCCTTGCCGTAATCGGCTTCGAGAGCCGCGATCTGGCCTTCGAGCCGCTCGGGACCGGCGAGATATCCGCTCATCAGCGGCGAGCGATCCCGCGGATAGCGGGCCAGCACCGTCCCTTTGAAGCCGGCCTTCGTGGAGAACGCCGGGCCGCGTTCGAACATGACGGTGGTATCGGGCGTGAGACCGGCGGTCAGCGGGTTCTTGGCGTCCTCGATATGCACCGTCACCAGACATCCGGAGCAGAAGAACTGGCTCGCGCTCAGTCCGGCCAGCGAATTTTCGACGGGCAGCTTGAACTCGTCCATGGCGAACAGCGATGCGTTGTTGAACGTGATGAGCGTGCCGCCTTCGCTGACGAAATCGCGCAGCGCCTCCACACCGTCCTCGCCGATGCCGCCGGCGTAACGCTCGGGAATCGTCCCCGGCCGCACGCCGTCGACGATCTGGCGCGATGGCATGTCCGGGATCACGATGGTGTCATAGTGCTCCCGCAGGTGCCCGGCGCGCACGCCCGCGTTGTACAGGCTCTCGTGCGGAAACTTGTACTGCTCCAGAATCCAGCGGGTCCAGCCCTCGTCGATCGATGCCGTCCACGGCCGGTAGAGCGCGATGCGCGCCGCTTTCACCGGTTTTCCGGCCTCGCCCGTTCCCGATGCGCGCAAGCGATTCTCCTTGAGGATGGCATCCAGCTTGCCGCGGTCGATGCCGCTCACCGCGATATCATTGCCACTGAAGGAAACGGTTCCCTTCGCGGCCAGGATCTCGTTGACCGCGCGGAAGCTGGCGTTGGCGCCGTGGTTGAAGGGCGCCACGACTTCGACCGTCTTCACCGGCCGCAGCGAATCGCGGAAGCTCTTCGCCAGCGGCTGCGTCAGAGCGTGGACCTCGACGCCCATCTGGTACGGCAGCGTCCAGCCGGTCACGTCGTACGGGCGCTGCGTCAGCTCGGGATAAACCTGCGGCTCGAACAACTCTTTCACCATCCCGGCGAACGGCTGGTCCATGAGGATCACCCAGGAATCCGGCTTGGACGACTGGTGCACCTCGATGCCGTGCAACATCAGCCTGTCGATGAGCGCCGCCGCGGTGGGCGCATCGTGCTGCTCGCGCGGGATCTCGTAAGCGTAGGGCGGCTCCTTGGAAAACTTTTCGATGGTGTCGCGCGCGGCACGGTACTTGTTGTACTGCATCTGCTCGTGATACTTGACCGCCAAATCGAGCACCGCCATATCGGCGCCGTACATGTATTTGCAGGCATCGGCGAGGCGCCACCAGCCGCCCTTCCACGGGCTCGAATAGAGCATCTCCGTGCCGAGCGTCTGCCGCGAGGCGGGAAACTCGTCCACGGTGTAGAAATGCGGCGTGGCGTAGCGGTAAAGCGCCGTTTCGGTGAAGAACGAGAGCGTGTGGCGGAAATTGCCGATGTTATCGATGTAGCCGGGGTACCACACGTCGAACGTCTCCTGGTGCATCGAGCCCGGCAGGTCGTGGTCGTCCAGGTATTGCGCGATGCTGGTCCCGATCAGGCTCAGCCACCGCACCATCAGCGGGTGCATGTTGCCGGAGATCGGGTCGGCGTACGGCGGCAGGTAGATGCGGCCGGGAAATGGCGCGGACTGGTGCTGCGTATAGAAAACGATCGGCTCGGTTTCGAGCGTC
>DATGMB010000177.1:0-73853 GCA_035293845.1 Bryobacteraceae bacterium
CCTGGTATGCGCGATGAATCCCTGCCGGTGCGGTTTTCTCGGCGACGCGACGCGCGAATGCCGCTGCACGCCGGCCCAGGTGCAGCAGTATCTCAATAAGATCAGCGGGCCGCTGCTCGACCGCATCGATATCCACGTGGAGGTGCCGGCCGTGCCCTTTAAGGAACTGCGCGGCGACTCCGTGGCAACATCCTCGGCCGAAATCCGCGCGCGCGTGGAAGCGGCTCGCCGCGTGCAAAGCGCGCGCGGCTACTACAACGCGTACATGCCGGCGCCTCTGGTCCGGAAGCTCTGCGCGCTTGACGACGCCGGCGAGCGCACGCTGGAAATGGCGGTGCGCCGCATGGGCTTTTCCGCGCGCGCGCACGACCGCATTTTGAAGGTGGCGCGGACCATCGCCGACCTCGACGGCGCCCCGAACGTTTCTGCGAAGCATGTAGCGGAGGCGGTGCAGTACCGCAGCCTGGACCGGAATTACTGGACCTGACGCGCCGGCCCGATACCGTGTCACAGGATGCAGGGCGGTGGCATATTATCATCGGCGAACCACGCCTGGGGGAAACGTCATGAGAATCGCACAGCCGGGAATTGGCGCCGCGGCTATACTCGCCCTGCTGATTGCGCCGGCGGCGGGACAAACCTCCGCGCCGCTCACGTTCGAGGTCGCATCGGTAAAGGTAGCGACATCCGGATTGAACGGCTCTCGAGGAGGTTGCCACGGAATCGACTCCGCAACCCGTACCGCGCCGGATGAGGCGCCGGCGCCGCTGGGCCGCTGTGTCATCACGGGCTCGCGGCTCAGCCACCTGATCGGCATCGCGTTCGGCGTCTCTATGCAGGATCTGAGCACCGGTCCGGATTGGATTCAACGGGGCGATTTACGATTCGACGTGAACGCGAAGGCCGAAGACCCGGCCAAAACGACGGAAAAGCAATTGCTCACGATGCTGCAGAACCTGCTGGTGGAGCGATTCCACTTAAAATACCATTACGAAACCAGCGAGGCTCCCGGGTTTTCGTTGACCGTGGCGAGGGGCGGCCCGAAGCTGCGGGAATCGGCCAGTAACGATGTCGAGACGCTTTTTGCCGGGCCGGATGGCGAAACCCTTTTGAAGCCGAGCGGGCGGGCAATCTCGCTGACTGCCCGCAAGTACTCGATGGCGAGGCTGGTGAGTTTGCTCTCGGCCATCGGCCAGTCCGGTCCCGGTATCGATCGGACCGGGCTTTCCGGTGAATACGATTTCACGCTTGCCTGGGACAACGATGCGGGCCCGGCGCTCTCGACCGCGTTGCACCGGCTCGGGCTGCAAATGAAGTCCGAAAAGGTCCCGGTGAAAACGTTCGTGGTGGACGCGGCGGAAAAGCCCAACGCGAACTGAAGCGTGACGTTTTGCCGTGCCGCCGCCCCCGGCCAAAGTGTCCCGCAGCGGCGATGCGAGAATAGTAGCAGGAGCGAGCGGCACGAACGACGATGACGCGGTTTGCTTTTCTGATTTGGGCTTGTGCCCTGTCGATCCCAGCCGATACACTACGGCTGCGCGACGGTTCCACCGTAAGCGGCGATTTCCTGGGCGGCACCGCCCAGGACATCCGCTTCTCGGTGAACGGCGAAGTGCGTCACTATCCGCGCGCCAGCGTCGCCGAGGTTACCTTCAGCACCGGGCAGGGCGACATATCCGGCGAGGTCGCCTCCGAACCCGATTGGGTGCTCCGCGGCCCCGATTATGTCGGCGCGCCCTTTCTGCGCGGCGCTTCCGGATATATTCCGCTCGAAAGAGAGGTCGCGATGGCATCCCGCAGCGGAGGAATCTATGGCATGGGCCCAACCGTCTACCGCGTTCGAGGCGCCCGCTCGCCCGTGCGGGTCAGGCAGGGAGACCGGATCGTTTTTGTGGTGCGATTGGACTCCGGCGGGGACCCGCATCAGTTCCAGCTCTATCGCCTGGACTCGCGGATGAATTACCGGCAAACGCAGCCGGTAACGGGCGGAATGCCGCCGGCGCTGCCGGTTAGGGTCCAGCGAATCAGCAGCTCGGTTTACGAGATTACGCCCGCGCGCGCTCTCTATCCCGGCGAATACGCCGTCAGCCCGGCCAATTCCAACGACAGTTACTGCTTCGGCGTGGACTATTAATCTACTGGCACGCCGGAACGGGGACCGGCTTCCCGGCGCCGCCGTCCTTGGCAACCTCGCGGACCAGTTGGTTCCAGTTCTGCGCCAGGCCGGCGAACTCCTTGCAATAGGTCTCATACGCAGTCTGCATCGCCGGGGTGGGCGCGGCGTCCTGGCCGTCCACGATGTTCGCCAGCCCGCCCAGATTGCGGTTCAGCGCGGCGAATGAAGGCGCCTGGCGCCCTCCGCGGCCGCCGCCTCCGCCGAACCCGGTGTCGGCACCGCGGAGGCTGGTAACCTTTTTCTCCAGCTCCGCGTTACCCTTGCCGGCGATGGACTTCAGGCTCTCACCGGAGATCCGGTAATCTTCATAGCTCTCGGCCACCAGGTCGAGGATCTTGCGCTCCAGCGTCAGTTGTTCGCGCAGCGCATCCGTCGAAACATCGACACGCGGATCCATCGCCACCGTGAGAGGCTGTTCCAAAGTTCGGCCGTTAACGGTCAGGCGCACGCGGTAATTGCCCGGCACTACGATGGCGCCCAGCGGCAGCCCGGGAGTGTTCTGGTAGAGCGCGGAGATCGGATATTCGTGGCGGAGCACCGGCGGCGGCGCATAGCGGAGGTCCCAGACAAAGCGGTTCATCCCCGTATCGCGAGTCAGAGGCTGCGGGTGCCCGATCCAGTAATCCGGAACGTTGGGCGGCGGCTCGGAAGGGGCTTGCGCGGAATCGGAGGTCGAATACTCGCGCACCAGTTGCCCGGCGGAATCGTAGATCGCGAGTTTCACGTCCCCCCGCGGCGCGGAGCCCAGGTAGTAATCGATGATCGCCCCGTCGGGCGGATTCTGGCCGGCCGGCATTTCCGGCGGAATCGGCGTGTCCTGGTTGAGATCCAGCCTGACGCGCACCGCCTTTTCGGGACGGAACAGCACGGCCTGCGACGTCATCACGGCGCGATCGATCTGGCGCAGCGGCGTGACGTCATCCAGAATCCAGAAGGCGCGGCCGTACGTGGCGGCCACCAGATCGTCGCCGTGAATCACCAGGTCGCGCACGGAGGTCACCGGCATGTTCAGCCGGAGCGAGGTCCAATGGTCGCCGTCATCGAAGGAGACATACGCCGCGGTTTCCGTTCCGGCGTAGAGCAGGCCGCGCCGCACCGGGTCTTCGCGAATCACGCGCGCGAAGCTGCCCTCGGGAATGCCCGCCGAAATCTCCTGCCACGTCTTGCCGAAATCGTGCGTGCGGTAGAAGTGGGCGCGGAAATCGTCTTCCTCATGGCGGTCTATGGCAGCATAGGCGGCGCCCGCATCGAAGTGCGATGCTTCCACGATGCTGATCTGCGAAAACGCGCCGAGACCGGCGGGCGAGACGTTCTGCCAGGTGGCGCCGCCGTCCCGCGTGAGCTGGACCAGGCCGTTGTTGGTGCCGGCCCAAATTTCGCCATCGGCGAGCGGCGAAGGCGAAAAGGTGTTGATCGCATCGCGGTTCTGCGGCTGCATCGTCTCCTGCTGCTCGCGCGCGCGCGGACGGGCCGGGCCGGCGGGCTCGGCCGGCTCGCTCGCCGCGGGCGGGGCCGCTTCGGCGCGGTGCGTCAGGTCGGGACTGATCTGCTTCCAGTGGATGCCGCCATCGCGCGTTTCGAGCAAAAACTGTGCCGCCATGTAAAAGATGTGGGGATCGCGCGGCGAAAAACCGAGCGGCGGATTGGTCGCCATGCGGTATTCGCTGTTGCGCAGCACGCTCGCGGAGATCGTGGCCACCTGCCGGTTCGAGCGGTCGATCCGCACCACGCCGCGGCTCGGGCCGCCGGCGTACACCAGGTTGGGATTCAGCGGATCGGGAACGATGTAGCCGAACTCGTAGCCGCCCACCGGGTCCCAGTCCATGAACGTAATCTCGCCGTAATCGCCGCGGCTGAGCGTGCCCACCGAGCCGCTGTCCTGCTGCGTGCCGTAGACCCAGTATGGGAAGCGGTTGTCCGTCGACAGGTGGTAGATCTGGCCCGTCGGCTGGTTGTACCACGAGCTCCAGGTCTTGCCGCCATCCATGCTGATCGTGGCCCCCTGATCGCTCGCCATGATCATGCGGTCGGAGTTCGTTGGGTCGATCCACAGCGCATGGTTATCGTCGCCCCCGGGCGCGCCCTTGTACGAGCTGAACGTGCGGCCGCCGTCTTCGGAACGGTAGAGCGACGTCTGCGCCACATAAACGATCTGCGTGTGGTTCGGATCGATAAACACGCGGCTGAAATAGCCGCTGCCCTGAATGCGCGGATCCTGCGTGCTGCGCGTCCAGTGCGCGCCGCCGTCGTCCGAGCGGTACAGGCCGCCGCCACCTGCGCCAGCGCCACCGCCGCCCGCCACGATGGCGAACACCTCTTCGCCGCGGCCGGCGGTCGCCACGCCGATGCGCCCGAGCCGCCCCGAGGGCAGCCCTTCCGTGAGCTGCGCCCACGTGTCGCCGCCATCGGTGGTTTTGTAAACGCCCGCGAAGCCCGAAGATTCGATGGCGGCGCGAGAGCGTCCCGGCTCCGTATAATGCTGCCAGAGCGCCGCGTAACCGACCGACGGATTGTCCGGCGCAAACGCCAGGTCCACGGCGCCCGTGACATCGTCCTTGTACAGCACCTTGCGCCAGGTCCTGCCGCCGTCGGTGGTCTTGAAGATGCCGCGCTGCGCGCTCTTCGAATACGTCCGCCCGAGCGCCGCCACGATCACCACATCCGGGTTGCGCGGATCGATCCACAGATTGCCGATGTGCTCGGTCTCCTCCAACCCGACGTGCCGCCACGTCTTGCCGGCGTCCGTGGACTTGTACACGCCGTTCCCCATGTTCACCGATCCCCCGACCATGCTCACGTCCCCGGTGCCGGCGTAGACGATGTCGGGATTGGACCGCGACACCGCGACGGCGCCGATCGAAGACACGGGAATGTCGTCGAAGATCGGCGTCCACACTACGCCGCCGTCGACGGTCTTCCACAGACCCCCGCCCGGCGTGCCCATGTAGTACACCGCGTCATTGCCGGGAATGCCCGCCACCGCCGTCACGCGCCCGGCGCGAAATGGCCCGATCTGCCGCCATCGCATCGCGCGATAGAGGCTGGTATCGGGGGTTTGGGCGGCCAGCGGCAGAGCAGCGCAGAACAGCAGAAGGACCTTGCGGAACGGCATGAAGCGATTGTGACACAGCGCGCCTGGCGCAGAAGCGTGCCGGCAATCGCTACGCGGACGTCAAGTAGAAGGTCACGCTTTCCTTACCCTTTCCAACTGGATGGTGTTTTGGAGATCGTCCAGAAAGCTCTGCTCGGCCGCGCTGACTGCCTTGCCGCCAAAACCCAGAAATCCACCTTCTCTCGAAGCATTCGCGACCTTCTCAGCCAGCCCGTAGAGCAACTTCCGGTAGGCATCGATCTCAGACGGCTCGGCTTTGCCGCTGAGGATCGCCATCGAGGAACGGGCATGTTCCAGTGCGAGATTGCGGATGACGCCTTTGGCAGACGGCCCTTGCAATCCGGTGAATCGGCCTTTCAGCGAGCCCTCCGCGGCTTGCATTTCTACTCTGCTGGTGAGGTCGCGGATCAGGGGAATTTCGCTCGCCTGGTTTTCCACGATGCCCATGGTCATCGCGACTGACTCTTTGATCGTTCCCAGCCCGCTCGGTTCGGCTAACAATGTCGCCAAACCAACCAGGTACGGCGTGTCCCTCAGGGTGTTCCAATCCGATGCCGAAAAATCGTTTTTGGTGAGCATGGTCTATGGGACGCGTGCGGCCCGAAAGCGGCGCAGATTTTCGGGTCGAATGCTTGCGCAAACGCACGGTCCCGCGCGTGATGGCCGTTTGCTGCCAGTCATCGGGCGGAGGCGCGGTCTGCCATACACTCCGCGGCGCCGCTTCGCGCTCTCCTCGCTGCTGCCGCGCGACGGCGCGCCGGAGGGCCGGTGAACGCCGTCCGCGGCCGCGCCGCCGAAGCTCTGTTACACTGCGCCAATGGAAAATCAAGCCTCGCGCCTCACCCGGCGGGCGCTGGCGCGCCGGATCGGTGGGGCCGCGTTGGCCGCGCCTTTCTTCAACCGCGGCCGGTTCGCGCTGTTCGGTCAATCCGCCGGCGATTTTTCCAAACGCACCATCGGGCTGGTGCGCGAGTCGCTGGTCATCGACCTGCTCAACCAGTTCCTCTACCGCGCCGACCTCAGATCCACGCTGCAACAATGGCTCAGCAAGCCGGGAGCTTTCACCCAGGCCGATTTCGACCGCTTTCTCGGCTCCGGCATCAACGCCATCAACTTCGGCCAGGGCGCCGATACGTTCGAGGACGGCATCCGCCTCTTCGCGGAGTGGAACAGCTTCCTCGCGCAGTATCCCGACCGGCTGCTGCGCATCGGCGCCGCCGCCGATTTCGCGCGCGCCAAGGCGTCGCGCCATTACGGCATCCTCTTCGGGCTGCAGAACGCCGCGCATTTCCGGCGGCCCGAGGATGTCGACACATTCTACGGCCTGGGGCAGCGCATTTCGCAGCTCACCTACAATTTCCGTAACCTGATCGGCAGCGGCGCCTTCGAGCCGCGCGACGATGGCATCAGCGAATTCGGCGGGCGCATTGTGGAGCGCATGAACCGCGTCGGCATGGCCGTCGATTGCGGCCACGCCGGGGACCGCACCACGCTGGACGCCTTCGAAATTTCCAGGCGCCCGGTGATCATCTCGCACGGCAACTGCCGGGCGCTCAACCCCGGCCATCCGCGCTGCGTCACCGACGAGGCCATCCGCCGCATGGCCGCGACCGGCGGCGTCATGGGCATCAACTTCATCAGCTTCATGGTGAAGGACCACGAGCCCACCACCGTGGATGACGTGATCGACCACATCGATCACGTCGCGCGCCTCGCCGGCATCGAACACGTCGGCATCGGCAGCGATTTCGGCCTGGAGAGCAACGATTTCGCGCCGCCGGAGGTGCTCGCGAACATCCTCCAGCGCGCGGATAAGCGCTACCGCGTGCACCGTCGCGAAGCGGTCGCGGACCTCGCGGGCGAAAAGCGGATCTACGTGCTGACCGAGGCGCTCATCCGGCGCAAATATACCGACGAGCACATTCGCCTGATCCTCGGCGAGAACTGGCGGCGCGTGCTGGATTCCATCTGGAGCCGGCCTGTGGCGTGATTACCGATGGTAAACCGCGCCGCCTTTGATCACCGCCACGATGCCCGCGGTTTTGCGAATATCCTGTGACGGATCTTCGCGCAGGATCACCAGGTCCGCCGCCTTGCCCGCCTCCACCGCGCCGTACGTGCCCTCGACGCCGATCGCGCGCGCCGCATCGTACGTCGCGGTTTCGATCGCCTCGATCGGCGTCAGGCCGCAGTTTTCGACAAGCATCTGCATCTCGCGATGGATGTTCGGCACGGCATCGCGCGCGGGATTGCCAAAGCTGTCCGTTCCGGCGGCGAGCGCCACACCGAGCTCATGCGCGCGACGAGTGACCGCCACCGTCCACAGCCAGATGGGGTCATCCTCGCCGCGCTTCCCGGCGTTGGTAACGAAAAGGGTCTCGTCCAGAATCGTTCCCTTCTGCTTCATGAGCCGAAGCAGGGCGGTGATCGCTTCGCCATCCACGGGGCTCGCGGCATAATCGATGCCCTGGCCGCGCCGCGCGGCTTCATAGGACGGCGGAGGCGGGTTCATTCCCTCCGCGCCGAGATACACGCTATGCGAGAGCACGTCCACGCCCGCCGCCACCGCGTCGCCGGGTTTGGCCGGGAACACCGCGGCGTGGCTCCAGACGCGCAGGCCCTGGCGATGCGCGTCGGCGGTCGCGCGGGCCACCAGCTCCGGCGGCAGGTCGGCGTAAATCTTCAGGCCCGTCGCGCCGGTGGCCTTGCCGGCCGCGATCACGGCGGCCATATCCGATTGCGGCGTGAGCGCGCACATCCATGCGACTTCGCCCGCCACGCCGCCGTGCGCCGACGCCTTTGGCCGGGGATCGGCGAACCATTGCGGGCCGGCCACCAGCGTCGAATAGTAAATGCGCGGACCGGGCTGCTGCGGATCGGCAGACCGGCGCGCCAGCCCCTGGAGCACGATATCATCGCCGCCCATATCGCGCACCGCGGTCACGCCGCCCATCAGACCGAAGCGCAGCACTTCCGCCATGCGAGCATCGTCACCGGGACCGGAAGTCAGGTGAACATGCGCGTCGATAAGTCCGGGGATCACGGTCATCCCGTGCAGATTCCAGACCACGGCGCCGGCCGGCAGCGGCTGGTTCGATGCGTCCCCGATGGCCGCAATGCGGCCGCCGCGAATCAGAATGCGGGCGTGCGGGCGCGCCGCCGCGCCGGTGCCGTCGATCAGATTCACGTCGTTGAGGACGAGGAGCGGGGCCGGGCCTTGCGCGGCGGCCAGCGCCGCCAGGAGAATAGTGGCAAACCAGGGAGCGATCCGGCCCGCGGGCCGCGGAAGCGGGTCCATTTGAACCCGAGTATAGCGTTACGTCGCCTGCGGCTGCAGGAACCGGCGCGCCGCCCGGCGCCCGAGCACGGTCGCGGCGGACATCGCGGGCGAGCGCATCACCCCGGTCTCGCTGCCGCGCCGCGTGGCGGTGGACTCGCCCGAGGGCAGCAGCCAGTGGTCCATCAGGCCCAGCAGCTCGCTCGTCAGGCCGGGGAACAAGCCATGAAAGCGCGCCAGCAGATTGGCCTGCGCGGTCAGAATCTTCTCCGCGCGGCCGCGCCGCGCGGCGGCCACGATCTGCCGCGCGGCGCGCTCGGCGCTCATGCTGACGCCGGGGAGCGTCGCCCCCAGGCTGAACCACGCTGCCTCCCGGTCGTGCTCGCCCTTGAATTCGGCATTGAGGTGAGACCCGGTGCGCATCAGCCCCGGCACAATCGTCACCACCCGCACTCCGGTATCCTTCAGCTCCGCGCGCAGACCTTCGGAAAAACCCACCGCCGCGAACTTGGCGCAGGTGTACGGCAGCAGGTGCGGCACCGCCAGCTTGCCGCCGATCGACGTGATATTCACGATGCGCCCGCTCCCGCGGCTGCGGAAGTGCGGCAGCAGCGCCAGCGTGGGGTAGACCGCGCCCCAGAACATCACCCGCATGGCCTTCTCGAAATCTTCGAGCTCCATCGCTTCGAGCGGCCCCACGCGAATCTCGCCCGCGTTGTTCACCAGGATGTCGACGCGCCCGTAATGCCCGCGCACGCGCTCGACCAGCCGCTCCACCTGCGCGCGGTCGCCGACGTCGCATTCCACCGTGAACGCTTCGGCGCCGCGGGATTCCAGGTCCTGGCGCGCCGCGTTCAGCTCGGCCGCGTCGCGCGCGCAGAGGGCGAGCCGGCAGCCCTGGCGCGCGAACTCGCGGGCCAGCGCGATCCCCAGGCCACGCGAGCCGCCGGTAATCAGCACCACGGACCCGGCGAGCTGGCTGACGCGCCGGCGCAATAGCAGGGTGGCCGCGACTCCCGCGCCAACCCCGGCCGCGGCGCCGATCCCGGCGGCGCTCGCGGCTATGGGAACGATCCACCGTTTTCGCATCACATCTCCGTTCCGGCGCGCGGACCTTCCCCGGCGCCGCAAAGCTTACGACGGGTTCAGCACCACCTTGAGGCACTCCTCGGGCTGATACCGGAAGGCTCGATACCCGTCCGCCGCGTCGTCGATTCGCATCCGGTGCGTGATCACGAAGCTGGGGTCGATCTGGCCGGACTGGATGCGCTCGAGCAGCATCTTCATATAGCGCTGCACGTGCGTCTGGCCCATCTTGAAGGTAAGCCCCTTCGCGAACGCCATGCCGATCGGGAACTTGTCGACCAGCCCCGCGTAGACGCCCGCGATCGAGATGGTGCCGCCCTTGCGGCACGCGCGGATCGCCTGCCGCAGCGCGTGCGGCCGGTCCGTTTCGAGGCGCGCCGCCTGCTTGGCGCGGTCGTAGATCGCGTCCAGCGTTTTGCCGTGGGCTTCCATGCCGACGGCGTCGATGCACGCGTCCGGGCCGCGGCCGCCGGTCATCTCATTGAGCTTCTCGACGACGTCGCCGTCTTCGTAGTTGAGCGTCTCGGCCTTGCCGCGGCGCGCCATGTCGAGCCGCGCCGGGTAGCTGTCGATCGCGATCACGCGCCCGGCGCCCAGCATGTATGCGCTGCGAATGGCGAACTGCCCCACCGGCCCGCAGCCCCAGACCGCCACCACGTCGCCCGGCTGGATGTTGCAGTTCTCGGCCGCCATGTAGCCCGTGGGAAAAATGTCGGAGAGGAACAGCGCCTGTTCGTCCGTAACGTCCGCTGGAATTTTGAGCGGTCCCACGTCGGCAAACGGCACGCGCGCGTATTGCGCCTGGCCGCCCGCGAACCCGCCGTAGATATGCGAATAGCCGAAGAGGCCCGATCCGCTGGCGCCGAACATTTTCTCGCAGAGCGGCGCATTGGGGTTGCTGTTGTCGCACAGCGACCACAGGCCCTTCTGGCAGTAGTAGCAGCGGCCGCAAGAGATCGCGAACGGCACCACCACGCGGTCGCCCGCCTTCAGATTTTTCACCTCCCGCCCCACCTGCACGACCTCGCCCATGAATTCGTGCCCCAGAATGTCGCCGCGATTCATGAACGGGATGTAACCGTCGTAAATGTGCAGGTCGGAGCCGCAGATCGCGCTGAGCGTAATCTTCACCACGGCATCCTGAGTGTTCAGCACCGTGGGCTCGGGCACCTGTTCCACGCGCACATCGTGCGTTCCATGCCAGCAGACTGCCTTCATGATGTTTCCTCCTGACCGCCCTCAGAGACTCACGGGATTGTAAGCCGGCGAATCGCTCGCCGGGAACGATTCCTCTGACGCGCGCTGCACGCGCCGGTCCCTCTCCGCCGGTTCCGGCGCGCCGCCGGCGGGCTGGCCTTCGACCGTCAGAATCTCGCCCGTTTCCAGCAGCATCTTCAGCCGGTGCAGGTCCTCCTGGATCTGCTGGCCCGGCTCCTTGCCCGCGAGCAGCGCGAGCACCGCTCCGAACGTGCCGGCCGGCGGGTTGTATTGCAGCTCGATCAGCACCTCGCAGCCGCGCCCGCCCGGAGCGTCGCAGAACCACACCGAGCCGGCGCTGGCGACATCGCCTCCCGGCAGCGTGCGCCACGCGATCAGCTCGTCGGGAATTTCGTTGTGAATCACGGCATCCCATTCCACCCGGCGGCCGCCCGGCCCCGCGACCACCCAGTGGGAGCGGTTGCCGGTCTCCTCCACGGCGATGAGATTTTTCATGAACCGTGCCAGGTTGGGCAGCGTGCGCCAGAAGCGGTAAACCTCCGCGCGTGGCTTCCCGATCGTGATGCTTTTATCGACGCGGATTCCGAGCTCGTAAGGAACCGCCGTGGTTTCCGCTCCCTGGCCGAGCGGCGCGGTGCGGATGCCCATGGCCTCATACGCATACGAGTGGCCCGTGATGCCGCGCCGCAACAGATCGCCGCCGATCAGCGCCAGCGCGACGCCGGCGGGCGAACGCCGTCCGATGCCGAGCGCGGCCAGCATGCCGCCGCCGACGGCGGAAGCGATGCGCTCCGCCTGCGTGATATTCACCGCGTGTTTGCGGTGGGTAATGATCTGCATGAAGACGCTCCTTCCGAAATTTCGCCTGATTCAAACTTAAGCCGGAACTGTGTCACGCGGCCGATTCGGTCGGTACGCACGCGGACGAAGCAGCCGCCGCGGGTGCGAACTTTCACACGCGCGGCGGCCGGGCACCCCTCAGGTATGCGCCTCCACCGGAACACGTGAGAACAGCGCCACCATTTCGCGGTTGAAGGCGGGCAGGTCCTGCGGCCCGCGGCTGGTGACGAGGTTCTGGTCCACGACCACCTCGCGATCGACCCACTCGCCGCCGGCGTTGCGGATATCGTCCTGCACCGTGTGCCAGCTCGTCACCTTACGGCCCCGCACCATCTCTGCCGAGACCAGCTCCCACGGCGCGTGGCAGATCGCGGCGATCGGCTTTCCGGCGCGGTCCATCTCGCGGATGAACTGCCGGACTTTGGGGTTGGCGCGGGCGTTGTCGGCGTTGAGCGCGCCGCCCGGCAGCATGAGCGCATCGTATTCGTTCGGGCTCGCCTCGTCGAGCGTGCGGTCCACCCGGACTTTGCCGGCTTTGTCGTGATGGCGGAATCCCTGGATCTCACCCGGCTGGGCGGAGATCACATCGACCTTCGCGCCCGCTTGTTCCAAAGCCTGCTTCGGTTCGGTCAATTCGGCCTCTTCGAATCCGTCGAGGGCGATAATGGCAACTCGGATTTGTTGTAGCTGGGACATAAGTGCTCCCTTGGTCACAATCGGTATCCTGCAAGCCGATGGCCAGTGCAGCGCGCGAGGGGTCAGGGATCAGGGGTCAGGGGATCGGGGCGGCGGACCGCGAAACGGCCCGCTACGGCTTCAGCGTCACCGGTTTCACCGGCTGCCATTCGACGGCGGAGCCCGCGGCGGCGTAGAGTTCCGGCATCGCGGCGATGGCGCGGTTCAGAGCCGCCACCGCGGCCTCCCCTTCCGACCACGCGGCCTCGACTTCATCGAGCTGCGCCCGCGTCGGCAGCCCGTCATACGCATCGATCGCCGCCTGCGCGCGCGAGGCCAGGTTGAGCGCCGCGCCGATCTGCCCCTGCGCGCGCTGCACGTCCGCCGCGGCGCGGCCGAGCGCCGGCAGAGCCGCTCCCCCGCTATTGGCTGTCTTGGCGTAATCCTGGATCGCGGAAATCTGCGTCGCGAGCCCGCGCGCCGCTTCGCGCGCCGCAAGCAACTGCCGCTGCAGGCGCCATGCGCGGCCGAGCGCCGTTTCGCGCGCCGTGCGGTCGGCTTCGGAGACGGAGAAGCGCGGATCGGCGAGCACCGTCACCTCCGCCTCGAGCGGCCGTGGGCCCGGTATTTCGAGTACCGCGACATATTTTCCCGGCGCGACGCGCGGACCGGCGCCGGCCGCGTGCGGCATCCCGATGCTGCTGGTCGCGGCGGCCGCGCACGACGGCTCGGACGGCGCCGGCGCGCCCGCCGTGGGCGCATCGCGCCGGAGATCCCAGCAGATGCGGTTCAGACCGGCGCGCGCCGGCGCCTGGAGCGTGCGCACGGGCTCGCCCCCGGCATCGCGGATTTCGACCATGGCCCGCTCAACCGCGCGGGGCAGATAATACGTGATCACGGCGCCGGCCGGCGGATTGGGCGCGAAGAATTCGCCCGCGCCGAACCAGAACTGTCCGCCGTAGATCGCTTCGTGTTGCGCCGGCGGCACGGGGAACAGGCGGGCGGCCGCGAGCGCTTCCGCCGTCATCTGCGCCAGCGGCTCGGCGTGATCGAGAACCCAGATGCTGCGCCCGTGCGTGCCCGCCACCAACGCGCCGGTGCGCTCCTGAAACGCGAGGTCGTAAACCGGAACCGGCGGCATTCCCCCGCCGAGCGGCTGCCAGTGCGCGCCGCGATCGAGCGTCACCCACACGCCCGTTTCCAGGCCCGCTACCAGCACATTTGCGTTTCCAGGGTGTTCGCGGAGGCGGTGCACCGAGGCGCGCGGCAGCCCGTCGGTAATCCGCCGCCACGTCTCGCCGAAATCCTCGCTGGCGAAGATGTACGGCGCGTAATCGTCATTGAAATGGCCGTCCACCGTGAGGTACACGCGGCCGGGCGCGGAACGCGACACCGTGATGCCGCTGATGTTCAGCATCGGCGGCAGGCCCCGCACCTTGGCGGTGAGATTCTCCCAGTGCGCTCCGCCGTCGCGCGTGCGCTGGATGGTGCCGTCGTCGGCGCCGGTATAGAGCAGGTTGCGATCGAGCGGCGATTCGGCAATGGCGGTGAGCGCGCTGAAATTGGCCTGCCCGTCGTTCCGCGAGAGCGCGCCGGGCGGAACGGGAGCGCCCATGATCGGAAGCTTGTCCCGGTCCAGGGCCGCGGTGAGATCGCCGCTGATGGCTTTCCAGCTCAGCCCGCGATCCGTGGAGCGGAACAGCACGTTAGCGCCGGTGTAGATCGTCTTCGGGTCGAAGGCGGAGACGATGAGCGGCGCCGTCCAGTACCAGCGGTAACCCGGCCCGCCGGGCCGCGGCGTCTGCGGGCCGATCGCCTGCCGCTCCATGCTGCGCAGATCGATGCGCCCGGTGTTGCCGTTCTGCGCGCTCACCACGAGCGTGTGGTCGTCGCCCTCGAACACCGCCTGCATGCCGTCGCCGCCGCCTACGTTGAACGCTTCCTTGAACGAAATGCCGTAGGACATGCGCGTGGCGCTCGGCGTGCACCAGTTGCCATTGTCTTGCAGACCGCCGCAGACGAGGAACGGATCCTCGTTATTGACCGAGATGTTGTAGAACTGCCCGATGGGCAGATTGAGGCGGAAAAGCCACGTCTGGCCGCGATCGAAGGAAATGGAAACGCCGCCATCGCCGCCGATGACGAGATGATTCGTGTTATCCGGGTCGATCCACAGCGCGTGATCCTCGCTGTGCACGTTGCTGAAGACGTCGCGGAAGCTGCGGCCGCCGTCGTCGGAGATAAAAAAGCCGCGGTTCGAGCCCATCAGGTAGACGCGGCGCGCATCCTTCGGGTCGGGATAGATGCGGCTGTAGTACATGGGACGCGGATTGAGGCCGCTCAGATGCTCCCACGTTTCGCCCTGGTCCGTGCTGCGATAGATGCCGCTGGCGCCCGAGGCCTCGATCACCGCATAAACCACGCGGCTGTCACCCGCGAAGATGGCGACGCCGATGCGGCCCTTTTCGCCAGTGGGCAGACCGTTGGTGAGTTCGGTCCAGGTGGCGCCGCCGTCCGTGGTGCGGTAAAGGCCGCTGCCCGGACCGCCGCCGTTGAAGCCCCACCCCTTTCGTTGCCGCTGGTAGAGCGCGGCGAACAGCACGTTGGGATCTTTGGGGTCCATGGCCAGGTCGATGGCGCCGGTGTTTTCGTCACGGTACAGGATCTTCTTCCAGGTCTGGCCGCCATCGGTGGTTTTGAAGACGCCGCGCTCGGCATTCGGCCCCCAGAGATGGCCGGCCGCCGCGACGTAAACGATATTCGGATCGGTGGGGTGGATCGCGATCCGCCCGATGTGGCGCGTCTCCGCCAGGCCCATGTGCTGCCAGTGCGCGCCGCCGTCGGTCGATTTGTAAACGCCGTCGCCCCAGGAGGAGCTTTGCCGGTTATCGGCCTCGCCGCCGCCGGCCCACACCACCGACGGATTGGATGCCGCCACGGCGATCGCGCCCATCGACATCATGCCGCCCGCCTGGTCGAATACGGGCGTGAAGCTGACCCCCTCGTTGGCGCTCTTGAAAATGCCGCCGCTGGCCGTCGCGATATAGATCTCCGCCGGCTCGCCGGGAACGCGCGCGGCCGCGATGTCCGCGATCCGCCCTCCGGTGGCCGCGGGGCCGATCGGCCGCCATTCGAGCGCCGCCCATTGCGCCAGCGGCAGCACCTGGGCGGACGCGGCCACGGCAAGCAAAATCGGGAGCGGCAGGCGCACCATGACACGCAGACTAGCACAGCTAACGCGGCCCATCGCCGGCCCCCTGCATCGTTTCCATACGGCAGGTCACATCCCTGCGCCACAATGAAATCGTGGATCTCGCCCAGTTCGATTACCACCTGCCGCCCGAGTTGATCGCGCAGGAGCCGCTCGCCGACCGCGCCGCCTCCCGCATGCTGGTGGTCCACCGCGCCCACGGACAAACGGAGCCCCGCTGGGAGGACCGGCAGTTCCGCGACCTGCCGTCCTTCCTCGAGCCCGGCGATTGCCTGGTGCTGAACGATTCCCGCGTGTTTCCCGCGCGGCTGCTCGGCCATCGCGCGGGCGTGCGCGCGCTGCCGGTCGGCAAGCGGAACCCGGCGCGGCATGAGTACCTGACCGGAGAGGTCGAGGTCTTCCTGCTGCGCCCGCTCGATGCCGCCGCGCGCGAATGGGAGGCGCTGGTCCGGCCGGGGCGGAAGATGCGCACGGGCGAGCGCATCCGCTTCGGCGGCGGCCTGCAGGCCGAAATCGTGGCGCACGGCGAGTTCGGCGAGCGCACCATCCGCTTCAGCGGCGCCGAAGATGTATACGCCGCCATCGAAGCCATTGGCCACGTGCCGCTCCCGCCCTACATCAAGCGCGCCGACGCGCCGGCCGACCGCGAGCGCTACCAGACGGTATTTGCGCGCGAGCGCGGCTCCGTGGCCGCGCCCACCGCCGGCCTGCACTTCACCGGCGAGGTGCTGGACGCCTGCCGCACGCGTGGCGCCGGCATCGCGTACGTGACGCTGCACGTCGGGCTCGGCACTTTCCAGCCGCTGCACTCCGAACGCGTCGAGGAGGGCCGCCTGCACTCCGAGCGCTACCGCGTGACCGAAGAAGCGGCGCGTCAAATCCGCGACGCGCGCCGCGTGGTGGCCGCCGGAACCACCGCCGTCCGCACCATCGAGACCGTCTGCGCGACCGGAGCACTCGCGGGCGAGACCGATCTCTTCATCTATCCCGGCTTCGTATTCCGCCGCACCGGCGCGATGCTCACCAACTTTCACCTGCCGCGCACCAGCCTGCTCCTGCTCGTGGCGGCGTTCGCCGGAACGGAACTCACGCTCGCCGCGTACCGCCACGCCGTCGCCGAGCGCTACCGGTTTTATTCATACGGCGACTGCATGCTGATTCTGTAGCGGCTGCTATCATGGAAGGAATCCCCATGATTCAAGACGTACTCACCGAAGGCCTCACGTTCGATGACGTCCTCCTCGAACCGGCCCGCAGCGAGGTACTACCCTCCGAAGTCGAAACCCGCACCTGCCTGTCACGGAACATCGGCCTGAATATTCCGATCGTGTCCGCCGCCATGGATACCGTGACCGAATCGCACCTGGCGATCGCGCTCGCGCAGCAGGGCGGCATCGGCATCGTCCACCGCAACATGACGATCGAGCGGCAGGCGGAAGAGGTCGACCGCGTGAAGCGCAGCGAGAGCGGGATGATCGTCGACCCCGTGACCATCGAGCCGGAAGCGCCGATTTCGGCCGCTCTGGCGCTGATGCGCCGCTACCGCATCTCCGGCGTGCCGGTGACCAAGAACGGCCTGCTGGTCGGCATTCTCACCAACCGCGACCTGCGTTTCGAAACGCGCTTCGATTTGCCGATTTCCGAGGTGATGACCAAGGAGAACCTGGTCACCGTGCCGGTCGGCACCACGCTCGAGCAGGCCGAGGCGATCCTCCACAAGCACCGCGTGGAAAAGCTCCTGGTGGTGGATGAGGATTACAAGCTCAAAGGGCTGATCACCGTCAAGGACATCCAGAAGAAGCTGAAGTACCCGAACTCGGCCAAGGATGCGCAGGGGCGCCTGCGCGTGGGCGCGGCCATCGGCGCTACCGGCGACTTCCTCGAGCGCGCGCAGGAGCTGGTCAAGCGCAAGTGCGACGTTCTGGCGATCGACACCGCCCACGGCCACACCAGCCGCGTAATGGACGCGGTGCGGACGATCAAGCGCAAGCTGCCCGATGTCGAGCTGATCACGGGCAACGTCGCCACGTACGAGGGCGCGCGCGAGCTGGCGTCGCTCGGCGTGGACGGCATCAAGGTCGGGATCGGGCCCGGCTCGATTTGCACCACCCGCGTGGTCTCCGGCGCGGGCGTGCCGCAGATGACCGCGATCATGGAATGCTCGCGCGCCACGCGCGAGGCAGGCGTGCCGCTGATCGCCGATGGCGGCATCAAGTTTTCGGGCGATATCACCAAGGCGATCGCCGCCGGCGCCGATTCGGTCATGATCGGCAGCCTGCTCGCCGGCACGGATGAGAGCCCCGGCGAGACCATCCTCTACCAGGGCCGCACGTTCAAGACGTATCGCGGCATGGGCTCGCTCGGCGCCATGTCCAGCGGCCAGGCCAACCGCTACGAGCAGGACCCCAACGCCAAGCTCGTGCCCGAGGGCATCGAAGGCCGCGTGGCCTCCAAAGGCCCGCTGGCCGAGCTGACCTATCAGCTCGTCGGCGGCCTGCGCTCCGGCATGGGCTACTGCGGCGCGCGTAACCTCCGCGAGCTGCAGGCCAAGGCGCGATTCCTGCGCATTTCGCCCGCGGGCCTGCGCGAAAGTCACGTGCACGACGTGATCATTACCAAGGAAGCGCCGAATTACCGCGTAGAGTAAGCAGCAGAGTCGCTTCAGCGGGACAGTCGCTACCTTCGATGGAACGAACTCGATCGGCAAGATGTCTTCGCGTCTTCAGCTCCGCAATGACCCGAGCCGCATATTCCCGTGCGATATCCCGGCTCCCTTCGCAGTGTTGGGCGCTTGACGCACAGTCCTTGGCGTCCCGAACATATTGACGGAAATTCGAAGAATATATTCCGCTCCTTTTCAGCCACTTGCCGTCCTCCCGCGCCCGCATCCCCCTGTCGCGGGATTATATTCTCACGCGAAAGGAGCCATCTCCATGGCCACCGCCGCTCAACTCACCGCCAACCGCGCCAACGCGCAGCACTCCACCGGGCCCGTCACGCCCGAAGGCAAGGCCCGCGTCGGGCAAAATGCTCTCCGGCACGGCCTCACCGCCAAATCCCTCGTCGTTCGCGATGACGAACGCGAGGAATTCGCCGCCCTCCGCGACGATCTCGAGGCCGAAATCGACCCCCAGGGCGCCCTCGAATCCATCGCCTTCGATGAGCTCCTCCACGCCGCCTGGAATCTCCGCCGCTTCCGCCGCATCGAAGCCGAAGTCTCCGTGGGCACCCTCGACGATTTCACGGACCCCCAGACCACCGCCATCCTCGACCGCCTCTCGCGCTACCAGTCCCGCGCCCAGCGCGCCTACACCCGCGCTCTCGCCGAGCTCCGCCTCCTCCAGACCAACCGCGCCGTCCGTGAGTCCAAGCTCGAGGAAGAAACTGCGGCCGCCATCCCCGTCCTTGCCGAAATCAACCAGATGACAAAACAAACCCAATCCGAGGTCACCGCCGAAGCCGTCGGCCTCGCCCTGAAGATGATGACTTACCAGGACGAGGTCACGCTGAAAGCCCTCCGGACGCGCGAACCGATACCCGTCATCGTCCCAACACCCGCCAAGCCCCCGATCATCGGCAATGCGCACCGCTAAATCGCTTGCCGGTCGGGATGCCCCTGGAAGGAGATGCACTGGCCTGGATTTTCTCCTTGACAGCTTAGGAGAACCGGCATATGCTCCTCCTAGCACGCTAAGGAGAAGCGCATGGAAACACCGGCCGATCTTCTTCCCGGCACCCTAGACCTGCTGATTCTCAAAGCCGTCTCCCTCGGTCCGCAGCACGGCTACGGCGTTCTGCTGCGCATCGAGCAGATTTCGAGCGGCGGATTCCACATCGATCAGGGCGCGCTCTACCCGGCGCTCTACCGCCTGGAACGCCAGGGGCTGCTCGATACCAAATGGGGCACATCGGATAACAACCGGCGCGCCAAGTTCTACAGCCTGACCGCCGCCGGCCGCAAACGTCTGCGCGCGGAAACCGAAGGCTGGCAGCGTGTGGTGGCTGCCATGACGGCGGCGCTCGCCGCACAACCCGGGGAGGTCTAATATGCACGCCGTGTTCCGGGCCCTCTTGCGCCGGCGTCAATGGGAGCGCGACCTCGAAGACGAGCTGCGTTCGCACCTGGAGCTGCGCGCCGGCGACCTCGTCCGCCGCGGCCTCTCGCGCGCGGACGCCATGCGGCAGGCGCGCATCGAATTTGGCGCGGCCGAGGCGTACCGCGAAGATTGCCGGCAGGCGCACGGTCTGCGGTGGATCGAAGAGCTGCGGCGGGATGTCCGCTACGTGCTCCGTACCCTGCGCCGCAGCCCGGGATTTACGGCCGCGGCAGTGCTTTCGCTGGCGCTCGGGATCGGTGCGAATTCGACGGTGTTCAGCCTGGTGAACGCGCTCGTGCTGAAGCCGCTGCCGGTCGCGCGGCCGGCGGAAGTCTACTCGCTCGAATCCGGCGGCAATTCGGTCAGCTTTTCGCTGCCCGCTTACCGCGATTTCCGCGACCGCAACCGCACGCTGAGCGCGCTCGCGGCGTTCCGCATCGTGGTGATGTCGCTCGAGCGGGGTGGCGGCGGCGCTGAGCGCCTGTGGGGATATCTGGCGACCGGAAACTATTTCGAAATGCTCGGCGTGCGTCCAGCCCTGGGCCGCTTGTTTGGCCCTCAGGACGATTTGCACCCCGGCGCGTCGTCCTACGCCGTCCTCAGCTACGGCTGCTGGCAGACCCGCTTCGGCGGCGATCCGCAGATTGCCGGACGCCTCATCCGCGTCAACGGCTTCTCCTACACCGTCCTCGGCGTTGCGCCGCCAGAGTTCCATGGAACCGAGCTGTTCTATTGGCCCGAAATCTGGGTTCCAATGACCATGCAGCCGCAGATCGAAGGCTGGTCGTGGCTGGATGTCAGGAACACACACAACGTCTGGGTCATCGGCCGCTTGCGGCCCGGCATGAGCCGCGAGGCCGCGGCTGCGGACCTTTCGTCGATCTCCCTCGCACTGGCCGGCGAACATCCGGAGACCGACTGGCCAGATAGGATCAAGCTGTCCCGTCCAGGAATGGTGGGAGACATGCTGCGCGGGCCGGCCGAGGCTTTCGCGGGCGGCGTGATGGCGTTGGCCGTGCTGGTGCTGCTGACCGTTTGCGCCAATCTCGCCAGCCTGCTCGCCGCGCGCGCGGCCGATCGTTCGCGGGAGATGGCGATCCGGCTCTCCATTGGAGCGGGCCGCGGCCGAATCCTCCGGCAAATGCTGGCCGAATCCCTCTTGCTGTCGGCGCTGGGCGGGGCGGCCGGAATCGCGCTGGCCGCTGTGCTGGCGCGCACGCTGAGCCGGCTGCAGCCGATGGTCGACCTTCCGGCCCGGCTGGACATTCACCCCGATTGGCGCGTGTTCGCATGTTCCGCGGCGGCATCTCTGGCCGCCGGAATACTGGCGGGGCTTCCTCCCGCGCGGCTGGCGTGGCGGTCGGATCCGAACTCCATGCTGAAGGGCGTTCCGGCCGGTTCGCGCGGGCCGCGGAGGCTCCCGCTTCGGGATCTTCTGGTCGGAATCCAGGTAGCCGTGTGCTGCGCGCTGGTGGCCGGCTGCTTCGTTTCGGTCCGCGGCCTGACACGCGCGTTCTCGACGCCCCTGGGCGTGCAACCTCGCGGCGTGGCGGTGGTGAAGTTCGACCTCGGTCTGGCCGGATACAAAAGAGCTGACGGCGCGGCGTTGCAGCGGCGCGCGGTGGAGGCCGTTGCGGCGATCCCCGGGGTTGCCGCGGCCGCTTTCGCCAATTCGATTCCATTGGCGGCGGACGAATCCAGCACGTCGCTCTTTCGTGAAGGGACCACCGATTTCCGGCCCGCCAACTCGATTCACTCCTACTATTACCGAGCCTCGCCCGGCTACTTTCGAGCGGCCGGCACGCGCCTGCTCTTCGGACGCGAATTCACCTGGCACGATGATGCCCAGGCGCCGCCGGTCGCCATCGTCAACCGCTACCTCGCGCGGCTGCTCACCGGGTCGGAAGACGCAATCGGGCGGCACTTTCGCCAGGGCCGGGGTCCACTGATCGAAATCGTCGGCGTCGTGGAGAACGGCAAGTACAACACGATCACCGAAAATCAGGATTCCGCGGTGTTCACACCGGCAATGCAATCCTACAATGGAACCACCGTGGTGCTGGCGCGCTCTGCGCTCCCGGAACCGGTTTTGGCGCAGGAGATGAGGCGGGCGGTCGCGGGGCTCGATCCGCATCTGCCGCTCTACGGCGTGGGCAGCATGAGTGAAAGCGTCGGATCGGCCTTTTTCCCTTCTCGCGCGGCGGTGGCGGCGCTCAGCGCGTTCGGGATTCTGGCTCTGGTGCTCGCGATCACGGGCATCTACGGCGTCGCGGCGTACGCCGTGAGCCGGCGCGTGCGCGAGATCGGGATCCGCGTCGCGGTCGGCGCGGCGCCGCGGCAGGTGCTGCGGTGCGTCATGCGGAGGATGGCCTGGATCGTGGCCGCCGGCTCGTGCGCCGGGCTCGCTTTGGCATGGTCGGCCAGCCGCGTGCTCGCGGCGGTGGTGTACCAAGCGTCTTCGCGCGATCCGCTGATTTTAGTCGCGGCGGCGCTGACCCTCGCGGCGGCCGCGGTCGCGGCGGCGATCGGCCCCGCGCGGCGCGCGCTGGCGATCAGCCCGGCGGCGGCGCTGCGGCAGGACTGATCCCGTTCTGCTATAGTGCCCGCATGCGGCTTCGGCTCGGCTGCGCTCTGCTCGCGCTCGGGACGCTCGCCGCGTTTCAGTCGCCCTTCCGCGAATACCCCGGCGTCGAATACCGCGTCGGCGATATCCCGCTGCCGCCGGACTGGCAGGCCCGCTCGGAGTGGGCCTTCGCGCGGCTCATGTATCCGCCGTCCAGTTACGGGCGCTACGCCCGCGGCTTCCGCTACGGCGGCGGCAACTGGAAACAGGGCTTCTCCATCTGGACCCAGGACTACCCGCGCGCCGATCGCCACTTCTCCCAGGCACTCCGGCGGCTGACGCGTATCGACGTGCGCTCGGTCGAGCAACCGGTGAACCTCGACGATGGCGATGTGTACGATTGGCCCTGGCTCTACGCCGTGCAAACCGGCCACTGGAACCTGACCGACGCCCAGGCCGCCAGCATGCGTGAATTCCTGCTGCGCGGCGGCTTCTTCATGTGCGACGACTTCTGGGGCGAAGACGAATGGGGCGTCTTCATGGACAGCATGAAGCGCGTTTTTCCGGAACGCCCGGTCGTCGACCTGCCCAACGCCGATGCCATCTTCCACACCGTCTACGATCTCGACGACCGGTATCAGGTGGCCAGCGAAGGCAGCGTGCAGCGCGGCCGTAGCTACAAATGTGCGCCCTGCCCCGACCGCTGGCGCGGGATTTACGATGACCGCGGCCGGCTCATGGTGGCCATCACATTCCAGTCCGACGTGGGCGATTCCTGGGAATGGGCCGACGCGCCGTATTATCCGGAGAAATACGCGGCGTTGGGCATCCGGATCGGCGTGAATTACGTCGTCTATGCCATGACGCACTAACCCGCCGCGGCGTTCGCTTACGCGATGTGCGCGCCGGTGGTTTCCACGTACAGAGCGTACAGGGACTGGCTGGCCGCCATGAACAGGCGGTTGCGCTTGGTTCCGCCGAAGCAGAGATTGGCGCAAATTTCCGGCAGCAGGATCATACCGATGCGCGCGCCGTCCGGCGCGAAGACATGCACGCCGTCATAGCCGGCTCCGGCCCATCCCGATCCGGCCCAGATGTTGCCTTCCGCGTCGGCGCGGATGCCGTCGGCCAGGCCGTGGCCCTTACCCGGCAGAACCATGTCCACGAACTGCCGGCGGTTGCGCAGCGAGCGCCCTTCCACGACGTCGTACACCAGGATGTTGCCGGGCTTCCCCGTATCGCACAGATACAGCTTGCGGTAATCCGGGGAGAAACACAGGCCGTTGGGCTTCTCCGCCTCGTCCGTGACCATCTCCATCTTCCCGGACTTATCCACGCGGTACACGGCCTCTTTGATCTGCAGCGTATCGCGATGCCCTTCGTAGGCGGCCATGATGCCGTAGCCGGGGTCGGTGAACCAGATGCCGCCATCCGGGTGAACCACAATGTCATTGGGGGCATTCAGCGGCTTGCCCTGCCAGCGGTCCGCGATCACCGTCACCGCGCCACTATGCTCGTACCGCACGACGCGGCGCGTGTCATGCTCGCAGGAAAGCTGGCGGCCTTCGTAATCGAAGGTATTGCCGTTCGAGTAATTCGAAGGCGCGCGGAACGTGCTGACATGCCCGTCCTCTTCGATCCAGCGCAGTTGCCGGTTGTTGGGAATGTCGCTCCAGACGACGTACCGGCCCACGCCGTTCCACGCCGGCCCTTCCGCCCACCGCGCGCCGGTATAGAGGCGCTCGATCGCCGCGTTGTTATCTTTGAGCTTCGCGAACCGCGGGTCGAGGACGACCACGTCGGGATCGGGGTAGCGGATGGGCGCGCGCCCCGACCAGTCCCGCCCGGTCTGGGCGGAGGCTGAGGCGAAAGCGGCAAGTTGAATCACGCTGCGGCGGGTGACCATCCGGGAAAGCATATCAAAGGTTGCCGGCGCCGCGAACACTACACCCGGTACGCGCTCCGCGCCGGCGGATCGAGATATGCGTTCGCTTTCTCCGAATTCGTCACCTTGCCCGCCGCCGTATCCCACTCGAAGCGCTCGCCCGGAAAGCGCTGCGCGAGACACCCGAGGAGGAACGCTTCCGTCACCGGCGCCTGCGCTTCGAAATTCGTGAGCGAAGGCGGCCCGCCTTGGATGGCGCCGATCCATTGGTCGATCGCAGGCTCCGGCGCCGGCCCGCCGCGCCGCTGAGGCTCCGGCGCGCGATATTTCGCCGATTCCGGATACACGCGCGGATGATCGCCGTTGAAGCCGGCCAGAATGATGCCCTTCTCGCCCACGTACATCACGCCTTCCTGGCCGTGCTCGAACAGCCGCTGATCCTGAGGCGCGAGCCCGGCCGGACGGCGCGGCTTGAGAAACCCGTCGTACCAGACCATGTGGACGCCCGCGTAATCGAGGTGCACGATCGAGGATTTCGGATACGTCTCGGTGAACGATTCGCTGGTGGATGCCTCCACCGCCACCGGCGGCGCGAGCCCGAGAATCTTGAAGACGCCGGCGAAGCTGTAGCAGCCCATATCGCCGAACGAGCCGCAGCCGAAATCGTACCAGCCGCGCCAGACGAACGGGAGGTAGGCGTGGTGGAACGGCCGCTCGGGCGCCGGCCCGAGCCACATGTCCCAATCGAGGCCGTCCGGCACGGGCTGCGGCTCGCGCGGCCGCTCGACGCCCTGCGGCCAGTAGGGCCGCGTCGACCAGTTGTGCACCTCCCGCACCGTGCCGATGGCACCGTCGGCGATCCACCCGGAAATCAGGTGAGTGGCCTCGCTCGACGGATTATTCACCGGCAGGCCCGTCGCGACCTTGGTTTCCCGCGCCACCTGCGCCATGCGGCGGGCGTCGGCGATGGAGTGCGCCATCGGCTTCTGGCACAGCACGTGTTTGCCCTTGCGCATGGCCGCGATGGAGATCGGCGCGTGCCAGTGGTCCGGCGTGGCGACGTAGACGGCGTCCAGGTCTTTGTCGCGATCCAGAAGCTCGCGGTAATCGGCATACGCCGTGCAGCCGCGGTACGCGCTTTCTTTCCGCGAGGCGTAATACGCCTCGACCACGCGCCGCGCCGGCTCGCGCCCACCCATCCCGAGGCTGCTCGAAAACTCGCGCGTGAGCTGCACGCGGCCGGGCGACGCAAGGTCTTCGGCCCATTTCTCATAACCGGGACCGAGGAGACGCCGCGCCTGCGTGAGCAGCGCGTTGTCGCTGTATTCCATGTAGTCCTTGCTACCGCGGTTGCAATCGCACACTGCGACCACCTGGATCTCCGGCCGCGGCAGCAGCCCCATGGTAACGGCCTGCCCCTGCCGCCCGAGCCCGATCGTGGCCAGCGTGATCTTGTCGCTGGGCGGCACGAACGGCGCGCCCAGAACGTGGCGGGGAACGATGGTGAAGGCCGCCGCTCCGAGCAGCGCGCGGCGCGAAAGCGGGGGCAGGCCCTCGGCCTGCCCCGCTGGTGTAGCAGAACCCATGCCGCTGATTGTACGCCCGCGGCGGTTCAGAATGCGCAGGGATCGGCAGGCAGACAGACCCAGTCTTTGTGTATATGCCGCACGATCGCCGGGAAGCCGAAAATCGGCGTAAAGATATCGAACGAGGCCGACGGCGCCGCGCCGGGCGGCAGAGGTTGTGCGCTGATGTCGAAGCTGACCACCCCAATGTAGATGGAGGGCGAGGCCGCAATGGCTGCCGTCGTGGCGGTGGGCGCGGCCGCCGCGGTTAACGGGATGGGATACAGCAGGCAAGGATCCGAAGGCAATGCAGGACTCCCGGAGACCGGGAACGTGACGCTCTTCTTGGCCTTCTCCTGCCCGTTGACCCCATCCAAAATGCGCAAGGTGGCTGTCGCGGGCTTCTCCTTCGATAGAGAGTGGCCCACGTCGACCGCCTGGGACTGAAAGTTGAACTGGATGCTCTGGAAACAGAACAGGATCTGCTCCCCGGGATTTGCCATCGCCGGCCCGATGACCTGGACCTGAGTCTGCGTAACCACCTGGGCGGCGGCCCGGTTCAGCATGCCGGGAATCGCGATGCCGGATGCAATCCAAGTCCAGCACATCAGGTTGCGGAAGAGGGAACGGATCTCGCGCATGGTAGCCTCCTTTCAAAACTAAAAGGGAAACCGAGTTTGCAGCACATTTACTGCGCCTCCGCGCCGTACGCAATCCGGTCAATGTCCGAGCGGCCGGCGCAGGGTGTAGACTAATTCTCCATGCGACGGCTTCTTCTCGCGACCCTGCTTTGCGCCTCCCTGGCCGGAGCGGCTTCCTTCACCCTCGAACAGGTGCTCTCCGCGCCGTTCCCCAGCGAGCTCATCGCCGCGCCGGGCGGCGGGAAAGTGGCCTGGCTGCTCAACGAGCGCGGCGCGCGAAACATCTGGGTGGCCTCCGCGCCCGAGTGGAAAGGCGTGCGCGTCACGCACTACACGCAGGACGACGGCACCGATATCGGCCAGCTCCACTGGACCGCGGACGCCCGCGCCGTGGTCTACACCCGCGGCGGCGATCTCGAATTTCTCGGCCGGCCGGATCCGAATCCCTCGACCAACACCGCCGGCACCGAGCAGGACATCATGATCGTCGTGCCGGGCGAGGCGCCGCGCAAAATCGCCGAGGGCCACACCCCCGAGGTGTCGCCGAAGGGCGACCGCGTGGTCTTCCTCCGCGGCGGCCAGCTCTGGGTGGCGCCGCTCGCCGGAGGCAACGCCGAGATGTTGTTCCATCCGCGCTCCGGCGTGACTTCGGCGAACCCCGTCTTTTCGCCGGACGGCTCCAAGCTGGCGTTCGTCAGCGAGCGCGTGAACCACAGCTTCATCGCGGTGTACGATTTCGCCGCCAGGACCCTGAGCTACATGGATCCCTCGGTCGACCGCGATTCCAACCCGGCGTGGTCGCCGGACGGCCGGCAGATCGCGTTCATGCGCGTTCTTTCGGGCGGCGGCGGACGCGGCGGAGCCGGCGGCCCCGGCGGGCGCCGCGAAGGCGAGCCCTGGACCATCCGCGTCGCCACAGTCGCGGACGGCACCGGCCGCCAGATCTGGCGCGCCGACCCCGGCCCCGGCAGCCTGTTCCACCCGATCGTCATGGAGCACCAGCTCGTCTGGGGCGCCGGCGACCGCATCCTCTTCCCCTGGGAGAAAGACGGCTGGGCGCACCTCTATTCCGTCGCGGTCGAAGGCGGCCGAGCCACGCTGCTGACGCCCGGCGAGTTCGAAGTGGAGCACGTCTCGGTTTCCGATGACGGCAAGGAAGCGGTGTTCAGCTCCAACCAGGACGATATCGACCGCCGCCACATCTGGCGTGTTTCCATCGCCGGCGGGCCGCCCACGCAGGTCACCAAAGGCGACGCTCTCGAGTGGAGCCCGGTTTTCGCCGGCGGCGGAGTGGCCTTCATTCACGCCGGCGCCCGCCGGCCCGCGCAGGCCGCCATCCACACCGGCTCAGACACGAAAGACCTCGCGCCGGACAGCATTCCGGCGGATTTCCCCGTCAACGCGCTCGTCGTCCCCAAACAGGTGATCTACTCCGGTTCGGACGGCATGCCGATCCATGGCCAGCTCTTCCTTCCGGCCGACCTCAAGCCCGGCGAAAAGCGCAAAGCGCTGGTCTTCATGCACGGCGGCTCGCGCCGCCAGATGCTGCTCGGCTGGCACTACATGGATTACTACAACAACGCCTACGGCATGAACCAGTATCTCGCCAGCCAGGGATACATCGTGCTTTCGATCAACTACCGCAGCGGCATCGGCTACGGGCTGAATTTCCGGGAGGCGATCAACTACGGCGCGTCGGGCGCAAGCGAATACCACGACGTGGAAGGCGCCGCGCTCTATCTGCGCTCGCGGCCGGATGTCGACGCAGCCCACATCGGCCTGTGGGGCGGCTCCTACGGCGGCTATCTGACGGCGATGGGCCTCGCGCGCGGCTCCGAGCTGTTCGCCGCCGGCGTCGATTTCCACGGCGTGCACGACTGGTCGAGCCGCCAGCGCACCGCGGCCATGGCCATGGCGGCGGGCGGCGCGCCCGTCGATAACGACGCCACGCGGACGGCTTTCGAATCGTCGCCGATCGCCTCGGTCCGCACGTGGAAATCGCCCGTGCTGCTGATCCACGGCGACGATGACCGCAACGTCGATTTCTCCCAGACCGTCGAGCTCGTCGCCGCCCTGCGCCGCCAGCACGTCTACTTCGAGCAGGTCGTCATCCCGGACGAAATCCACGGCTTCCTGCGCCACGCCTCGTGGCTGAAGGCATACCACGCCACCGCAGATTTCTTCGGGCGGAAGCTGTAAAAAAGGGCGAGCAGTCTCTGAACCGCAGAGACGCAGAGAACGCAGAGATCACGCGGAGAAAAAACCTAAGCATCCTCTCTGCGTTTCCTCTGCGCTCTCTGCGCCTCTGCGGTTAAGCCTTTTGTCCTTACGCCGCCGCGATCGAGATTCCCGCGCTTTCCTGCGGCTCTTTCGTAAACACCAGGCCAGCGGCATCCGCATCCACCATCACCTGGTCGCCGGCCGCGACCTGGCCGGTCGCGAGCAGGTTGGCCAATGGATGCACCAGCCGCCGTTCGATGGCGCGCTTGAGGTGCCGCGCGCCGTAGCGCGCGTCGGTGCCCTCGCGCAGCAGCAGGTCGCGTGCGCCGGACGTCAGGCGGACCTCGATGGCGGCGCCGGTGGCGCGCTGCAGGCGATCCGCGACGGCGCGCAGCTCCAGATCGAGAATCTGCTGCAATTCGGGCTCGCCAAGGGGCTGGAACGTCACCACCCGGTCGATGCGGTTGAGGAATTCGGGCGTGAAGCGGCGCCGCGCGGCTTCCGTCCCCACGCTGGCGAGCTTGTCGCTCAATTGCTGCCCGGCCGGCACGCTGTGCGCGAAGCCGAGGCGCGGCCGCAGGATGGCGTTCATTTCCGCCGCTCCCAGGTTGCTGGTCAGGAAGATGATGGCGCGGGAAAAATCCACGCGCTTGTTGTCCCCCAGCGTGAGGGTCGCTTTATCCAGGATGCCCAGCAGCAGGTTCCACAGAGCGTCGTTGGCCTTTTCGATCTCGTCGAACAGCACGAAGCTCAGCTTCAGGGTTTCCGTGTGGTACTGGTTCAGCATGTCCTGGCTGAGCAGCGGATGCGTCTCGCGGTGCCCGAGGTATCCCGGGGGCGAGCCGATCAGCTTGGCGATTTCATGGCTGTGCTGGAACTCCGCGCAGTCGATCTTCACGACCGCGCGGGCGTCTCCTACCAGGCTCTCCGCGAGCGCCTCGACAGTGCGCGTCTTGCCCGATCCCGTGGGCCCCAGAAACAGCAGGCTCCCGACCGGACGCCCCGCCGTCGACATGCCCGCGAGAAACGTCTGGTAAATGCCTACGATCTGCCGGATGGCGTCCTCCTGTCCGATGATGCGCTCGCGCAGCGAGCGCTCGAGCTCTGCGGCGCCTGCGCCCATCCGCGTGGGATCCAGAAGCTTCACTGCCTTAGCGGCGGCCATGTTCTTGCCCTCCTGTCTATGAGACGCACTCCGTAAATCCCAGAATGTAAAGAATCTTGTGTGAAAGGTTATTCATCTTTCCGGTGTCTCCGGCCCCAATCTCCTCATCGAACGCTTCTGTGGTATCTGTAAACCCATGCGCAAGTTTCTATTTACGGCATTTGCCATCGCCCTGCCGGCACTGGCCCAGACCACGATTCCCAAGTCGCTGGTGCAGCACTGGCAAAAATCGGGCGAGTTTACCATTGCCGTCGCCAAGGCGATGCCCGCCGAGAGCTACAATTTCCGGCCCAACCCGGACGAGATGAGTTTCGGACACGTGATCGCTCATATCGCCGCCGCCAATATCGGCGCCTGCGCCATCGCCAGCGGCCTGCCGCGCCCGGAGACCCCGAAAGCCCTGGCGGACGCGTTAAAGAACGAGAAGAGCGACGTCGAACGCGAGACGGCGCTCGCCTATCTGACCACGGCATTCGACTTTTGCAATAAGGCCGTCGATTCCATGACGCCCGCCAAGCTCGATGCCGTCGTCGGCGTGGGTAACCGCAGGATGACAGGCTTCGAATGGCTCTGGTCCTATTTCACCCACACCGCCCACCATCGCGGGCAGGTGGAGGTTTACCTGCGGGTAAAGGGGATCAAGCCGCCGGATTACGTTTTCTAGCCGGTTACATCCCGGCCTAAGCCCGCTTTCGGCGCCTGTTTGTCCCCGTGCGCCCACCGGATTTCCGCGCCGGGAAAATTCCTGGATCTTCGGTCCCGGAAAGCCCGTATAATTCTCCGACAGAGGGGAAAATGCGAATTCTTATCGTGCTTGCCGCCGGCGCGGGCCTTGCGGGCCTCGCGTCCGCAGCCCCGGCGCCCACTTTTTCCAAGGATGTAGCGCCAATCCTTGAAAACCATTGCCAGGAATGCCACCGCCCCGGTGAAGCGGCGCCGATGTCGCTGCTGAATTACCAGCAGGCCCGGCCGTGGGCCAAGGCCATCAAAGCGGCTTTGCTTTCCGGCAAAATGCCGCCGTGGCCCGCCGATCCGCGCTACGGCCATTTCAGCAACGACCGCTCGCTTTCTCAACAGGAACGGGAAACGATCGTCGCCTGGGTGGATGCCGGCGCGCCGGAGGGCAATCCCAAGGACCTGCCCGCCCCACGTAAGTTCGTGGATGGCTGGAATATCGGCGTCCCCGATCAGATCGTCGAGATGCCCGAGCCGTTCGATGTGCCGGCCTCCGGAACGATCGACTATCAGTACGTGATTCTGCCCCTCAACCTCACGCATGACGCCTGGGTGCAGGCGGCCGAAGTGCGGCCGGGCGACCGCGCCCACGTGCACCACGTAATCGCGTTCATTCGCGAGCCCGGATCGAAGTGGATGCGCGAGATGAAGCCCGGCGTAGTATTCGTGCCGGAGAAGAACGAGAAGGGCGAGCGCCAGGAGTTCGGCGGCGACCTGCTGGCCGGCTTCGCGCCCGGCCTGCCCGCCACCGTGCTCGAGCCCGGCACCGGCCGCCTGCTCAAGGCGGGCAGCGACCTCGTGTTCCAGCTTCATTACACCGCCAACGGCAAGACCGGCCGGGACAAGACCAAGGTCGGAATCGTCTTCGCCAAGCAGCCGCCGGCCCAGCGCGTGCTGACGCTGGCCGCCTCCGATAACAAGTTCGTCATTCCGCCGGGCGACCCGAATTACGAGGTGCACTCCGAATTCCAGGTGAACCACGACGTGACGCTGCGTGCCATGCTGCCCCACATGCACTTGCGCGGCAAGGATTTCGAATACCGGCTGGTCTTCCCCACCGGCGAAACCCAGACGGTGCTGAGCGTGCCGCACTACGATTTCAGTTGGCAGCTCTGGTACGACCTGCAGAAAGGCATCGACCTGCCCAAGGGCACCAAGATCGCCTGCACCGCGCACTACGACAATTCGCCCAACAACCCCAACAACCCGGACGCCACCAAGGAGGTCCGCTACGGCGACCAGAGCTGGGAAGAGATGATGATCGGTTTCTTTGACGTCGTTATCCCGGCAGATATGGATCCGAAGCTGATCATGCCGGAGCGCAAGCAGCAGCCGAAGCGGACGGCGGCGGCTGCCGAAAACTAAATTCAACCCGTTACCTGGTAGGGGCCGGGCATGCCCGGCCCCTACAGGCTCAGGATCTCTCGCAACCGCGCGGACTGGCGGCGCGAAAGCTCGACGGTCCGCCCGCCCCGCAGCGTAACCGTCAACGCGCCGGATACCGCAAGGTCCACGCGATCGATCCACTTCAGATTGATGATCTCCCTGCGGCCCGCGCGGAAGAACGTCGCCGGGTCGAGCTGCGCTTCTAGCGCGTTGAGCGAGCGGCGGATGAGCGGGCGCTCGCCGGCAAAATAAACGCGCGTGTAGTTGCCCTCCGATTCCAGCAGGAAAATGTCCGGGACGCGCACGATCCAGCAGCGGTCGCCGTCGCGCACGAAGACCTGCTCCAGGCGCGTGCCGCGCGGATTCGGACGCGCGCGCAGCCGGGCCAAAGCGGCAGCGAGGCGCGCCGGCGCGATCGGCTTGAGCAGGTAATCGAGCGCATTCACCTCGAAGGCGCGGATGGCGTACTGGTCGTAAGCGGTGGTGAAGATGACCTGCGGCACATCTTCCAGACGCTCCAGCAGCTCGAAGCCGGTCATGCCGGGCATCTGGATATCGAGAAACAGCACGTCGGGATCGAGTCTCGCGATCTGCTGGAGCGCCTCCTCGCCGTTACGGGCTTCTCCGGCGATTTCGATCTCGGGATGAGCGGCGAGCAGCCGCGCGAGCTCGGCGCGGGCCAGGCGTTCGTCATCGATGAGGAGGGCTCTCATGGGTGGCGCGGAAGGCGGACCGTTGCCGTCACGCGGCCATCCGCCGCGGCGAGCTTGAGGCTGGCCGCCCCACCGTAGAGGATGCGAAGGCGGTCGCGCAGGTTGGCGAGCCCAAGGCGCGCCGGTCCGGGCACAGGCGGGATCAGCCTGCCGGGGTTTTCGACGCGGAGAACCGCCGCGCCGTTTTCCATTTCCGCCGAAACCCGCAGATCGCCGCCTGCGGGCAGCGTTGCGATACCGTGCTTGATGGCGTTCTCGACCAGCGTCTGCAGGAGCATCGGCGGCACGGGAATTCCGCGGGTTTCCGGCGCGATCGAAAATTCGACGCGCAGCCGGTCCTCGTACCGCACGGCTTCGAGTGCCAGGTAATCGGCCGCCGCCTCCAGCTCCGATTCGAGCGGAACGGTATGGCCGGCGTCGCGGTGCAGATTGTAGCGAAGAATGTTGGCGAGCCGCGTGATCAGATCCTGCGCGAGCGGCGGATTTTCGAGCACCAGCCCGCGAATGGAATTCAGCGCGTTGAAGAAGAAATGCGGGTTGATCTGCAGTTCGAGCGCTCGCAGCTCGGCATCGCGCAGCGCGAGCTGCTTTTCCTTGGCGCGCCGGCCGGAAGTGATGGCGATGTATAGCGTCATCCAGCCGAGCGGGACGATGCTGATGCCGAATGCCGCCCCGGCAATCGCCGAGGGCGCGAGCAATCCGCTGCGGCTGCCCAGAATCAGGGAATCGATCGCCACCACCATGAGCGCCTGCAGGAGGCCGATCGCCCAGGCGGCCGCGAAGGATGGCACATAGCGCGGACGATCGGCCTCGAGCCACCCGCGCCGCCGCACAAAGCCGCGCAGCCAGTGCGTCAGCGCGATGCTGTACAGGAAATACGAGCCGTAGCCGATGACGGCCTCGGCGCGGGAAACCCGTTGCATGACGCCCAGCGCTCCGATGAGCGAGTAGCTCCCCCAGCCCAGAATCTGGCACAGCCAGTATGCGCGATAGCTCTTCATCGGCGTGCGGTCGTGCTCGCGGGCGCCAGAAAACGGTCGATCTGCGCGAACATCCACTCCGGATCATCCCACATGATGAAATGGTGGGCCGTGTCGGTCACCTGGATCTGCACCCCCTTCAGCTTCGCGTATTGCGCGCGCAGGTTGGCTTCGGTGCGGGCGTGGTCGGTGTATTGTTTGTAGCCGATCCAGGAGCCGAGCACTAGCGCCGGCGCTTTGATTCGAGCCAGCTCATCGCGGAGATCCGCGCTGAACAGCTCGGCCATGGCATCGGTGACGGCGGTGCGGTCGGACGCCAGCCCCCAGGCGACGATCCGCTCGAAGTCCGATTCCTTTTCCACCATGTCGCGCGTGCCGACCCCGCTCTTCACGTAGCGGTCGTACGCATCCTGCGTCATCTTGCCCATATAACTGCGCATCTGAGCCGCGTTCTCGCGCGCCTGCTCCGGCGTGGCCTTCGGGTCCACGGCGCCGGCGAAGAATGGATAGGCATCCACGATCACGAGGCGCCCCGGCAGGTCCGGGTAGTGCACCGCGAGATCGAGCGCCACGAAGCCGCCCAGGCTGTGTCCGACAACGACGGGGCGATCGAGGTGCTGCGCGCGGATGTAGTCCGCCAGCCCTTCGCGGACTTTTTCGAGCATCGGCGCGGGCACGCGCGGCACGCCCGCGAAACCCGCGACCGTCAGGACGTGGCATTGGAACCGGTCGCGGTAATGCGCCACGGTCGTATCCCAGGTTTCGCCCGAAGACGAAAGGCCGGGAATCAGGATCATGGGTTGGCCGTGGCCGGTGACCTTGACCTGAAACGGCTGGGCCAGGGCGGCGGCGGTGAACGCAATGGAAAGCAGCAGAGGTTTCATGCAGCGATTCTCGGGCGGATCGCGCCGCGGGTGTGGAGAATTGTGATGAGCGGTCGATCGGCGGGATGAGCCCGCGGGCCCCTGCTACAGCCAGTGCGGTATATTCAACGGAATATGAGACCCACGTGGCGATTGGCGCCGGCGCTCCTGGCGCTGCCCCTCCTGGCACAGATCATGTTGAAGCCGGGGCGCGATCCCGGGCAGCCGGTCGACGAAGAGTATACGAAGAAGATCCGGGAATACACCACCGAGCCGTATTTCAACTCGCCGCTGACCGATTACCTCCCGGCCTCAAAGACCGTGCCCACGCCCAAGGCCGTGCTCGGCGACGTTTCCGGCGCTCCCAACATCCTGCCGTACGCCGAGGATGTCTACCAGTACATGCGGATGCTGGAGAAGGCATCGCCGCGGGTCAAGGTGTTCAGCATCGGGCATACCGAGGAAGGCCGCGAGATGATCGCGGTCGCGGTCGCGAACGAAAAGCTGATCGCAGCGCTCGACGAGAACCGCGCGCGGTTGGCCAGGCTCGCCGATCCGCGCATCATCCAGCTCAACGATACCGAAGCGGACCGGCTGGTGGCGGCATCGACGCCGATTTATTACATCACCGGAACGATTCACTCCAGCGAAACCGGCGCGCCGACGGCGCTGATGGAGCTGGCCTATCGCCTCACGGTCGATGACAGCGCCTACATCCGGCACATCCGCGACAACGTGATTACGCTGATCACGCCGGTGGTGGAAGTCGACGGGCGCGACCGCATGGTGGATATCTATAAATGGCACCGGGCGCATCCGGACCAGCAGTGGCCGTCGCTGCAGTATTGGGGCCACTATGTGGCGCACGATAACAACCGCGACGCCATGGGCCTCACGCTCGCGCTCACCCGGAACGTGCTGAAGACTTTCACCGGCTGGCACGCGCAGGTATTGCACGACCTGCACGAATCGGTGCCGTATCTCTACGACAATACCGTCGGCGACGGACCCTACAACGCGTGGATCGATCCCATGCTGGCCGATGAATGGCAGATGTTGGGCTGGAACAACGTCAGCGAGATGACCAAATTCGGCATGCCGGGCGTGTTCACGCACGGCACGTTCGATACCTGGTCGCCAAGCTACCTGATGTTCATCGCGGCGACACACAACGGCATCAGCCGGCTCTACGAGACGTTCGGCAACGGCGGCGCCGATACCGAGGAGCGCACGCTGCGGCCGAACGAATACGCGCGGACGTGGTTCAAGCAGAATCCGCCGCTGCCCAAGGCCAAATGGTCGCAGCGGAATAACAACAATTACGAGCAGACCGGCCTGCTGACGGCGCTGAATTATTTCGCGGCCAATAACAAGCTGTTTCTGCACAATTACTATCTGAAGTCGAAGCGCGCAATCGAAAAGGCTCATACCGAAGGCCCGGCGGCGTACGTGTTTCCGGCGGACGATCCGCGGCCGGGCGGCCAGGCGGAGCTGCTCGCCCTGATGCAGGAGCAGGGCTGCGAAGTGCAGCGCGCCACCGCGGCATTCACCGTTCTGATGCCGGCGAAGAAGCCGGCGCGCGGCGGGCGCGGAGGCCGCGGCGCGGCAGCCACGGATGGCGAGGTCACCGATGGCGCGGCGAAGCCGGAGAGCAAGCCGAAGCCCGAGCCCCGAACGTTCCCGGCGGGCAGCTACATCATCCGCATGGATCAGCCGTACAGCCGCATTGCCGACACGCTGCTCGATTACCAGTATTGGGCCACCAACGATCCCCAGAAATCGATCTACGACGATACCGGCTGGACGTTTGGCGAGCTCGGCAACACGCAGGTGGCGCGCGTAACCGACGTGAAGGTGCTGGATGCGCCGATGACGCGCGTCGAAGGCACGGTGAAAGCCCCGGGCGGCGTGGAAGGCTCAGGCGAGACGTTCCTGATCAATCACAACGCGGATAATGCGCTCATCACATTGCGCTACCGTTTCGCGAACGCCGGGTTCGAAGCCGCCGAGGAGCCGTTTGAAGCGGCGGGGCACAAGTTCAACCGCGGATCATTCCTCGTGCGCGGCGTGCCGGCGCAGGAACTGAACCGCGCGGCGGCGGAGCTCGGTCTGCGCGCCTACGCCGTTTCGGAAGCGCCGTCCGTGAAGACGCATCCGGTGAAGGCGGCGCGCATCGCCATCATGCACACCTGGCTCGGCACGCAAAGTGAGGGATGGTGGCGGCAGGCGTTCGACAATTTCCACATTCCGTACGACTACTTCAGCACCCAGAAAGTGGCGGGAATGGATCTGCGGGCCAAGTACGACGTGATCATCTTCGGACCGGGCGTGCGCGGCAATCCGCAGGTCATCATCCATGGGATGCCGCAGTACGGCAACCCGCTGCCGTGGAAAACGACGGAGCTGACGCCCAACATCGGCAAAATCGATTCGACGGACGATATCCGGCCGGGCCTCGGCTGGGCCGGTCTCGAGCGGCTGCAGGAGTTCGTGCGGCAGGGCGGGCTGCTGATCACCGCGGCCGATAGCGACGCCTTCGCCGTGACCTTCGGCTTCACGCCGGGTGTTTCGACGGGCGCGAGCCAGCGGCTGAAAGTGACCGGATCCGTGCTGCGGACCAAGCAGGTGGATGCCGCGAGCCCCATCGCCTACGGCTATAGCGACAACCTGGCCGTCTATGCCATGAACCCGCCGATTTTCAACCTGAGCAACCTGGCCGGCGGCGGCGGTGGACGCGGCGGGCGCGGCGGCGCCGACGGCCCCGAGCGTCCGACCGGGCGCGGCACGGCCGACGACCCCGATATGCCGGAAGGACGTCCTCCGGCCGAGATCCCCGACGAGCCGCACGCGCAGCCGTGGGAAGCCACGCCGGTCACCGACGAGCAGATGCGCAACCCGATCAACGTGATCCCGCCCGCGCAGCGCCCGCGCGTCGTGCTGCGCTGGGCCAACGCCAACGAACTGCTGGTCTCCGGCCTGCTGGACGGCGGCGCCGACCTGGCTCAGCATCCGGCGGTCGTCGATTCGCCGTACGGACAGGGCCACGTGGTGCTGTTCGCCAACAACCCTTTCTGGCGCGGCGAGACCAAGGGCAGCTACTTCCTGGTGTTCAACGCGATTTTGAACTTCGACCACCTGGACGCCGGGAGGAAGCTGGCGGCGCGATAATTCGGACAATCGCCGCAGAGCCTTGTTTCGATCGGCGTTCATCGGCGGCCAATCCATTGTGCGGCACGCCGCGTTTTTCGCTATCGGGATTTGAGCAGCAGGTCGAGGTTGTAGCGCGCGTCGTCGTAGTCGGGCCGCAGGCGGAGGGCTTCGCGGAAATGCGACTCGGCCTCGGATTCGCGGCCGGAAATCTGCGAGAGAACCACGCCGAGGTTGTTGTGCGCTTCGGCGTAATCCGGCGCGAGCCGCACGGCTTCTTCCAATTCCGCCGCCGCCTCGCGCGGCTTGCCCGATTTCGCCAGCGCCAGCCCGGCCTGGTAATGCTGCTCGGCGGCGATTCGCTCGAGGTTACGCCGGGCTTCGGAGTAATCGGGCTGGATGCGGAGCGCTATTTGATATTCAGCGGCGGCTTCCGGGAACCGGCCGGCCTCCGCCAACGCATTTGCCAGATTGTTGTGGGGGATGGCCGAATCGGGGAGCAGGCGCGCGGCAGTCTGCAATTCCGCGATCGCTTCCGGCAATCCGCCGGGTGTGCGCGCGAGAGCGCTGCCGAGGTCCGAATGCGCAGTGCCGGATTCGGGGCGCAGGCGGACGGCGGCGCGCAGGTGCGGGATCGCCTGCTCCAATTCGCCGGGCTGCTCCATGAGATAGGAGCCGAGGTTGTGCTCGGCGATGTAGTTGCCTTCCGTAACCTCGAGCGCGTGCGCGAAGAGCGTGCCGCTGTTCTGCCAGTAGCCGGTCTGCGTCCAGGCGGCGCCGGCGCAAGCAACGCAGATGGCGATGCCCAGCGCCCATCGCAAACGCGCCCTTCCGCGCAGCAGATCCGCCGCACCCCACGCAATCATCACGGCGAGTCCCACCATCGGAACGTACATGTAGCGATCGGCGCGGGCCTGCGCGCCCACCTGCACCAGTCCGATTACGGGAACCAGCGTGCCGAGGAACCAGAGCCAGCCGACCGCGAGGTAGGGGTAGCGCCTCCAAGCGCGCAGGACGGCGCAGGTGATCGCGGCGAGTGTGGCCGCAGCCGCCAGTACTTGCCAGAGCGGGATCGCGGCGGGATAGGGATAGAACACCGCGAGCCCGCTGGGCCAAAGCGTCTTGAGGAGATACGTGGCGTAGGAGACGAGCGCGTTCGCCAGCGCGGGCGCGCCCATCGGCTTGACCGCGCCGGCCGCGCTCTGGACGGCGTAGGTCACGATGGCTCCGGCCGCGCTGAGCGCGAACAGCGGCAGCTTTTCCCACAAGCGCCATCCGCGCTTCAGCGGCCACAGATCGAGCAGCATCAGGGTGAACGGGAGCGTGACGATCATCGGCTTCGACATCAGCCCCAGCACGAACGCCGCGAGCACCAGCCATCGACTGCCGCGCGCGTAGGCCCAGAGCGCCAGGAACCAGAAGAACGCGCAGAGCACGTCCTTACGCTCCGCCACCCACGCGACCGATTCGACGTGCAGCGGATGCAGCGCGAAGACGAACGCCACGAACGCGCTCGGCCACACGGCAGCCGTCGCGCGGCGCAGGAAGAGGAATAGCAGCACGGCGGCGGCCGCGTGCAGCGTGACGCTGGTCAGGTGATGCCAGCCTGCATTCATGCCGAACAAGCGCACATCCAGCATGTGGGAGAGGCGCGTGACGGGGAACCAGTTGGCGGCCTCGGCCGAAAACGCCCACCGCAGGCTGCCGGCGCGCGCGTAATCCGGATCGTCGTAGTTGACGAAGGAGGCCCGGAAGAGCTGCGCATAAACGGCGAAGGTGGCGAGGATCAGCGCGGCGCAAATCCAGACCGGCGCGAGCGAAGCCCGCACGCGCGGCTGCGGTTCGCGGGTTGCCTGGCGGGTGGATCTGGAACGGGCGGTGGCGCTCAACGTTTCAGTATCGCACCGCGGCGGATGGCGCCCGAGCTTACGAGCTCTCCACCGAGTTGCGGCGCATATCGATCACTTCGCGGACCTTGCGCGCGAGCTCATCGGGCAGGAAGGGCTTCTGCAGAAACGCCGCGCCGGATTCCGGGATGCCGTGATGCACGATGGCTTCATCGGTGTAGCCGGAAATGTAGAGCACGCGGACATCGGGCCGCAGGCGCGTCAATTGCCGGACGAGATCGGGGCCGCTGATCTCGGGCATCACCACGTCCACTACGGCGAGGTCGATCGCGCCTTTGTGGCTGCGCGAGATGCGGAGGGCGTCTTCGCCGCGCGTGGCTTCGAGCACGCCATAGCCCTTGGCGGTGAGCACGTCGACGATCAGCTTGCGCACCCGGGCTTCATCCTCCACCACGAGGATCGATTCGACGCCGGTGAGCGGAACGGGCGACGACGCCTTGTCCTCGGCGCCCGCGGGCGCCTGCGTGCGGGCCGGCGGCAGGTAAATGCGCGCGGTGGTGCCGCGTCCCAACTGGCTCCAGATGCGGATGGCGCCGCCGCTCTGCCGGATGATTCCGTAAGCCGTGGCCAGCCCTAAGCCGGTGCCGCGTCCCGGGTTTTTGGTGGTGAAAAACGGCTCGAAGAGGTGGCTTTGCGTCTCTTCATCCATGCCAACGCCGGTGTCGGCAACCGAGATCACCAGATACGTGCCGGGGGCGACGCCGATCTGCGCGGCGGAAAAGCTCTCGGAAAGCTGCACGGCGCCGGTCTCGATGGTGAGCTTGCCGCCGTTGGGCATGGCGTCGCGGGCATTCACCACCAGGTTCATGATGACCTGCTCGAGCCGGCCGGGGTCGGCCTCGACCACATCGTACGGCGCGGCGGGGATCGTCACCAGTTCAATATCCTCGCCGATCAGCCGGCGCAGGAGTTTTTCGATTTGCAGGATGAGTTCGTTGACGCGAACCAGTCGCGGTTCGAGCGGCTGGCGGCGGCTGAAAGCCAGCAACTGATGCGTCAGCGCGCCGCCGCGCTCGGCGGAGCGGCGGATCTCTTCGAGCGCGGTGCGCTGGGAATCCTTGAGGTCGCGCGTGGCGAGCAGCATGTCGCTGTAGCCGGTGATTACCGTGAGCAGATTATTGAAATCGTGAGCCACGCCGCCGGCCAGCCTCCCGACGGCTTCCATTTTCTGCGCCTGGCGGAACTGCTCTTCGAGGCGGTTGCGGTCGCGGCGCATGGCGGCGGCGCGGAGCTCGCGCTCCACGGCGGCGTTGAGGCGCATCAGGTTGCGGCGAGTCAGGTGGTCCGCCGCGCCTGCCTTGAACAGGGTCAGGACTTCGGAATCCTTGATCTTTCCCGTGATCACGATCACCGGGAGATCGACGCCGCGGGACTGGATCATCTGCAGAGCGGCCATGGCCCCCAGCTCGCCGGGCGCGGGGTCGCAGATGGCGATGTCCCAGCTTTCGGCGAGCGCGGCGCGAAGCTGCTCTTCCGTAGGAGCGCGCCTCAGTGAGGGCTCGTAACCGCCTCGCTCCAACTCGGCGGAAACCGCGGCCGCCCCCTTTTCGCCTATGAACAGAACTCGTAACGGCTGCGCCATGATTCTCCAGATCCATTCACGGCAACGTAATTTAAAGAGTAATGGAGTACACAGCATGGCGGCGCGCGAATTCCCGTGCCATTGTGACGCTATGAACAAAGGTCCATATGGTGCGTACCGGCCGTGCTACGCTGTTGTTTCAACATGCGCAATGTGGTCATCATCGGTTCCGGCTGCGCCGGAAATACCGCCGCTATCTATACGGCGCGGGCCAATTTAAAGCCTTTGGTGGTCAGCGGGCACGAGGCCGGCGGGCAACTCTCGCTGACCACGCTGGTCGAAAACTTCCCCGGATTTCCGGAGGGCATTAACGGTCCGGACCTGGTGGAAAACATGAAGAAGCAGGCGCAGAACTTCGGCGCCGAGTTCCTCCACGGCGCGGTGCTGGATGCCGATCTCTCGCAACGACCTTTCCGGCTCAACGTCGAGGGCGAATGGATCGAGACGCGCACGGTCATTGTGGCGTCGGGGGCGTCGGCACGCTGGCTCGGGCTGCCGAACGAGCAAAAGCTGATCGGGCATGGCGTGAGCTCCTGCGCAACCTGCGACGGCTTCTTCTACCGCGACAAGAAGATCATCGTGGTCGGCGGCGGCGATTCCGCCATGGAGGAAGCCAACTTCCTGACGCGCTTCGGCCGCGAGGTCACGCTGGTGCACCGTCGCGACGAGTTCCGCGCCTCGAAGATCATGCTGGACCGGGCGCGCCACAATCCCAAGATCCGATTCCTCACCAACACCGTTGTGGACGATATTTTCGATGTCTCGAAGCAGCTCGTGACGGGCGTGCGGCTGCGGAATCTGAAGTCCGGCGACGTGTGGGACGAAGAGGTGGACGGGTTCTTCGTCGCCATCGGACACATTCCGAACACGCGCATTTTCCGGGGGCAGATCGAGACCGATGAGGACGGTTACATCCTCTCGAAGGGCGGCGCGCGCACCAACATCGCCGGAGTGTTCCATGCCGGGGACGTGCAGGATCGCGTCTACCGGCAGGCGATTACGGCAGCCGGCGCGGGTTGCATGGCGGCCATCGAAGTGGAGCGGTTTCTGGAAGCGGAGGGACACTAGCACATGATCGAACGGGTTACTTCTACCGGCGGCCCCGCGCCGCGCGGGCCGTATTCGCTCGGGGTAAAGGCGGGCGATTTCGTTTTTGTTTCGGGGCAGGTCGGTGTGGACGCGACGACGGGGCAGCTTCCGCCGGGCGGCGTGGGGCCGGAGACGCGGCAGACGCTGCTGAACATCCAGCGCATTCTGGAGGGCGCCGGGGCGTCGCTGGCGCAAGTGGTGCGCTGCGGCGTGTTCCTGGCCGACATCGCCGATTTCCAGGCGATGAACGAGGTCTACGCGGAGTTCTTCGGCGAGGCCAAGCCGGCACGCACGACGGTACAGGTCGTCGCGATGCCGTTGAAGGCGGCGAAGGTCGAGATCGACGCCGTTGCGTACGTAGGAAAGTAGCGCGCCTCAAAACCGGACAACTTGTCCGGTTGGCGGGCTGCAAGTTACTGAAAAACCTGCGCGGGCCAGCGGAAAAACCGGACAGGCTGTCCGGCCGGCCCGCGCTTGCTTCCGTTACTGTCCCGCCGCGGCGCTGGCCTGAGACTGCGGATGCGCGGCCTTGCCGGCATCCAGATGGTCCCAGTTGAGTATCGCATTGAAGGCCAGCATGTACGTGCCCTGAGACTGCCATCGCCAGAAGGGCCGGAGGGCGAACATCACGATGTGGCCCTTGCCCAGCGTGACGTCGACCGCGGCGGCCCGGCCGGCCAGGGTGTCGCCGCCGGCGAGCGTGCCGGACAGCAGCAGGTCATTGGCGTTGGAGCCGAACTGCACCACGACCCGCGGCCGTTCTTCACTGGCCGCGGCGAATCCGCCACGGCCTCCGCCAAAGCCACCACCGCCGCCCGCGACAGCGGCACCGCGGCCGCCACGGCCACCGCGTCCGCCCGCGGCTGGAGCCGATTCGGCGCCGGCGCTCGAAAGATCGAGCGGCGCCACGTGAATCGGCACGGCGTTGGGAGTGATGTTCTGAGTAACATCCGTTGTGCCGCCGCGGCCCCCGCCGAAGCCGCCGCCAAATCCTCCGAATCCACCGGCGCCGGCACCGCCCGCTGCGTTCAGCACGGGATCCTGGTTGAAGTAAACGGGCAGGTCCTTGGGTTCGTAGCCGTAGGCGATGGGGCTTTTGGCGTCCGCGATCGTGGCGCGGAGGATCGAGCCGCGCGCAAATAACGATGCCGGGTGCTCCACGGTCACGCCGCTATTGAGCACGTATTCCGCCATCAGAGACGCGGTAGAGCCTTCGGTGATCAGCGTGCCGCCCTCCTCGACGAATCTGCCGAGCTCCTGGAGCCCCTCGAATCCCATGCCGCCGCGAATATCGTCGCTCGAATCGTTCACGCCGAGGCTGGGGAACTCGTCGGTCCTCTTATAAGGCAGCGGCGTGCTGCCGGTTTTGGGGATGCCGTTGATCATGGAGGCCGCAGTGCCGCCGACGTGGGGGAAGATGATCACGTCATATTTGGCTCGCAGGTTGCCCTCGGCGAGTTTCTGATCGGCGAAGTAAGTATACGGGACGCCGTAGTAATCGAGCGCGGCGCGGACCCAGCCTTCATCCTGCGTGCGGGACCAGGAATGGACGTAGCCGATGCGCGGCACGCGAATCTCGTGCGTCTTGACCGCGGGGGCTGAATCGACGGCCCAGGCCGAGAGGCCGAGATCGCGGATCTGCGGTTCGAGCTTCCCGCGGTCCGCATTGGGGAGGATGAAGGCGCCGGCGCGGAGTTTGTGGCCATTGAGGTCGAAATCGTCCTCGGCAACCAGAATGCGGGCATCGCGGTTCTGATAGCGGAACCGGACGAGGCTGTTATCGGCGGTGTTGCCGACGACGATGGTTCCGCCCGAGCCTTCGATGCCGCCGGGCGCCCTGACATCCGCCGTGAGCATCGTCATGGGCTGGTCGAGCACGGCCTTTTCGGTGAGCGGCGTGACTTTGACATCGCGCATGTAGGGCATGGTCCAGCCGGTGTCGTCATACGGGCGCGGATTGGCCGGCGGATAATTCTGCACGCTGAAATACATGTCGACCAGGGTGCGGTAGGGCTGATCGGCGCGGATGATGTAATCGCCCGCGGCGACGTTCGCCTTGCCGGCCTGGAACGCGGCGGAGGCCCGATGGACTTCGACGCCCTGGCGGCGCAGGTCGTTGATCATGTCCGCTGCGTTGGCCTTGCGGTACTGCGCGGCGGGAATGAGCCAGGCATAAGTGGGTCCGTTCCTGCCCTTATCGACGGAGCGCTTGTTCTTGAGCCAGTAATTTTCGAGATAGAGCTCGCGCTCTTGCGCGACTTTGTGGAGGGCGAGCAAGAGAGCGGACTCCTGGATGTTGGTGTTATTCCGCGGACCCCATTTGATCGACGGGAGCGGCGGATTGGGGCGATACCATTCGCGGCTGGTCGTGGTGGCGGGGAGCTGCAGGTTGGGCTGGACGTCCGGGCCGTAGCTCTGCACTTCGTAGAAGCGCCCGAAGGAGTTGTGCGTGATCGCCATCCAGAAGAGGTAATTGGGCACCCAGCCGTCATAGAAGCCATAGGTGAAGACGCCGGGGACGCCGCGCTTGGCCATCTCCATCACTTCGGTTTCGGCCAGCAGCCACCATTCATCGATCTGGATGGGGTCGAGCGAGACGTTGTACGGGCCGGTGCCGGTGGAAACGTAGAGGTAGGACTGCGCTTCGTGCAGGTCGTGGAGGATGGTGGGGTGCCATTCGAGGATGCCCTGCATGAAATTCTGGGTGATCTTGAGATACTGGCCCATGCCGTCGCGGTTGTTATCGTGCTGGACGTACTTACCCCAGTACATGAGCGGAAGCCGCGGGGCGCCCTGCGGCAGCTTCTTGTTGAAATAGTAGGTATCGACCTCTTTATCGCGGCCATCGACTTCGATTACCGGCGTGATGAAGGTGATGACGTTGTTGCGGATGGCCTGAATGAAGGGCGTCTCTTCGATGATGAGGCGGTAGGCGAGTTCGATCAGCATCTCCGGCCCGCCGGTCTCGGGCGAGTGGATGCCGCTGGCCACCCAGTAGAGCGGCTTGGCGGTGTGGACGAGCTCATGCGCCTGCTGGTCGGTGATTTTGCGGGGATCGCCGAGCTTGACGAGGTCATCTTTATATTTCTCGAGGTCGCGGATCGTGGCTTCGTCGGCGATGGCGAGGATGACCTGGTCGCGGCCCTCTTCGGTTTTGCCGATGCGCCAGAACTTCGCGCGCGGCGAGGCTTTGGCGAGGGCTTCGTAATAGCGGTAGATATCTTCGGCGCGGGTCAGTTCGCCGGGCTTGCCGGGAATGCGGCCGAGGAACTTGAGCGGGGAGGGAACGGTATCGGAGGCCGGCATGTGGTCCACCAGCTCCGTGGTGATGCGCGGATCCTGCAGGTACTCGTGGATCAGCCGGGTATACTCCTCGTCCATTTTCTGCGGCTGCGCGGCAGAAGCTGCGGCCGGCTTTTTCTGCGCGGGGGCAGCATTCTTCTGCGCGGGCGCGGATACCGAGAGCAGGACGAGCGCCACGGCGGCGCAGAAAACGGCGGACTTCATGTTGTTCCTCCCTGGGAGACTTCCAAGAGTGATAGCGAAACGCGAGGGGCGATGTCAAGCGGCGCAGCTTCGCGAGGACCGCCGGGCCGCGTCAGTGATTCATCACCAGCATCCGCACCGAGCCTTCACCCGTGCCCGGCCATGGCTCCAGCGCCTTACCCACCACTGCGCCGAAGGCCCGCGCGCGGTCGCTCGCCCGCATGGCGACTCCGGGTGTGCTCGAGGCAACCAGCAGATCGCCGGGAACGATCGCGCCGCCTTCCGCCGAGACGCGCACGAAGACCTGCCCGGCCATGGCGACGGTGGGAGCGCCCTGCCCGCCGCTTCCGCCGATGGTGACTCCGGGCGCGAGGCCGCCCGCGCCGGAGAGCACCCCGACGACTTTCGGATCGTACGGCCCGTCAGACAGCACGATGCCGCGCCCATCGGCAGAGGCCGAAACTACCGATCCGGGCACGAGGCCGGTGGCATCGGCGGCGTCGAAGACTTCGGCATAATCGTTGCCCTTGGTCCAGAAATAGCCCAGCTTATCGTCGCCGCTCGATCCGATCTCCGCCAGCCGGTTGCCGTCGGCATCATAGAACCAGGCGGAACCGCCGCCGCTGCCTCCCGTGCCGAAAGCCGCGGTCTTTTTTCCCTGGGCTCCGTAGATGCTCAACATGCCGCCCTTTCCAGGATCCCCCATTCCGAGAAGTGCGAGCGACTGGCCATGGAGATCGCTGAGCTCGAGCAGGCCCTGCCCCGTCGTGCTGCTGCCGATGAAGGCGACGTTCTTGTAATCGGTGTTGTAGATCCACAGCGCGCCCGGTCCCTGATTGCCGGCGCCGATCGCCACGACTTCATCCTTGGCATTCCCTCCGTAGAACCGCGCGATGCCGCCTCCGTCATTCTGCTCGATTCTGGTCCGCACTTTTCCCTTGTCGCTGAGGGTCAGGATTCCATGGCCGGAGCCACCGAGCGCGGAAACCGCCACGTTCTGCCGGTCATCGTAAATCCACAGGCCGCCGCCGTTGTATTCCCCGATATCGACCACCGTCGACCCGCCGGCATTCTTGAACTTGGCCAGACCGTTCACGAATTCGATGTTCCGGATCGAGGGGAAGGACGGCTGAGCGGCGCCGGGCTGCTGGTGTTTGAGGTTCTCGACATCCGTTTTGAGGTCGCCGACCACTTCGACGATGCTCTTGGCCTGCGGTCCACCGGGTTGCGCCAACGCCGCAACCGGCAAGGCCAGGGTTATCGCGAGAAATCCGCATGCTTTCGTCGACATCGTGCGTCTCCTGTTTAGCGGCACAAACCGACGTTGTGCCAGGTCAGCAAGGCTCCTGCCTTGGTTGCTTGAATCAGGCAGCCGCTCCGCAGATCGGAATCGAAGCGGGCCGGCAGATCCGGGGTCTCCACCTGGCCGCAATACGTCACCATTTCGGTGCGCAGGGCCCCGGGGCCGACGTCCCGAACCAGGTACAGCCCGCGCGAAAGGGCGGGGAAACATTCGCCGCAAGCCTGATACAGCGGCTTGCCATCCTTGCGCCGGCCGCGGTTATAACCTTCCAATGCGTCCATGCGCCGGTGGCAGCGGCCGTAGTAGTTCTCCGTATCCCGCTCGGAGGTGGCGATGTAATCGGCTCCGGCCATCACGGCGTCCACCGAAGCGCCGAGCCGCTCGAGCGCCCACCCCGCCCAGTTATCCGCCTGCGCTTCCTTCTGTCTTCGCGGAAGATTGTAGGCCGGGCTGCCCTGCAGCAGGTGCTGGAGGACGTGGTGGGCGGTCTCGTGCGCCAGAACGAAGACGGCATTCCAATCCTGCTCGCGCGAGGAAGGCGAGACTCCAATGAAAGCGGGATCGTAGAAGATGCAATTGCATGCCGGCTGCGTGCAGACTTTGGCGCTGGCGTTATTCTGGACCGGGCCGGCGCCGGGGATCGGAATCAGACGATAGCTCGACAAGGTGAGCCCCACCTCCTGCAGCACCTGGGTGAGGATCGAGAGCGGCGTCGCCGGGTCGCGCGCCGTCAGCATCGAATCGTCCGGGACCTTGTCGCAGAGGTCCTGTTGCGCGCCGAGGCACGCCGGGAGGGCGAGCAGGAGCAGCACGGGCGGGATTTTACGGCTGAGTGAGAAACACACGCCACACCTCGTCGCGCGTAAAGCTCTTGTTTCCGCACTTGACCGAACCGCCGTCGATCAGGACGCCGGGACAGGTCTTATTCTGGCCGCTGCCGCGAAAGACCAGCCGGTCAGCGAAGACGCTCGGCACGGGCGCCGGAGCGGAATTGCCCTCGTGCGCCCCCAGCTCCGGCGGAGGCCCCTGGTTGACGGTTTTGGTGTTGAATTCGATGCTCACGACTTCGGCGCGCGGGATCGGCGCGTCGGCGTCTTTGCCGTCTTTGCCGCGCCACCGGAAGGTCACCGTGGCCTTGTCGATCGAAACCAGTTTGCCGTTATAGGACTGGTTGTTGCGAAGCGAGATCGTATCGGGCCAGGCGGCTGAAACGAGCAGGAGGACGATCAGGCAGGCGCGGGCAATCGTCATTGGACTCCTCGCTGGTATTGCACGAACTGCACCTTTTCATCGGGCAGTGAGTACACGTCGAGATTGGCCGGCACATCGGCGGATGGCGCCAGCGCGCCCGAAGCGTGATGAAACGGCTTGAAAAAATAGTAGGAGCCGTTGGCATGAAACAGCAGCCGGCAATCGACGGAAGGGGTTGCGGTGCTGACGCAGGGCGGATAGGCATCCGGTTGCGCCGCGGCGGCAAAGAAGCCAACCCAGGGGAGCCGTCTGCCGGTATCCCAAAAATCTTCCTGAGCGGCGCTGGCGCCCAGCGACGCGCCACGAAGGTAGAGAAACACGCTGGCCGCCAGGACGCACACCAGAATTCCGAGCGCGCGCATACGGCCGAGCCGGGCCGGCAAAAAGCTGACCAGCATCGCAGCCGCGATGCAGATCAGCAAGGGGGCGGCCGAGTGGTAGGCGACGTTCACCGCGAACAGGGAGGAAAGGGATGCGGGGATATCCAACTCCGCCGGCTGCACGCCGAATGAGGAATAATATGCCGCGAGATAAGACCAGCCGGCCAGGGAAGCGAAAAACCCGAACAGCGCAGCCGCTTCCGCAACGGCCTTCAACAGAACCCAGAAGTCCTGTTCGGGGGCCGGGGCGCGGGCTGGAGCGGGCGCTGCCATTCGATTCCTCCGACGGCGGTCTCGGAATTCTATCGGTTCGCCGGTGCGTAAGTCAACCAGAGAGAGCGCGCTACGGCTCTCGGGCGTTGACGGCGATGGTGGCTCTCAGTAGCTCAGGGTGCCGGTGCGCGGGGATTCTTCGGGGTTGGGGAGGTAGAGCGTCTTGCAGTGCTCGCAGCGGTAGATTTCGGCTTCGGGTCCGAATTTCTGTTTCACTTCATCGCCGAAGAAATACCAGCGCTTGAGGTGGCCCGCGCAGAGCTTGCCCTTCTCGTCATGCTCGTTGCAGGCGCGCATCCGGGGAATGCGGCGCTTGACCTTGGTGCCGTCGCTGAGCGTGGCGACGAGCTCGGCGACCGGAACCGGTTTATCGGAGGCGGCGTATTTCGGGTTCGCCATAAGAATGTCGAGTATATCAGGACGCCGCGGACCCCGCTGCCGCGCGGCCCAGAGAAAAAACGGGCCGGCTGACGCCGGCCCAGTGAGCGATCCAACGTGGTGAGGGCGAGGGAAAGTTATTTGGCCATGCGGTCCGCGGCAGAGGAAGAGGAGCGGCTGGAGTAGCGGTCGAGCGCGGCAATCAGCGGACGGGTTTCGGGTGTCGGCGCCACATGGTTCATCACGATCTGGCGCATGGTGTACGGCTGGCCGTAAATCGCCGTGTTTTCCTTGTCTGCGGGGCGGATGGTGGCTCCCTTGAGGGCGATGCCGGCGAAAGCGCCGCGGGCGCGGGACCAGGTGAGGATTTCGGCGTGCATCGCGGCATCGGTCTGGGCATTGGCCTCGCGGCCGACCGGACCGGCAGCGACGGACGCGTCGGCGCCCAGCGTCACCTTATCGTTCATCAGCTTGCGCATGCCCTCGCGATTCATCACGAGCATAACGATGTCCGCCTCTTCACCGCCGATCTGAAAACCGACGCTGCCGCCTTCGAGGCGCACCGCGGCGGGAGCGGCCCAGCCGACGCCATCGGGCTTGCGGCACGCCGCGAACCCGTGGCCGTATTCACCGCCGACCACGAAGGCGGCCTTTTTCATCTTGGGAACGACAATGACACACTCCGCGCGATTCAGTAAGTCCTGAGGGATACTGCGGTCCGGCGAAGCCATTACTTCATCGATCACGGTCGCGGCCCGGTTGAGACGCTCCCCCGGCGTAGTTTCCGCTGCGAACGCTCCAGACATTAGAAATGACGCAGCTACGATGGCGATCGCTTTCATAACGAACCTCCTGCGGCCATTATCGCCCGGATAACAGGTTATAAGTTGTGAAAACCTGAACCGGACGGGGTGGGCGGTGGGCTCAGCGCCACACTATTTGCGGCCGAGCAAACGAAGGCGGACCGCAAAAGCGCGCGGTTGTCCCCTACCGTACGTCAGGAAATTTGGTGTGCCGTAAACATTATTGACGGCATTCGGATTGCCGTTGTTAGTCAGGTTATTGAAGCCGAAGCGCCAGGCCCAAAGGTAATGCAGGGCACGAAACTGGCGCTCCAGAGCGAGATTGATATTGAAGTAATCGGGATAACGATAGGAGCCGGGATTTCCCAAAAGGAAGCCGTCCTCGGTCGAAACGTTAAACGGAAACCCCGTGCGGTATTCCACCAAGTAAGACGCCGTGGTATTGCGGGTAATAAAGGCAAACCGGCCGCTCAGCCGGGGCAGCGGGGCCCAGCCCCACATATGGAGGCGGTTCGGCGTGTCCCAGGGAAAGGGGCCGGGGCCTTGCGGCGCGAAGATGGGGTTTTCGAGGCTGTAGTCGACGGCGGCGTTGGAGCGGGATGCGGAGCGCGTGTACCCGATGAACCATTCGTAGCGGCCGGCGAAGGTGTGGCGGAGCGAGAGATCGAAGGCGTCATACCGGGGGCGGCGGGCGTTGGCGAGCTGATAGATCATCGCGGAGGGCAGATTGGGGGGCTCAATCGGCAGCAGCGGGAGGAACACGAAACCGTTTTCGCCGGAGCGGTGGGTATAAGAGGACCGGAGGAAGAAGGCGCGCGGCAGGCGGCGCTCGGCGCTGAAGCTGGCCGTACGGGAGAACGGCACCCGCAGCCCCTGCTCATTGGCCAGGAAGGCCGTCATCACGGGCCCCTGCGGCGTGCCACCCGGCAGGTAGAACGTCGAGAAGCTGACCTGGCCCTGGGACGCCGTCAGCAGATCCAGCGGAACGGCATCGTAATAAATACCCCAACCGGCGGAAAGCTTCGTGCCGCCGAGGAATTTAGGCGACCAGGCCGCGGCGAAGCGGGGCGCGATTTCGAAATCGCGCACGATCTCGTTCCACTCGGCGCGAAGGCCCGCTTCGACGGTGAGGCCCTCGCGGGGCGTCCAGGCATCCTGCAGGTATTGGGCGCCCTCGAAGTTCTTGCGCTGCTGGAAGGGATTGCCGGAGAAGGTGACATATCGGGCGACAGAGTTATCGTCGCGCAGCACTTCGTAGTCGTGCCGGCGGACCTGCTGGTGGAAGGCTTCGCGCTCGAAGTCGATGCCGAATTTGAGCTGGTGCCCGCCCGCGAAATGGAGCGTGGGCAGGAACAGGTTGGCAATCGACTGCTGCCGGTAGAAGTGCTGGTCCGTGGTGCTGAAGTAGTTGCCGCGATTCCCGAACGGCGTGATTTGAAACACCGCGTCGCCTTGCGGCAGGTCGCGGACGAGGCCGCGGGTGTCGGCGAAGCCGAGATCGAGCAGCGAGCCGGCGATATAGGCCTGGTCGCGGAGCGAGCTCATGAAGAAGGACTGGCGGCGCGAGGTGGTGGTCTCGGAGGGATCGAGAAAGCTGAGGCCGTAGCGGTCGGTTTGGGCGAGGTTGCCGAGGAAAGCAGCGGTTAGAATGTTGCCGGGCGTGAGGTTGACCTGGAAGCGCGTAAGGTCGTTGCCGCTGAGGCCGCGCGTGCGGTTCTGGCCGCGCGGAAGGCCGTGGATGGTGTCGTCGTTATAGAAAACGTCGAAACCGTTGGAGAACCAGGCGCGGCCCTTCGCGATGGGGCCGGAGAATTCGAGCCGCGGAGTCCACTTGTTGATGTGCCAGCCGCCATCGGAGGAGATGCCGGGGATGAAATTGGTGCCGGAGAAGCGGAGGCGGTCGTCTCCCATCCGGGTCTGGAGATTGACGACGCCCGCGACGCCGCGGCCGTTTTCGGCGGCGAAGCGGGAGGACTGCACATCCATTTCCTGAATGGATTCGATGTTGACGCGGGCATCGAGCAGGCCGGTCACGGGATTCGAGACGTTGAAGCCGTCGAGCGTGTAGTTCGCCTGGTTGGACTGAGCGCCGTTAAGATGGGGGCGGCCGGCATTGTCCTGGACCACGCCATCGATCATGGGGAGCGAGTTGCGGTAGTCCTGCGGCGCGGGGTAGGGAACGGTGAGCATCTCCGTGTTGTCGAGCTCTTTATGGTCGGAGGGCTGCGCGGGGTCGATGACCGGAGGCGAAGCGGTAACGTCGACGCGCTCGGAGAATTCCTGCTGATGGTTGAGGGTGATGGCGAGCTCGGATGGCCCGGCTGAGAAGGCGCGCGGCGGCGATTGGTAAAGATAGAAACCGAGCCGCTCGGCGCGCACCGCGTAGTCGCCGGGCGAGGGGAGCGTGAGCTGGAAGTTGCCCGCACGGTCGGAGGTGGAGGACGCCGCGAATTCCGGGGAGCGGAGCTCGACGCGGGCGTTGGGCACGGGAGAGCCGGTTTCGTCCAGAACGCGTCCGGAGACCAGGGCCTGAGCGTACGCGGCTTCGGCCAGGAGGAGCAGCAATGGGATGCGCCCGCGCATCTGGGGAATAGGGTAACGCGGCGCAAAACGGAATGCGAGCGGGGCGCTTCGGTAGCCGATCGGGTGTTTGCGGTAAGCGACCGCCGAAAGCAAAAAAAGGAAGCCGGCGCGCTACGAGAGTGGCCGGCTTGCTTTGAGGCGCCGAGGAAACTTTCTTTAGCAGTCGTACTCGTAACCCCCCTGTGGGAAATACTGCACCCCACCTAGGCAGTCGGTGCCGTCGTAGCCGTTGTAGTTCGAGTACACCGACCAGCCTTGCACAAACGCGGTGACTTGGGTCCTGTCGTTGACGATCAGACCCACCGGGTACAGGAGGTAGCCCTTGTACCCGGCGGGGTAATACAGCAGGTAGTCGATGGAGGCCTGCCCGCTGGCGACCACATAGCCGCTGCTGCAGGACCAGTCATCGTACCAGGAGGCCGAAACGTAGCTGGGGTCGCCGGGCACGATGTCCTTACAGTTGCCGCCAACGTAGCACGAGGGATCGCCGCTGGTTCCGGCCCACTGGTATTGGCACGGGTAGTTGAACAGGACGCTTACGTCGAGCTGTGTGCCGGTGTAGCCGACCCCTGAGCCGATGCGATGGCCGGGGCTAGAGTTGCGGCGGCCAGCAATAAAATCAGTATGTGCCGGATCTTCACTGGAGTGCTCCTTTTTTGAGTTTGTTGACAATTAGGTAGGACTGCTCCGGCGTGAGTGCGGAGAGCCGTGTGGTGAGCTCTGCCCGTCGGCCGGCCGTGATCATCCCTAGCCACGCGAGGGCTATGTTTTTCTGCGTCATGGTGTAGGGGTCCGGTCTCATAGTTGCCGGGTCAAGGATCAGCTTGGCCTCGGAGAGTGGCCGGAGCCAGTCGGCAATGGCAGAGTCTGTGATGCTCGGGTTCTGCGCGCGGAATAGGGCCTCCTGTCGGAGGTCTGCGTAGGCCTGCTGTTGCTGTGCCAAGTCTTCCAGTACCTTAGACAGGTTGGCCCCGGCCGTCCGCCCGTCTGCTGTGATGGCCAGGTCTATGGACGCCCGGATCGCCTTAGCGTTGCTCAGGATTTGGAGGGCCTGGGGGTCAACCTGGGGGCTGGCGCCATCGTTTCCATCTCCATGTTTTACGTGGTCGCCGTACCCTCCTCCAGCGGCCTTCTTGGCCTTGGAGGATCCGCCGGCTATTGCGTCTGCTTGCGGGCTTCCGGTGAAGAGCAGCGTCTTCCCCGGAGGCATCACGGGCCGGTCGGATTGGTTGAACGTCTGGTAGAAGAAGTTGCGGATTGCGGTATGCCCGGATGCGGTGTCCACCTCAAAGCGGATATTGAGCGCCACGATGGTCTCCTGCCCCGCGTTGGTCACCGTGAAGGAGTAGAGGAGAAACGGGCGGAGTAGGGTGATGTTCTCCGGGTGTGGCGTCTTCGTCAGCCTGGTTTCAAAGTCCGGATTGTGAGCGGTCCGGACCTCAAGCCAGGGCAGAGGTGATGCGGCAGTGATGGCGGGCTGAGCATTCAGAGTCGTCATGGTGGTGGATCAACAGTATCGCAGGGAACAGCAGGATGCCACCCGCCTGAGGGCGTCGCTTCATTGAGATCCTCCTTTCGAAGCCGGAACCGCCCTGGTTCAGCCGCTCGTGCCAGCACTAAACTCCTGGGGTCTGCTTCCGGCGTGGGGGCGGTTGTACACCACAAGTGAGAAGAACCGCAACTGCGCGGCTAAGTCGTCTATCGTGACCTATCAGGACGATCCCATTCATGCCGGCGGCCATAGCGCTGCCATCACCTGCGCCCCAATGCCGCATAATGGTGCTTTGGGCAACTTGCCCAAAATGCATCCAACCGCCCATCCGATGCAAGCTGGCGCAACCGCCTGGGCAGTCTGCCCCAAGAGAGGCCTATGAAAGTGGAAGTGGTGCTGACCGAATCCGATATCGCGCAGGAATTCGCCGAGGCCATCGAGGCGCGCGATCTCCCCGAAAAGTTCTTCTACTGGTTCCCGCGCTCGGCGGTGGAATGGGCCGCGCTGGCGGACAATCCGGACCTCTACGGCGGCCTGGCCGAGACATGGAAAGCGCTGGCGGCGAATGCGCCGGCGCTCACTCGCGGGTTCGACGGGCGGCTGCCCGTGATCAGCTTCGGGGCCGGCGACGGCCGCCGCGACTGCCAGCTTATCGCGGCCCTCAAGGACACTGGCGGCAATTGCACGTACTACCCGGTCGACGCCAGCCAGGCGCTGCTGGAGATCGCCTGCGCCAGCGCGGACGATCAGGACGTGGAGGCGGTCGGCATCAAGGCGGACATCTCCAGCCCCGTGCACCTGGTCTACGCGGCCGATGCGGCCGAGCCGCCGCGGCTGCTGATCATGGCCGGCAACACGATGGGCTCATTCGATCCGCTGGCCGAGATCCGCTATCTGGCGCAATGCATGAAGCCGGAGGACGTGTTGATCGTGGACGGCGAAATCTTCGACGAGCGCCAGAGTATGGCCCGCCGCGATAATCCGCTGGTGCGCCGTTTTCTCTCGAGCCTGTTGGCAAGCGTCGGCATTCAGGAAGAGGATGGCGAGATCCGCTTCAACCACAAGCGCGACGAGCGCCGCACCGGGCTCCACCTGATCACGCGATACTTCCGGGCGGAGCGCGACCTGACGGCGACGGTCGGCGGCCGCAAGATCCCGCTGCAGCGCGGCGAGCGCATTGGGTTGAATTTCACTTATCTGTACGAGCCGGCGGCGTTCGAGTGGTTGATCGAGGAGCAGGGGGGCCTGACGCCGGTTCAGCGGTATGAGAGCCCGGACGGGCGGTTCGTGACGATCGTTTGCCGGAGATAGCGGCGAGCCTGCGGCCCGCTCGCCGCGGATGGCTGCGGCAAGCGGGCGGCGGCTGTCGCTCCCGCGCGCCCTGACGCAAAGGCGCGCTGCCCATGTACTCTCTCCGCAAGGTAACCGCTCGCGCGCGGGCGCGCAACACCGCATTTGGTTATCTAACGGAAGTCAGCGCCGCGCTATTCGCTGTAGCTGATCTCCGTGTTCCGCGCCGAAATGCCGGAGTAGAACAGCAGGATGAACGCGACCGCCAGCAGCCCCGGCACCGTGACCCAGAAGGGCGAGGGGTCGGTCTCCGTGACCATCACATTGAACGGCGGCGGCACCGGCACCTCCACGGGGCACAGGCTCTTCAGGTAAAAAATGACGCTGATTTTCTTGAGGATGCTCGGCAGGAAGGGATTGATTCCCTCCCACACCCATACGACCGCGGCCGAAAGGAACGGGTTTTTGAACAGGATGCCGCACATTAGAAATACCGCGCCGTAGCCGATGCAGGCCAGCGCGGTCACGAGCATGTACGAGCCGAGCTGGCTCAGGCCGGGGCCGTGCCGCAGATATTCGGTCCAGGCCGGACCGAAGTGGCGGCCGATCAGCAGGAACGATCCGGCGACGCTCGCTTCCCAAAGCACCAGCGCCACCGCGAGGCCCGCCAGGTACTTGCCCGCGACCACCACTTCGCGCCGCAGCGGCGTGAGGAAGTAGTAGTGCAGCGTTTTCTCCAGCATCTCTCCGCGGAACAGATTGCCGAAGATGCCCATGCAGCCGAAGAAAATGCCCGCCCGCAGGTAATACAGCAGGAAGATGCCGGCAAACGCGATGCTGTCGTCGCCGAGGCTGTGGCGGCCATGGAAGCCCGGGGCGCCGCGGGCGCGCTGCAATTCGATCAGCCAGTGAAACAGCACGATGGCAAACGGCCCGGCGGCGAGGCAGTAGATCCACCAGCCGCGGCGCGAAAGGAACGTTTTCTTCAGCTCCAGGCGGAACACGCCGCCGACCTGCCGCCGCCATTCCGCGTTCATACGGTGCTCCCTTCGCCGCCGCCGATCAGGTATTGATAGACGGAGTTGACGTCATCATCGGCCGGCGCCACCTGTTCGACCTCGAGGCCGGATTCGAGAATCACGCGATTGAGCAGGAGATAGAAGCCATCCGCATCGCGGGTGCGCAGCAGCAGGCCGCGGCCGTCCGGGGAGAGCTTGGCTTCGACCACGTGGTCCTGCTGGAAGAGGCGCGAAGCGAGCAGCGCGGGCCGGTCGCAGCGGACCTGGATCTGCATTGGCTGCTCCTTGACCTCGCTGCGCACGCCCTGGATCTGGCCTTCGGCCACGACGTAGCCCTGGCTGAGCAGGATGACCTGGTCGGAAATCTGGTCGACCTCATGGAGGATGTGGCTGGAAACGATGACGTGGCGGCCTTCCGCGCCCCATTGACGGAAAATCGCGATGGCTTCCGAGCGCGCCAGCGGGTCGAGGCCGTTGAGCGGCTCGTCGAGGACGATGACGCGCGGATCGTGCGCGGTCGCCTGCGCGAGCTTGACGCGCTGCCGCATGCCCTTGCTGTAGGCCGCGACCGGACGGCCAGCCGCGGCAGTGAGACCGACGAGCTCGAGCGACGCCCGCGTGCGGCGGTCGCATTCGGCATCCGTGTAGCCGTGCATGCGCAGGAACGAATAGAGGAACTGGTAGCCGGTGATGCCTTTCGGGAAGGCATCGAACTGCGCGCAGTAGCCGATGACGCGGCAGAGCTGCTCGGGACGATCGGGCGGGATGCCGAGCACGCGGATTTCGCCCTGCGTGGGCCGGATGAGACCGGTCATGAGGTTCATCAGGGTGGTCTTGCCGGAGCCGTTCGGCCCGACGAGGCTGGTGATGCCGGGCGGGATCGAGAGGCTGACGTTGTTGATCCCGAGCACCTCGCCGTAGAAGCGCGAGACGTTCGTGAAGGTAACAAGCGACGTCTCCGTTTGCGCGGCGGGGTTCATCGCACCACCTCCGTGCCCCGTATCTTCCGCGCCAGCATATACAGGCAGATGCCGCACAGCGCGGCCAGCGCCGCATAGGTGCACCACATCGGCAGCTCCTCGCCCTGCGGCACGCGGAAAAAGACTGCGCCGTTCGTGGTGCGGTTGCCCCCCTCGAACAGGTCCACCCAGACCGAGCCTACCAGATACCCGATATTGAGCAGGTTGCCCCAGTTGGTGCGCTCGACCGCGTTGGCGATCCCGCCGAAAGCGGCTGCGACGAAGAACACGCCGAACATCAGGCCGCCCGCCGCCGGCTTCCATTTCACCCACGCGGAAAGCGCCAGAGCGAGCAGGGAGAGGATGAGAATCCAGATCCAGGCGCCGAAGAAAACGCCGTACGCGAAGCGCCAGTTATCGCCCATCCAGCCGCCGCCTTCGAGATACCCCTGCAGCAGGAACAGCAGCAGCCCGGGCACCCACGTCATGAGCGAGAGCAGGATCACCAGCACGGACATCTTGCCCAGCACGTACTCCGTGCGCGAGAACGGGCGCGCGAAGTAGAGGGCCAGCGCGTTGTTGGCGAGATCCGGGGAGATCTGGCCGGGGCCGATGAATGCCGCGAGGAATAGCGCCAGCATGCTCTGCCAGCCCAGCAGAGTCAGGAAGAAGACCACGTTGATCGAGATGAGCTGGTTGGCGTTGCGCGCACCCACGAGGCCGAGCGCGCTGGCATTGTGCCGGACGTAGATGAGGATCGCCGCGATGAGCGGGTAGAGGAAGCTGGCGATGTAAAAAATCGTGAGGAAGCGCGAGCTGCGCAGCTCCTCGAACGCGTACCGCGTGATGACGAGAAAGCGGCTCCAGCCCGGGGTGAGGCTGCCTTCGTACGGCCGGTAGGTCTTCTTATATACGGCCATCGGCGGCCTCCGTCGCTTTGGCTTCCATGGCTTTGAGGAAGATATCTTCGAGCGAATCGCGCTTGTGGCTGAGGCGGCGGATCTGCACGTCCTGGCGCGCGGCGATCTCGTAGAGCTGGCGGACTTCCAGGCCGTCCGGGAGGATCAGCTTGATACGCCCCTGCGCGCCGGCGGCGGTTTCGCAGCCGAGCGCTTCGATGGCGGAGAGGAAATCGCCGTTCGAGCCTCCGCGGGTCTCGATTTCGAGGAAGCGCCGGTTCATCCGCCGCTCCTCTTCGAGATTGCAGACCGCGGCGATGTTGCCGTCCTTGAGGATGAGCACCTGGTCGCAGCATTCTTCGACATCGCGCAGGAGGTGCGAGGAGAGCACCAGGTGCAGATCGCCGCGATCGCGGATCTCCTGGATGAGTTGGATCATGCGCGTGCGCGCGGGCGGGTCGAGACCGTTGGTCGGCTCGTCGAGAAACAGCAGCTTGGGGCCGTGGGCGATGGCTTGCGCGAGCTTGGCCATCTGCTTCATGCCGAGCGAATAGGTGCCGACGGCCCGATAGCGGACCTCGCCGAGCCCGACATAGAAAAACGCCTCGTGGGCCCGTTCGAGCGCGTGCTCTTTCGGCAGCCCGGCGAGCTCCGCCATCAGCCGCACGAAGTGGACGCCGCTCATCCCTGCGATGAAGGAATCGTTCTCCGGCATGTAGCCGATCAGGCTGCGGACGGCGCGCGCGCTGGTGCGGACGTCACGTCCGAAAATGCGGGCGGTGCCGGCGGAGGGCTTGTGGAACCCGAGCAAGGTATTGAGCAACGTCGACTTGCCCGCGCCGTTCGGCCCCAGCAGGCCGATGGCGCGCCCGTTCAGCGAGACCTTGAGGTTCTTGAGGATGGCGCGGCTGCCGAACCGCACCTCCAGTCCGTCCAGTTCGATGACGGGTTCCATTACTTCACGATACGACGTTTGCGGCGGCGGGGTTCCGGGAGAGTGGACGGCCTGGGTATGCCCGGACGGGACGAGTGCCTTACCGCCGTGCCCCGTGCAACTGCCCGACCGGCAGCGCACCCCCGACGACTCCCGCGAGATTCCCGGAAAGCAGGCGCACAAAGCCCGCTTCGGCCGAGGGCAGCGCCTCGCCGTTGGCGGCGAAGGTGATCTGATCCCGGCCGGCGTAGGCGGCGAGCAGCAGCGGTTTCATATCGCCGAGCCGTTCCAGCGGGAGGTTGCCGCGGCCGCTGGCGCCCATGAATCCGCCCAACAGGCCCGCGAGCGGCGCCAGCGTGCGGCCGAGATTCTCGTACACCAGCGCGGAATAGTTCGCGTACTGGTCGCGCGGCTCCATCGCCATGAACTTCGCCGCGTGCGTGATGCTCGCGCCCGTAAGCTTGGTCTGCAACGCCTTGACGAGCAGATCGCGCGCCGGCGCCGCCAGCAGGTATCCGCCGGCGAAGGTGTAATGCGCTTCCGTCAGCGGATTGGGATCCGCCGCGGCCACCATGTAATAAACCCGGCCGTCCACGGTTTCCTCGCCGGTGCGCAACGGCTTCGCGCCGTTCCGCGCGGCCTGTTCGTTGTACGCATCGATCGCCTGCCGGATGGCCTCGCGCGCGCGCTGCGGATCGTAGACCTCGGCCACCAGCTTCCACGCGGGCGGGAACAGCGGCCCGTCAAATGCCACCGAAAACTCGCCGCCGAGGCTCGATGCCAGCCGGTCCCGAATCGCCGCCGCGGGCGAGCCCGCCGCGCCCGCGACCTTCGCGACTCCGGCCACCTGATCCACGATCGCCGCCGGATCCTGCACCACGAAAGCCGCGACGAACGTGGCCTCCGGCGACACGTAATCGAGCGACCCCATCGGCGACGGCGCGGCGAGCCACGCCGCCATCCCCGTGCGCTCGCCCGCGAACCCGAGCGTCGCCCGCACCTCCGTCTGGCGGTCCACTTCCTTCTCCCCGGCGACCAGGTACCGCACGCCGGCCGGAGCCGCCTGCGGTATGCGGGCGTCCGCGATGCGCGAAAGATCGGCGCAGAAGAGCATGCCCGCGCCCTGCTGGAAAGCATCCGCGATGCGCGTGTAGAACGGCGTCTGCTGGAACGCCGTCGACGTGGCATCGAGCGATGCCGCCACGGCCTCCACCGATGCCGCTTCCGGCCCAAACGCCACCACGCCCGGCCGGACCGCGATCGCCGCGCCCGGCACATTCTTTTTCAGGAATTCCGGAAAGCCCTCGCGCTTCGTCTCCGCCAGCAGCACCGGGGCCCGCCGCCCGCCCTCACCGGCAAGCCCTACGACCGCGATCTCATCCCCCAGGTACGCCCCGCCTTCCCGCAGCTTGTCGATCATCGGCCCGATGCGCGCCCCGCGCTCCGCCCACCACGCCCGCAGCTCCGGGCTCTCCGCGAGGTTCTTCACGAACACGCTCTCGGTCTGCGCCAGGTAATCGCCGAAGTTCGGCAGGCTGGCGTAGAACGCGGTATCGGCGGGCAGGCGCCCGGCCAGACGGCTCGAGTAGCGCAGTGCGGGGAGCCGGATTTCCTGCATCTCGAGCCGCACTTTATTCAACCGCTCGATCAGCCGGTCCCGGTTGCGGCTCCAGCCGATCTCGTCCCGCACCGGCTCCGGCTGGATGCTGGGGCTGGTGGCAAGCTGGTCGCCGGGATGCAGCACGCGCTCCTGGTTATCCTGCGCCACGTGCACCTCGCCCTCCACCACCGAAACCCGCGAGCCTTTGACGCCCGCCGCCACGCTGAATACCGTTCCGGTCACCGCCACGCGGCAATCCGCCGTGGCGACATAGAGGTGCCCCTTGCGCCGCTTCGCCGCCTGCACGATCACGTTGCCGCGGTCGAGCTTCAGCGTGAGATCCGCCGCGTCGGCTTCGGTCAGCACCGCCGAGCGCTCGCGCAGCTCGACCAGCGAGCCGTCGCGCAACTGCAGCATGGCGCTCGAGTCCTTGGCCGTGCGGATCTCCGCGCCCTCCGGCAGCTCCTGGCCCGCCGTCAACGGATGCAGTGCGCCGTCCGGCCCGAGCACGAACAAGCTCCCGTTGACCGCCTGCACCGTGGCGTGGCCCGAACCCGCGCTGAATGGCCCCATGGTGAACCAGACGGCCGCTCCGGCCGTGAGCACCACGACGGCCGCCGCCGCCCATTTCACCGGATGCCCCACGCGCCGCGGCGTTTCGGCATTGCCCGGCGCGGGCATCGCCACCACCCGGCCTTCGTACACTTTCCGGCACGCCACGCACTGGTGCAGGTGATCCTGCAGCAGCGCCGCGCGCGTTTCCGGCAGCCTGCCGGCGCGGTAATCCGGAATCAACGCCTGGAAATCGGCGCACCCGCGGATGTGCGGATGCGCGCCGTTCGCAGCACCGAGGCGAGCCCAGACGCGCGCCGCGGCGGCTTCCACCACCGCGTCCTCGACCGTATCCTGGCGGATCTCCATGAGAGCCTGCTCCAGCCGGGTGTCCGTCGCTTCTGGCATTCCTTCCGGCTTCCCTTGCATGTTGGGGGGATCGAATTCAGCGTGGTTCATGCAGCACCTCCCAGTTCGGCGCGAAATTCCCTCTCCAGGCGGTCGCGGGTGCGGGATAGCGTCACCGCGACCGTTCCCGGAGTCGTGTTCATCAGGCGCGCGATCTCCGGATTCTCCTTCCCTTCGATGAACCGCAGGGTGAACATCTCGGCGATCCGCGGGTTCAGCCGCGCCAGCGCCGTGCGCAGCCACTCCCGGATCTCCCCTGACGACCGCGCCCGCTCCGGGCTGCGATGCGGGCTTTCCGCCAGCACCGGCTCCAGCTCATCCAGCGGGATGTTGCGGATGTTCTGCCGGCTGCGCATCAGGTCCAGCGCGCCGTTCACCGCCGCGCGATGCAGGAAGCTCGCCATGTTGTCCACCGGCGCGGCCTCGGCGTCGCGCTTCAGCAGCCGCAGGAACACTGTCTGCAGCACATCCTCCGCATCCGTGGCGTTGCCCGTGATCCGGTAGGCGGCGCGAAACACCAGGCCGTGGTGCTCGCGAAAAATGCGCTCCAGGTCCGGCGCGGGCGATGTGGCCGATTCCACCGTGGCAGCCATTAGCTGTTTCATCCTAGCAGGCTCTGTCCAATAGGGTGACGCGGGGAAAGGCCGGGGATTAGCGCTGCCCGGAACCGGCGGCCCCGCCCCGGTGTCCAACTCCCATGCTGTGCTGGATCGACGGTGCCCTGTCCGACCTCCGCCTGGCCCTGCGCGGGATGCGCCGCCAGCCCGGGTTCGCGCTGGCCGGCATTCTGGCCGCCGCCCTGGGCATCGGCTCCTCGGCGGCAGTTTTCAGCGCCGTCGACCGCGTGCTCTTCCGGCCGCTGCCCTACCGCGATGAGGCGAAGCTGGTTTCAGTCGGGATGATGGCCCCGCTCGATACCACCGAATTCCTGCTCGCCGCGCCCTATTTCGACCTCCGCCGCGATCCGGGCCCCTTCGCTGCCGTCACCTCCTTCCAGGCCGGCGCGAGCGCCTGCGACCTCACCGAATCGAGCCCCCTCCGCCTCGCGTGCATGCGCTTCGAGCGCAATTTTCTGGACGTGCTCGGGATGGCGCCCGCGGCGGGCCGCGCCTTCAACGCCGCCGAGGACGCCCCCAACGGCCCTCGCGCCGCCATGATCTCCTACGGCCTGTGGCAGAGCCGCTTCGGCGGAGACCCGCGCGTTTCGGGGCGCACCATTTCGCTCGATGGCGTCCCGGTGACGGTCGCGGGCGTCCTGCCACGCGAGTTCGTGCTGCCGACGCTGGCGCATGCGGATGTGATCCTGCCGCTCGCGCTCGATGAATCCCGCGAGCGCTCGGGCCGTGCCCTGCGGGCCTTCGCGCGCCTGCGCCCCGGCATCACCGTGGAGGCCGCCCGCGCCGCCCTCGCGCCTTGGTTCGCGCGCGCCATGGCGACCGTGCCGCCGCAGTTCCGCAAAGAGGTCAGCCTGCGGCTCCGCCCGGTGCGCGACCGCCAGCTCGGCGATGCCCGCCTCGCCTCGTGGGCGTTGCTCGGCGCGGTGCTCTCCGTCCTGCTGATCGCCTGCGCCAATCTCGCCAACCTGCTGGTGGCCCGTGGCGCGGCGCGCGAATCCGAAATGGCCGTACGGGCCGCGTTGGGCGCATCGCGCGGCCGGCTCGCGCGGCAGGTCCTGGCCGAGGCGGGGCCGGGAACAGCGAGCCGTCCGACCATGCCTCCAGAATCGCCGGATGGATATAGTATTTCCGGCAGGCCGCGGGCCGGTTGCCGAGGCGGCGAGCCACGCGTTGCACCGCGCCGGCGACGATCCGCCGCGCGGCCGATGGCTGGGCGCACGGCCCGGCAGCATACAGCTCGCGCGCCGCAAGCACCGTGCCCGCCCAGGTGCGGAAATCCTTCGCGGTGAACTCCTGGCCCGAGATCTCCCGGATGTACCGGTTCACGTCTTCGGAATCGATCTGGCAAACCTCGCCGCTGCCGTCCACGTATTGGAAAAGCTCGTAGCCGGGGAGGTCCTGGCACTGGCGAACGATGCGCGCCAGGCGGCGATCGGTGAGCTCTACGTTGTGCTGCTGGCCGCTCTTGCCGCGGAAACGGAACATCAGACAAGCGCCGTCGATGCGGACGTGGCGGTTGCGCATGGTGGTCAGGCCGAAGGACTCGTTCTCCCGTGCGTATTCATCGTTGCCCACGCGGATGAACGTGGTCTCGAGCAGCCGCACGACCGTCGCCAGCACCTTCTCGCGCGGCAGGCCGGCACGGGCGAGGTCCTCCTCCACGCGGCGCCGGATCACCGCGAGCACGGTGCCGAACGCAATCATCCGGGAATATTTTGCCTCGTCGCGTACAGCCCGGTAGAGCGGGTGATACCGGTATTGCTTCCGTCCCTTTGCATCCCAGCCATATGCCTGCAGGTGACCGTTCGGCGAGGGGCAGATCCAGACATCCCGCCATGCCGGCGGGATGACTAGAGAGCGAATGCGCGCCAGCGCCTTTGAATCGCGAAGCGGTTTCCGGTCCGGCCCGAGGTAACGGAAGGACTTGCCGCATCGCACACGGTAAATGCACGGCCCGCCGCCCGGAATATAGCGCAGACCTGCTTCCTGCGCGGATTCGAAGGGGTTGCTCGAAAACATACGGCCATCCGTTGTAACGCATCTGACGGACCACCGTATGAAAAAATGCCGCCGCGGAATTAGCCCCCGATCGAGTACATCGGCCGTGGCGGAGGCACAAATTTGGCGGAGTTGATTTCGTGGCCCTCCCATTTGCGGGCCACATTGCGGCGGATGAGCGCGGCGATCTCTTCGTCGCTGGCGCCGGAACGCATCAGCGACTTCACATCGTCTTCCTCGATCGCGAACAGGCAATACCGCAGCTTGCCATCGGCGGTGAGGCCGGAAGATGCGCCACAAACGGGCTCATCGCAGCGTCTTCCGGAAGGTAGCGGATTAGAATGTAACCCCGAGTAGTACATCGATCTGGTTTTGGTTCGTCCGTAGGAGATCCGAACCAGGGAATGAATGGTCATTGAACTCATTGAGTCCATAGACTGTGTAGCGGACGCCAAGTCTGAGCTGAACCGGTCCGGCGATCCGGCGGCCTATTCCGGCCTCGGCGGCGAATCCAACATTCCAACGTCTCACCAACTCGGCGGGTTTGTTGGTCTGATAATTTGACTCGATGCCCAAGACGGTCATATCGGAGGTCTGCTTCAGCCCGCCTAATCGCTGACCGACAGCGCCGGCGCCCCGATAGGGTGTGACCGCGCGTACCCCCGAGATCCTGTAAATTAACATTATCGGAAGCTCTAACGAGTAGCCCCTGGTCCCTTCAGTCGTTCGAGATGTTTGGACGCCTTGCTCGGACCGCGTGCCGGTGGATGCGTAGGACAGACCGCGGTATAGGAGGCTTCCCTCAACCTGGAAGCGGCTCGAAACCGGGAAGAGCAGAACCGCGCCGAAGGGGGGCTTCCACGCTGAACGGTACTGGATACTGAATCCACTGCTTGGTGCACTACCGGAGAACGTCTGCTGAACCGCCGAGCCGGTGTGCAAGGGCTCGGTTAGGGGAGCGCCAACGGTCAGTCCCGCGGCAACCCGTTCCTGGCACCTTACCACACACGGCACGGTCATCATCGCAGCGAGGATCCAAAGATAGCATCTCAAGGCTTCGCACCTATTGGTGGCTTCAATCGAGTAAAGGCTCGTCCCGCCTGGGACAAGGAAGCTAACCACCGCGCCTTCCTGACCAGCTATGATTTTGCCCTGAGCGTCAATCAGTGTCCAATTCGGGCTGTAAAACCAGAGGACAGTGTCTCTCACCCCCCGATCGAGTACATCGGCCGCGGCGGAGGCACAAACTTGGCGGAGTTGATTTCGTGGCCCTCCCATTTGCGGGCCACATTGCGGCGGATGAGCGCGGCGATCTCTTCGTCGCTGGCGCCGGAGCGCATCAGCGACTTCACATCGTCTTCCTCGATCGCGAACAGGCAGTACCGCAGCTTGCCATCGGCCGTGAGGCGGATGCGGTTGCAATTCAGGCAAAACGGGCGGCTGACGGAAGCGATGAAGCCTACTCGGCCGATGCCGTCGGCGAAGTCATACTCGGTGGCCGGGGCGCGCGGGTCCGGGTCGGGCACGGGCACCAGCGGCGCGATCTCGCGCGAGAGCATCGCGATCATCTCGTCCGCCAGCAGCACGCGCGAGCGGCCCCACAGATTCTGCGCATCGAGCGGCATGAACTCGATGTACCGCACTTCGAAGCCGCGCTCCCGCGCATAGCGGGCGAGCGGCACGATATCGGGCTCGACGAGGTCCTTCACCGCCACCGCATTCAGCTTCACGCGGTAGCCGAGCCGCCGGCAGGCCTCCAGGCCGTCCAGCACGCGAGCCAGATCGTCGCGGCGCGTGATGTGCCGGAAACGCTCGCGGTCGAGCGTGTCGAGATGCACATTGATGCGGCGCAGGCCGGCTTCGTAGAGCGGCGCGGCCTGCTCCGGCAGCAGGACGCCGTTGGTGGTCAGGGCGAGGTCGCGGATGCCAGCAGTATCGGCCAGGCGGCGGATCAGCACCGGAAGGTCGCGCCGCACCAGCGGCTCGCCGCCCGTCACCCGCAGCTTCGAGACGCCAAGCGAAACGGCAATGCGCACGAAGCGCTCGATCTCCTCGAAATCCAGGATCTCCGCGCGCGGCACGAAGGTGACGCCGTCCTCCGGCATGCAGTAGAAGCAGCGGATATTGCAGCGGTCCGTGACGCTGATGCGCAGGTTGTCGTGGAGCCGCCCGAAGGAATCGATCAGCATGCGGCTACCGCACGGCGAGCATGCGCTCGAGCGGCAGCAGCGCCCGGCGCATCGTCTCGGCAGGCAGCTCGACGCGCGGTGAGAGGTTCAGGAGCGCGTCGCGCAGCTTCTCGAGCGTGTTGAGCTTCATGTACGGGCACTCCGAGCAGTTGCAGTTCTCGTTCGCCACGTAATAAAACCGCTTGCCGGGCGCCACGCGGGCGAGCGAAAAATTGATCCCGCTCTCCGTCATGACGATGAACTCCTCGGCCGCACTCGCCGCGCACCATTCGATGATCGCCGAGGTCGAGCCGACGAAATCCGCCATCGCGAGCACCGGTTCCGGGCACTCGGGATGCGCGACGATCAGCGCCGCGGGATGCTCCAGCTTCGCCTCCGCCAGGCGCCGCGCCGGGAACGTCGCGTGAACGATGCACGCGCCCTGCCAGATCTTCATGTTTTCCCGCCCGGTCTGCCGCTTGACGTAATTCCCCAGGTTGGCGTCCGGCAGGAAGAGAATGGGCCGGTCGGCCGGGATCGAGTTCACGATCTTCACCGCATTGCGCGACGTGCAGAGGATGTCGCTCTCCGCCTTCACCTCGATCGACGTATTGATGTAGCTGACGATCGTGTACTCCGGGTGATTGCGCCGGAATTCGCGCACCGGACCGGCCGGGCAACTGTCGACCAGACTGCAGCCGGCGGCGCGGTCCGGGACCACCACCGTCCGCTCCGGGTTCAGAACCTTGGCCGTCTCCGCCATGAACCACACGCCGCAGAACGCGATGACGTCGCCCGCGAACTCCCGCGCCTTGCGCGCCAGCTCCAGGCTGTCCCCGACCACGTCCGCCAGCTCCTGAATCTCCGGTTCCTGGTAATGATGCGCGAGCAAAATGGCCCGGCGCTGCCGTTTCAGATCGAGAATTTCTTCGGAAATGCTGGTTGCCGCGAACATGGGGGAAGTTGTTTCCTTAGTTTAGCAGAGCCTTACCGCGGTCTGCCCCCGCCATAATAGAGTCGTGCGGGTCGTCCTGCTTTCGACGTACGAGCTCGGCCGCCAGCCGTTTGGACTGGCTTCGCCCGCCGCATGGTTGCGCGCGGCGGGGCACCACGTCACCGCGGCGGATCTCTCGCGCGGGCCGCTCCCGCGCGAGGCCGTCGAGCAGGCCGAGGGAATCGCCTTCTACCTGCCGATGCACACCGCCACCCGGCTGTTCCTCAACGTGGTGGAGCGGGTGCGGGCCGCCAATCCCCAGGCGCGCCTGGCGGCCTACGGGCTCTACGCTCCGCTGAACGCCGAGCTCCTGCGGCGGCTGGGAATCCATGCCATCCTCGGCGGCGAGTTCGAACACGGGCTCGTCGAATGGGCGGCGGGCCGCTCCGGCGCCGCCACGGTTTCGCTCGAGCGCCAGCGTTTCCTGCCGCCGGACCGTTCGGGCCTGCCGCCGCTCGGGGCTTACGCCCGCCTCGTCACGGCCGATGGCGAAAAGCGCGCCGGATACACCGAGGCTTCCCGCGGCTGCAAGCACTTGTGCCGCCACTGCCCGGTGGTGCCAGTGTACGGCGGGGCGTTCCGGATCGTGCAGCCCGAAGCGGTGCTGGAGGATATCCGCCGCCAGGTTGCGGCGGGCGCGCAGCACATCACTTTCGGCGATCCCGATTTCTTCAACGGTCCGGCGCACGGTATGCGAATCGCCGAAGCGCTGCACCGCGAATGGCCGGAGCTGACTTACGACGTGACCATCAAGGTCGAACACCTCCTCCAACGCCGCGATCTGCTGCCGGCCCTCCGCGCGACCGGATGCCTGTTCGTGACCACCGCCGTCGAATCGCTTGATGATGCGGTCCTCGCGCGGCTCCGCAAAGGCCACACCCGCGCCGATTTCCACACGGCCCTCGCCGCCGCTCGCGAAGCCGGGCTACCGCTCTCCCCCACGTTCCTGCCGTTCACGCCGTGGACCACGCTCGCAGGCTACCGGGACTTCCTGCGCGAATTGGCGGAGCTCGAGCTCCTCGGCCATATCGCGCCGATCCAGCTCGCCATCCGCCTGCTGATTCCCGAAGGCTCGCTGATGCTGGAGCTGCCCGAGGTGAAAGCATGCATCGGGGCGTTCGACCCGCGCGCACTGTGCTATCCCTGGCGCCACGCGGACGCACGGGTCGACGCGCTTTCCGCCGCCTTGCAGCAGGCCATTCAGCGTGCCGAGCGCCGCAAGCTGCCGCGCCGCGAGATCCTGCGGCAGATCTGGGATCTGGCCGCGGCGGGCGATTTCCCCGACCTGCCCCTCGAGGACCGCGTCACGATTCCCTACCTCACCGAGCCCTGGTATTGTTGAGCGGAGCCAACCGAGGAGCAGTTGGCTCTGATATAGGAACAGGAAAGCCCGATTTTGTGCGCGATCGGACAGCGCTGGAGGCGAGTGGTGCGCTACGACGGCGTGCGCCGTGCTCCGCCATCAATGGAGGCGTTCCATATGAGAAAGCTATTAATTCTCGGAGCACTCGGCGCTGCTTCCCTTCTAATCCCGGGCCAACAGGCGGTGGCCCAGAGAAAAACCGTGATCGTGCACCAACACCGTCGTCCTCGCCGGCGCTACACCACCCGCACTTATTTCAGAAATGGCCGTCGCGTTGTTGTCCGCCATTACTGGTAACCGCCACTGCCCGGAGCGGCCGGAACGGCCCGGCAAACCCAGGCCGGCCGGCCGCAATTTTTTGGAACTTTCTCGCCAGGTATTTCTGCCGCGTCGATTGCAATATCTGCATCCGAATTAGCCCGCAGGAATCAGTAACCAGAAAGGCCGTTGCGTCATCTCAATCCTTTATGAATTCAAGCTCCCGGGCCGCCATCCTTGCCATCTGGTTTTGTTTCCTAACCGGCTGGCTCGGCGCACAGCCCCCGGCAGAGAATTCCGCGCCTGCCGCCGCTCCCGCGCCACAGGTCCAGGCCCCGCCGGTTCAAGCTCCAGAAGACAAGCGGATTTTCGGCGTCCTGCCCAATAACCGCACCACCGAATTGTCGCTCCCGTTTGCCCCGATCACGGCGAAGCAGAAAATGACCATTGCCTTCAAGGACTCCTTCGATTGGCCGGTTTATCCCACCTCCGCAGCCTTTGCGTCCTTGTATCAACTGGAAAACCAGAACCCGTCGTTCGGCCAGGGAATGGCGGGTTTTGCGCGACGCCTCGCGACTTCCTACGCCGACCAGATGATCGGCAACATGATGACCGAAGGCGTCGTGCCCGCGGTATTCCACCAGGACCCCCGCTACTTCCGCAAGAACGACGGCACCAAGAAAGCGCGCGTGTGGTACGCCGTGTCGAGTATCTTTGTCGCCCGAATGGATTCAGGCGCCAGGACGTTCAATTTTTCGGAGTGGGGCGGTAATGCCTTCTCTGTGGCCGTGTCCAATGCGTACTATCCCGATACTCGCGATGCCCGTGACAACGTGGAAAAATTGCTGATCCAGTGCGCCACGGATGCTTTTTCGAACGTGCTCAAGGAATTCTGGCCGGACGTGAAGCGGAAATTCAAAAAGGATAAATAATGCAGGCCTCTTAGCTGCACGGCAAGCCACGTGCGACCGCTCTGTTCCGGGAAATCCGGCGCAGGTTACCGTCCGAATGCCCGCGCCGGCCGCGTAGCGTCGCGAATCTCACGACGGCGCATGCCGTGCCTTTAGGTAAGTCGAGGAGGTCGCTTTATGCGAAAGATCCTTGCTTTAGGAGTGTTGGGCGCTGCATCGTTCCTGATCCCGGCCCCGTCGGCCCAGGCTGGCCAGCCGGTAGTCGTGATGCGGCCGTATCGTCATCACCACGATCGGTATCGCACCTACTACTACGACTGGCACGGGCGGCGGCGGCACTTCGACCGCGACTACTACCGCTACTAACGTGCCCAGACGCTGAAGCAGCCGGCCGGCCCGGGTTCACCGGGCCGGCCGCATCTCTTCCGGACGCCGGACGCCGGGCTGTTATATAACAGCTCTATGCGTCTTCTGCCGCTCCTCGCCCTCTCTGCGTTCGCGGCGCTCGCCGCGGATGTCAACACGTTTTCCATCGTCGGTTACGATCCGGTAAATGGCGACTGGGGCGTCGCCGTCGCTTCCAAATATTTCGCCGTGGGCTCGGTAGTCCCGTGGGCCGAAGCCGGCGTGGGCGCCATCGCCACGCAGGCCAATGTGAACGTGGGTTACGGCCCTCGCGGCCTGGAGTTGCTGCGGCAGGGGATGTCCGCCAAGGAGGTCCTCACAAAGCTCCTCGCCGAAGATCAGTTCCCGCCGACCGACGGACGCCAGGTCGCGATCATCGACCGCAACGGCAACATCGCCGCCTACACCGGTCCCAACGCGCCCCATTGGGCCGGCGACCGCCAGGGGAAAACGTGGAGCGCGCAGGGCAACATCCTGGTCGGACCGCAGGTGCCGGAGGCCATGGGCCGCGCCTTCGAAGCCACCCAGGGCGAGCTCGCCGAGAAGCTCTTCGCCGCGCTCAAAGCCGGCGACGACGCGGGCGGCGATTCGCGCGGCAAGCAATCCGCTTCGATGCTCATCGTGCGCAAGGGCGGCGGCCGCAATATCAACAATGACCGTTACGTTTACATTAACGTCGACGACAACCCGCAGCCCATCCCCGAACTGCGCCGCCTGCTCGATATCAACCTCGGCCTGCTCTGGTCGCAGAAAACCGGGCAGTTGCGCCGCGAGGGCAAGCTCCGCGAAGCGCGCGACGCGGCGGAGCACGTAACCCGCTACAACCGCGACGGCAATTCCTGGCTCAGCCTGGGGATGATCGATTATGGCCTGGGCGACAAACCGGCGGCCGCGGCCGACTTACGGAAGGCGATCGCGCTCGACCCGACGGTGCGGGACCGCCTTGCAGCTTCGCCGGACGCGCTGGGTGGACGGAACCCGATGCTCCGGCCCATGCTGGAAGACAAAGAGTTCCTCCGGGCGGTTCTGAAGTAAATCCCGCGCATTCAGCGCTTTTTGCTTCAAAATAGGCGAAAGTTCCGTGAATTTTGTGAGAACCCCTTGCCATTTTCCCCGCATATTTGATAGGTGTGAATCCCAGTAGCTGGTGTAGCGATAAAGCAACGCTGTGCTTCCGTTAAGAGGTTAGCGGAGCCGCAGCCCGACCTACATTTTGGGAGGAATATGATTCGAAACTGCGTCCTTGCGCTGTTGCTCGCCTCGTGCGGGCTGCTGGCGCAGGATTTCCGTGCCACGTTGTCCGGAACCGTCACCGACCCCAGCGGCGCCGCGGTCCCTAACGCCAACATCAAAGCCACTAATACCGCCAACAACATCGCCAACGAGACCAAGTCGAACAGCGATGGCGTTTTTACGATCCCGTTCCTGGATCCCGGCGTCTACACCATCGAAGTAACCGCGCCCGGGTTCCAGACGCTGCGCCGCGAAGCCGTTCAGCTCGCCGTAGCGCAGCACTTGAATTTCCCGGTGCGTCTGACCGTCGGCCAGGCGGCCACCGAAGTGACCGTCACGGGGCAGATCGAGACCGTCGAAACCGAGGACGCCAACCGCGGCCTGGTCTTCGATCCCATCAAGACGCAGGAATACCCGCTCAACGGCCGCCAGAGCTATATGCTGCTGGCGCTCACGCCGGGCGTCATTTTCGGCCAGCAGCAGTTCGGCGCCAGCGGGTTTTCCGGCACGCGCGGCTGGGATGTCAACAGCAGCTACAAGTTCAACGGCGCCCGCCAGGGCAACGGCAATAACGTCTTCATGCTGAACGGCACCCCGATCAGCGATAACGGCAGCCAGTGGGATTTCGCCCCGAGCGTCGACGCCATCCAGGAGTTCAAGGCCGAGACCACGGCCTACGACGCTTCTTACGGCCACGAAGCCGGCGGCGTGGTCAACACCACCATCCGCAGCGGAACCAACAACTGGCACGGCGACGTGTACGACTACTTCCGCAACCGGCTGCTGGACGCCAATTTCTTCCAAAACAACATCGCGGGCGCCAAGAAAGGCCGCCACAACCAGAATCAGTTCGGCGGCGTTTTCGGCGGGCCGATCCGAAAGGACAAGGACTTCCTCTTCGCCAGCTATGAAGGCTGGCAGGAAGTGGTGCCGTTCCCCGGCTCGGGAACCACGGATGTGCCGCTGGCCATGCGCGACGGCCAGCACTGGTCGCAGTTCGGCATGACGATCTACGACCCGCTGACCACGCACGTCTGCGGCAACAACCCCAATGAGCCCTGCACCGGCTCGAACGGCTCCGCCTATTGGCGCGATCCATTCCCCGGCAACGTGATCCCGCAATCGCGCATCAGCCCAATCGGGCTCAAGATCCTTTCCTATCTGCCCTCGCCCAACTCACCCGGACAGGGCACCGGGGGAATCTCCAATAATTACGTCAACGCCAATAACTACGGCCGCTACTGGTACAACCAGCCGATCATTCGCTGGGACCACGTCATCGGCGACAGGGACAAATTCTACGCGATGTTCTCCGAGTTCCATGGCTTCGAATACCGGTCGACCAACCAGTATCCGCCGCCGCTGGCGCAGGGCAACACCGACAACAACCGCACCTTCACCGGCCTGAACCTGGACGAAACGCACGTGATCTCCTCCAGCATGGTGCTCGATCTGAAAGCGAGCTGGTGGCGGTTTGTGCAGTTGACGCCGGGCTACTCCACGGCGGCGCAGGGCATCACGGCCGCCTCTCTCGGCATGACGAACATGCCGCACGCGCCGACCGTTTCGAACGGCGTCGTACCCAACATTAATATCGGCGGCTTCACCAGCCCGCTCTTCGGCTCCGGCAGCTATAGCTGGTCGCCCTATAGCCGGTGGATCTTCAATCCCACTCTTTCCTGGACCAAGAACCGCCACCAGTTCCGCTTCGGATTCGAGACCAGCTACGAGGCGAAGGGCAACGTGGCACCAGGGAACGCCTACGGTACCTGGACCTTCGCATCGAGCCTCACCCAGCAGGCGACCGACCACGCCTCCACCACCAATGGCGGCGTCGATCAGTACATGGGTGTCGCTTCCCTGCTTCTCGGCATCCCGACCAGCGGCTCGGTCGACAACAACGCCAGCTACTATTTGACGCGCCCCTACTACGCCGTTTTCGCGCAGGACGACTGGCGCGTCAGCGATCGCCTGACCGTCAACATCGGTCTGCGGTACGAGGTCCAGCCGGCTTATCTGGAGCGGTACAACCGCATGGCGGTGCAGTTCAATTCCACCGCGGTGAATCCGATGAGCGATCAGATCATGGCCGCGTGGAAGGCGGACCAGGCGCAGTACAACGCCACCCACCCGAACGATCCGTACGGCTACCCGAATCCGCCC
>DATGMB010000178.1:0-16457 GCA_035293845.1 Bryobacteraceae bacterium
CTGGAATCGATCGAGCGCCATCGGCCTTGCATTGGCCTCTTGTAGGCATTGCAATGGCCACGGCATGCGTATTCTTCGTCGGGGAATGGAGAAACCGTGCCCATGTGTTTTTCGTGCTATCTTCAGGGCCTGTTATGGCCGCTTTCGGGAATTCGAAAGCAGCTCCGGCCATCCGGGCGCGGTGACGCTCGGAAACAATCCGGGCCCGAGCGGGAATCGTGGTTACGCCTTCAGGCACGAGGAGTATGCGGCCGATTTCTGCCTGGCCGCGCGCCGCGCGCTGAATGAACGGCATTACAAGCTTTTCCGCTATGTGTTTCTGCTGGGGGCCGATTCCGTAGCCTGCATGCGGTTTCTGGGGGTCGATCGCGGCCAGTTCTTCCACGAGGTATACCGGATCGAAGAGATCCTCGGAAAGTACCTGGCCGAACTGGAGCCATATCCGCTCTACCCGATCGATGAGTACATGGCCGGCACCGTACGAACGTCCCGGTTCCGCGTGACCCCGCAGAGCGAACCGCTCCAGCCGCGGCGCGGCGATCGCCTGCCGATGACCGCCTGAGCGCGGAGGGGCATGCCCGCAGTTACAAGGCGATGCTCGCAGTTACAATGAGGGGTCCCGATGGATCCTCTGACCCACACGGCCACCGGCCTGTTTCTCAGCAGGGCCGGGTTGAAGCGCTGGACGCCTCTGGCAACTCCCATCCTTCTGGTGGCCGCCAATGCTCCGGATTGCGACATCGTCTCAGCCGCCGCCGGGCCCCTCAGCTACCTGCAATACCACCGGCACTGGACGCACTCGCTGGCCGGGTGGCCGGCAATGGCGCTCGCGTCCGTGCTGCTGGTGCGGGTGGCAGCGCGCCAGCCGGTGCGCTGGGCGGGCGCCCTCGCCGCCGCCATGATCGCGGTGGGCACGCACCTGGCCCTGGACCTGACCAATTCCTACGGCGTCCGGCTGCTGCTGCCGTTTTCCGGGCGCTGGCTCGCGTGGGATGTCACCAATGTCGTCGATATCTGGATCTGGGTGGCGATTCTGCTGGCCGTGGCGGGCCCGTTCCTGGCGCGCCTGGTCGGGTCGGAGATCGCGTCCGGGACCGCAAAAGTGCGGCATCACGGCCGCGGATTCGCCATTTTTGCGCTCCTTTTCCTCCTCTTGTACAACTACGGCCGCTCCGTTCTCCACGAGCGCGCGGTGGCGGTGATGAACGCGCGGATTTACCGCGGGCGCGCGCCGCTGCGGGTAGCCGCGATCCCCGATGCGGCCGTCCCCTGGCGCTGGCGCGGCTTGGTCGAGACCTCGGATTTCTACGCCGTGGCGGATCTCGACCTGCTGCGCGCCTTCGACCCGGCTCAGGCGGCCATCCTGCAAAAGCCCGAAGCACAGCCGGCCATCCAGGCCGCGGGACGCAGCACGACGATCCGCCGATTCCTCGAATTCTCGCGATTCCCGCTGTGGCGCGCCTGGCCCGTCCCCGAGCCCGAAGGCGCCAGTCAGGTCGAGGTCGTCGACCTGCGCTTCGGCTCGCCCGCCCGTCCCGATTTCGCGGCCGAAGCCGTGATCGGGCCGGCGCAGCAGATCCTCAGCGAAGGCGTGCGCCTCGGCATGATTCGCCGCTAGACCTCATACCGATTTCAGATACCAGAACCGCAGCAGGAACAGGCCGGTCAGCAGGTAGACGAACCAGCTCACCTGCCGGAATTTGCCGCGCAGCACCTTGATCGCTGTCCAGGAGATGAACCCGAACGCGAGGCCGTTGGCGATGCTGAAGCTCAGGGGGATCGTCACCATGGTCAGGAATGCCGGGATCGCGATCTCCGCGTCCGACCAGTCGATCTCCGCGAGCACGCCCGCCATGAGGCTGCCGACGATCACCAGCGCGGGCGCGGTAGCGGCGGACGGGATGGCCCCGGCCACCGGCGCGACCGCCAGCGCCGCCAGGAACAGCAGTCCCGTCACGATCGCGGCGGCTCCGGTACGCCCGCCGGCCTCGACGCCGGCCGCGCTTTCGATATAGCTCACCACCGTCGAGGTCCCTGCCAGGGACCCGAAAATCGTGGCGCAGGCATCGGCGAGCAGCACACGGTTCAGGCGCGGGATCCGGTTGGCCTTATCGAACAGCCTGGCCCGCGTGCCCACCGCGACGAGCGTGCCGATGTTATCGAACAGGTCGATGAAGAGGAAGGCGAACACGATCTCCGCCACGCCCAGGTGCAGCGCCGAGCCGACATCCAGGCGCAGCGCCGTGGCCGGCAGTTCGCGCAGGTAATTGCCCTGCGGCGCCCAGTGCGCGTGGCCCGCCGCCAGCGCCACCGCCGTGGTTGCCAGAATGCCGATGAGCATCGCCGCCCGCACGCGCCAGGCGAGCAGTCCCGCCATCAGGAACAGTCCGCAGATGGCCAGGAGGGTGGACGGGCTGTGCAGGTCTCCGAGCCTGACCACCGTTTCGGGGTTCGGCGCGACGATGCCCGCATTGCGCAGCCCGATGAACGCGATGAACAGCCCCACGCCGGCCGCGACCGCAGCGTAGAGTTCGGGCGGGATCGCCGCCAAAATGAGTTGCCGCACGCCCGCCACCGTGAGAATCAGGAATACGATCCCGGAAAGGAACACCGCCCCGAGCGCCGTTTGCCAGGGAACATCCATGCCCTTGACCACCGTGTAGGTGAAGTACGCGTTCAGCCCCATGCCCGGCGCGAGCGCGATCGGATAATTGGCGAGCGCCCCCATCAGCAGGCTGCCGAGAGCGGCTGAAAGACAGGTGGCCGCGGTCACGGCGCCGAGCGGCATCCCCGCCTCGTGCAGAATCGACGGGTTCACAAAGACGATGTACGCCATCGTCATGAACGTCGTGACGCCCGCCAGAATTTCACTGCGCCAGGTGGCGCCCAGGGCTTTGAACTGGAAATGCACTTCGAGCCGCGTGCGGATCGACATGAAGTTTACATTGTACTTGCAGCCGCCCGCTCCCATTCCGCCGCGAAGGCCACCAGCGCATCGTCCTCGCCCCAGGCGGCGGTGATCTGCACGCCCAGCGGCGGCTCGGCGCCGGGTATGGGAACGGCGATCGCGGGCACGCCCAGCGCGGTCCATGGCGCGTTGGCTGCGGGGTCGCCGGTAGTCGCGAAGCCTTCCGGCGCAGGGCCGGTCGCCGCGGGGCTGAGCAGAAATGAATGCCGCGCGAAGATCCCTTCCATCCGGCGGCGCATGAGGGCGATATGAGCGAGCGCCGCTTCGTAATCGGCGCGCGGCGTGTCCAGCCCTTCGCGGATGAGTTGCGCCAGCCGCGAGCCCATGCGGTCGCCGAATTCGCGGTACCGCGCGGCATGGCTGCGCGCGCCTTCGTAGCGGTTGATGAGATACGCGGCTTGGATGAGTTCGCTCCAGCCCGCCGGCGGGTCGAAATCCGCCGCCGGGCCGTCCGCGCGCGGCAGCGCCGTGCCGCGAAACCGCCGCCAAAGCTCCGCCATCTCCGCCGCCGTTCGCGTGAAAAACCCGGCTGTATCGAGCGACGGCGCAAACGCGAGCGCGCCCGCCATCGGGAGGAGCCCGAATGTCGGCTTGAATCCGCACACGCCGCAGTACGCTGCCGGACGCAGGATGGAGCCGAGCGTCTGGGTGCCGATCGCGAATGCGGCCATTCCCGCCGCCACCGCCGCCGCCGATCCCGCCGAACTGCCGCCCGGTGTGCGGCCGGGCGCGCGCGGGTTGCGCGTCGGCGCCGGGTCAAAGGAGGCAAACGCGGTGGTATGGGTCTTTCCGAGCAGGATGGCCCCGCGCGCCCGCAGCGCCGCGACCAGCGCGGCATCCTCCTCGCCCTTCCGCCCGGCGTACAGCGGCGAGCCGTATTCGGTGGCGAGGCCGCGGGTCTCGAAAATGTCTTTTGCGCCGAACGCGAGGCCATCGAGCGCACCCGAGCCCGTGGGCGGCTGCGGCCGCACTTCCACCCAGGCGCGGATTTCGGCGTCACATTCCGCGATGCGGCGCAGGCATTCCTCGACCGTGGGCCAAGCGATCACCGGACCATTATCGCGTAGGGACCGGACCGGTCCGGCGTGAGAGCCGCGGCACGCGCGTATAGCGTTACACTAGGGTTGCCATCATGCCCTTTATCCACGAAGATTTCCTTCTCAGCAACCGTACCGCGCGCCGCCTCTATCACGAATACGCCGCGGGCGAGCCGATTCTCGACTACCATTGCCATCTGCCGCCGCAGGACGTGGCGGCCAACCGGCAGTTCCGGAATCTATTCGAAATCTGGCTGGAGGGCGACCACTATAAGTGGCGGGCCATGCGCGCCAACGGCGTCGATGAGCGCTACTGCACCGGCGACGCGGCGCCCGAGGAGAAATTTCAGGCCTGGGCGCGCACCGTTCCCTACACGCTGCGCAACCCCCTCTATCATTGGACGCACCTGGAGCTGAAGCGCTACTTCGGCATCGAAGAGCTGCTCGATGAATCGAGCGCGCCGCGCATTTGGGAGCGCGCCAATGCGGCTCTCGCCACGGACGGACTGCGCGCCCATGGCATCCTGCAAAAGTTCCACGTCAAGGCGGTCTGCACGACGGACGACCCCACTGACGACCTGGCGTGCCACAAGGCGATCGCCGCATCCGGCCTCAAGACCAAGGTCTTCCCCGCCTACCGTCCCGATAAAGCCCTGAACGTGCACCTGCCGGAGGCGTTCAATCAGTGGGTTGCGCGGCTCGAAGCAGCGAGCGGCATATCGATCGCCGGCCTGGGCGACTTCGTGGACGCCCTGCGGCAGCGCCACGATTATTTCCACAACATGGGCTGCCGCCTCTCCGACCACGGCCTGAATCACCTCTACGCCGATTTCCCCACCGAGAGCGAGGCTGCCGCCATCTTCGACCGAGCCCGCGCCGGCCGCGCCGCCACTCCCGCCGAGCACGCCCGTTTCGCCGCGCACATGATGTTCGTCTTCGGCTGCTTCGACGCCGAGCGCGGCTGGACCAAACAGCTTCACATCGGCGCGCGCCGCAACAACAACACGCGCCGGTTCCGCGAACTGGGTCCCGATACCGGGTTCGATTCGATCGGCGACTGGCCGCAGGCGGACGCGCTGGGCGCTTATCTCGACCGGCTGGACCAGGAGAACTCGCTGCCCAAGATCGTGGTCTACAATCTCAATCCGGCCGACAATTACGTGATCGCGACCATGATCGGCAACTTCCAGGACGGCAAGATCGCCGGCAAGCTCCAGTTCGGCAGCGGCTGGTGGTATCTCGACCAGAAGGAAGCGATGCAGTGGCAGATGAACGCCCTCTCGAACTGCGGTCTGTTCTCGCGCTTCCTCGGCATGCTGACGGATTCACGCTCGTTCATGTCCTATCCGCGCCACGAATACTTCCGGCGCGTTTTGTGCGACATGGTCGGCCGCGATGTCGAAGCCGGCGAAATGCCCGATGACGATGCGCTCGTCGGCGGCATGATCCGGAACATCTGCTACGGCAATGCCGAGAAGTTCCTGGGGCTGGCGCTATAACGCCGCTACCGGCCCGAGGCTTCGCCGATCTTCGCCGCTTGGCACCCGGCCGGCTTCAACACCGGGTTGCAGCGGACGATGCCGCGATCGAATCGCACCGCATAGCCCGAAGGGGCCGGCTCATTATAGGGATAGTCGGTGCTGAGGATCTGCGCTCCGCTGGCCATCGCGGCGTCGCGGCGCCTGGTGTCGTTTGCGCGGACGCCCGCCGGACCGGGATCCGTCATGGTGCGGAGCAGATATCCCTTGCGAACGAGTGCAGGCGCCAGATCGGGATCGGAGACCGGGTTATTCACCTCGACGAAAGCGGCGTCGGGCGTGCCGGGCTGCGCGTTCGTGAATAGCACGCGGCCTTCGAGCGCCGGATGTCCCTTGGTGTAAAGAGGGCCGGCGCGCCGCTGATCGAGCAGAAAAATCACCTTGCCGCGCGCGCTTTGCAAGGTGGGCCAGCCGGAAGCGAGGACGGCATCTTCCAGAGTCTTGTGCCTGCCGCGAACGTCGTCGGGAACGATCATTTCCGGGCGCGAAAAAACCGAGCGGATCTCCGCATCGAGGGCGTCGAACGTCGCTGTGGTTAGCGGCTCGGGCGTAACCTTCATGTAGTCCCCGCGCGGCGCGCCGTCCTTGTTCTCCACCAGGATGAAGATGGGCAGATGTCCGGGATGCGCCTTGGACCAGGCGCGGATCTCCTGGAGGCAGGCAATGAACGGCTGGCAGTTGCTCCGGAAATCGATGTCCTGCACGTGCAGCACCTTGAAGCCGGGTTTCCGCATGATCCCGGCTGGATCGAACGGCTCATCGGCCGCGAGCCCAGCCTCGGCAACAAGGCGCACCGCCGCGGGGTGAGCGAACAGGCCGGCTTTCGAATCGCCGTAGACGTCGAGTTCCAACTGGCGAACGCCGGCATCCAACTGGACGGTCAGCGAAGGATGCCGGTAATCCAGCGAATCGGCAGCGCGCGGATTCACCTTGCGCAGCCAGATCATCTCGTTTGGGCCGATGCCCGAGTGATAGCTGTTGTGGGTTCCGATGATCTGGATCTCGTTGAGCCGGAGATCCGCGCCTTCCTGGGCGCGCACGGCGGCGCTGGCGAGAGCCAGCAGAACGATTGCGGTCCGCATTGCGATCATGGTTCGAGCTGTTTCAAAAGACCAGTTTCAGGGCGAGCTGAATCTGCCGCGCCGGCCAGGTGGAAGTGAAGACGCCAAACCCGCTGCTGTTGGCGTTCAAGCTGCTGACGGGCGCGAAATTCGTCTTGTTCAGCAGATTGAATGCCTCCGCCCGGAACTGCACGTACCGCGATTCCTGGAAGCTGAAGTTCTTGTGCATTCCGAAGTCGGTTTGATAAAAGGCGGGCATGTGCGCAACGTTTCGGGGAGAATTTCCGAACGGCTGCGTGTAGTCCGGCACGCTGAACGCCGCGGCATTCAGGTACGCGAGGGGATTGCCTCCGTGCAGGTAAATGGGAGCGCCGGTGAGATTGGGGCGCTCGGAAACCAGCGAACTCACCTGCTGCTGGGAGGTCGCCGAGTAGCCGACATTGAGCGGCAGCCCGGAAGTCATGGTGTGGATCATATTGACGGACCATCCGCCGAACACGAGATCCGCCGCTTTGCCGGTAACGTTGTGCTGCCGGCCGCGGCCGAAGGGAAGGTCGTAGATGATCGAAAGCGTGTCGTTAAGCGGCTGATTGTAGCTGGATAGCCCGCGCTCGATGCGGGTGTTGTAGTAGTTGATGCGGCTGTTGTCGCCATCATAGTTCTCCAGATGGCCGGGAGCGTTGTCGATGGCTTTCGACCACGAGAACGAGTTGATGAAGTACAACCCGGACGAGGAGCGCTTTTCGAGCTTGACCTGCAGCGCATCGTAGCTGCCGAAACCGCGGTCGAAGGCGATTTCAATGCCGGAAAACGTCGAGATGGGGCGCCGCTGCTGCAGCGGCAGGTTCTGCCCTGGCAGGTTGGGGAGAGCCTGGTTGGCGTCCGAGAGAATGGTCAGGCCGACGTCGTGATTGCCGACGTAAGCGACGTCCAGAATCAGGTTCCGTGCCAGTTCCTGCTGCACGGTAAAGTGCCAGCTTTGCACGTAGCCGGTCCGGTTGTCTCCGGGGATGTAGCGGACCTGCGTGATCGCCGTATTGAACGTCGAGGGCGACGTAAAATTCGGCGGGAAGCCCTGCGCCGTGGACCGGAAACAGGACCCCGCGGGCGCATCGGCCGAGGTGCAATAACCCAGGCTGGGCAACTGCGAAATCGCGGCGTCGATGATGTAGGGCCCGTTGTACGCCAGAAGATTTTCCCCGCCCATGCGGTTGAACTGCACCCAACTGATGCCGTACGCCGACCGAATCACGGTCTTCGGCGCCACGCGGTACGCCGCGCCCAGGCGGGGAGCCCAGTTGTTGTAATCCGGGTGGACTAACGCGCGGCCGTACAGGCTGCCGCCCGTGGGATAAATCAACGTGTCGTTCACCGGATCGAAGTTGGCCAGCCGGTTGTCGCGTTCGTACTGCGGCGTGGCGAATTCGTACCGCAGCCCGAGATTGAGCGTCAGCCGTGAGGTGACTTTGAAATCGTCCTGAACGTAGACGAAATACATTCGCTGCCGGTAGTGCGCCACCGGGTTGTTATCGAGTTCATAGGCACTGGGAGCGCCGTAAAGGAAGTCGGCGAGGCTGTAGGCCTGTTTGGCGGCGCTGCTCAGACTGTTCACCGAAGAGGGGTTCGTGAAATACGCGGGATCGCTGAAAAATCCGCTGAACGTCTCGGTGCCATACTGCGGGTGGAAATCGCTGACGGCCGTGTCGATCAATTGATACTCGAACCCCGTCTTCACGGTGTGGCGGCCCCGGATTTTCGTGTAATTGATCTTCGGGTCGCCGACGAAGGGGTCCTGATACTGGGGATTGCTGCTCTGGCGGCCGAGCGACGAGAAGCCGCTCAGGCTGGAGGAGATCAGCCCGCCGCCGAGACCCGGTCCGGTCGGCTGGCCGGGAATCGTGAAGCCGTCCACCGGGCCTCCCAACGTAGCGGGCGTCTTGCCGCCGCGCGTGTAATCGATGCCCAGCCGCGCTTCCAGGATCGAAGTTGGACCGATGACCCAGGTGGCGCCGGCGGCCGCCTGCTTGGTTTGCACGTAGACGTTCCCGTTCGAGTTGCCGCCGTCCGGACCGGGAATGTTCGGCGGGCTGAAAATCCGGGTGTCGAACTGGCTGTACCGCGCGAAGGCGGAGATCTTGGAGTTGATGAAGTAGTCGCCGCGAATATCGCCTTTGTCGTTGTAGGTCGTGTCCGCGGGAGTGGATTCGTAGTTGTTGGAGAGGCCCGGCAGATTCGGCGCGGGCAGGTATTTGAGCGCGCCCGCGATCGGTGAGAACTGCGAGGCCGGAATCACGCCGTTCGGAGCCACGGCGCCGGTGAACGGATTGGCGATGGGCAGTCCGAAGGCACTGAGATCCCCGGAATCCATTGCCGCGGTGGGGACGGTCGCGAACTGGAGCGGATGGTAGACCCGGCGGAAGCCTTCGTAATCGGCGAAGAAGAACAGCTTGTTCCTGCGGACGGGCCCGCCCACATCGCCGCCGAATTGATTCTGGTTGAACGGCAGCGTGCCGCCGCCGGCCGGCTTGAAGAATCCCGTGGCATTCAGAATTGTATTGCGGTTGTACTCCCACACCGCGCCATGGAGTTGATTGCTCCCGCTCTTGATCGTCGCGTTGATGACCGCTCCGGCGGCGCGGCCGAATTCGGCGCTGTAATTGTTCGTCTCGACCTTAAATTGCTGGATCGCGTCGGGACTCGGCTGCATCACCTGGTTGGAAAAGCCCTGATTGCTCGTGCCGTAGGCGTTGTTGTCGATGCCGTCCAGCATGAAGTTGTTCAGCTCGCTGCGCTCCCCGTTCACGTTGAACGAGGCGTCCCGGCTGCTATCCGTGCCGTTTTCGAGCGGCGACTTGGCGACGCCCGGGACCAGCAGCGTCAGGTCGGCATAGGCGCGGCCGTTCAACGGCAGCTCGACCGTTTCCCGCGGGTTGACCACTTCGCCGCGCGAACTGCTGTCGGATTCCAGCACTTCCGCCGCATCGCTGACCGTGATGGATTCGGTCGTGGCGCCCACCGTGAGCTTCAGGTCGACGCGCTGCCGCGCATCCACGGTCAGATCGAAGGCGTCGGTCTCCGCGGTCTTGAAGCCCTTCATCTCCACACGAACGCGGTAGGTCCCCAAGCGCAGGTTGACGAATTGATAATTGCCGTTATTATCCGTCCGGGTCTGCGCCGATACTTCCGTTCGCAAGTTGATCAGCGTGACGGTGGCGCCGGAAACGGCCGCATCGGAAGAATCGGTCACCGTGCCCAGAATGGTCGCAGATTCGAACTGGGCAAAGGCGCACGGAACGGCGGCGATCAGGGAAACAAAGATGAGGACACGTCGGAGAAGGGCGGGACACAGCGTCCCGGAAATACGGCGCATGCAGTTTTGCTCCTTATCGGGGATTGCTCTGTGCTCGCAGTGTCCCATCGGGACGTTTCACTGCGATTACGCCCGTGTAGATTCTCGGTTAGCGGACGGGCAACAGCGTGAGGTTCGCAATGCGGCACTCGCCGGCGCTGCGGCTGCACGGCCGCGGGGAAAGGTCCCGGTTGAGACAGACGCGGATCTCTTTCAATTCGCCATCGCGATAGCATGAAATCCGGAAGGCCGCGGCCGGGTAGCCGGCATTGGCCGCGGCGAGTTCCGCTTCGATCCGCTCCGGCGTGGAATGGACCTCTTGCGCGGGATGGTTCAGGTCCTCCGGAATGCGAAGCGAATCGCGGGCCTTGCGGACGGCGGCGAAGTAATCGGCGGCGGAGAGCCCGGTGCACGTGCCGTGGTCGCGCCATTCGTGCTGCACCAGACCCTGAGTCGGAAAATAGGACAGCATGGCGTCGACGGTCGCCCGCGCGACCGGGCGGGCCGGGCCGCAGCGCTCGGGGCCGCGCGAATTCTCGCCCTGCGGCCACAGGCCGTGGACCACGAAACCCACGCGGCGGCCGGGACCGCATTCGCGCGGGTCCTGGCGCGATTCCGGCTGGGCGCAGAAGTCCGGCGCATAGGAAAGGACCAGCAGGTAGTAATCGAAGCCGCCCTCCGCGGGAGCGGCGGGGCGCTGGGCGCAGGCGGGCAAGGACAGGATCGCGCCGAGCAGGATTCCGGTTGCCGCGTTCATCTGCTTACAGCTTATAATCTCCGTGACATGGTGGATGGTAAGAAAAGAGATATCTCGACGGCCGCGCCGGATGCCTTGAAGTGGGACCGGGCGAAGCCGGCGGAGTCCCTCGAGGCGCTGCGCGTGTTGGTCGAAACCGAGGCGCAGGAGACGATCCACTGGTATTTACGGGAGAAAAACCGCAAGAAAAAGCCGTCGCGAACAATTCAGTTCACGGCGCTGGCGCTGACAGCGGGCGCGGGCCTGGCGCCGATCGTGGTCCAGATCCTCAAGGGTTTCGGAAAGCTGGACGGCGTCGATTCCGGTCCCATGGCTTCGCTGCTGGTCGGGCTGGCGGCCGCGCTGATCGGGCTCGACAAAGCCTTCGGCTTTTCGAGTGGCTGGACCCGCTACATCCTGACCGCGGCTTCCATGACCAAGATGCTGCAGGAATTCCGCATGGATTGGGTGCTGCTATATTCGGGATCGGACACGCCGCCGACCGCGGAGCAGGAGGCCAAGCTGATCCAGCGCGCCCGGCAGTTCGTGCTCGAAATCCAGGCCGCCCTGCTGGACGAGACCAAGCAGTGGGCCAATGAGTTCCAGAGCAATTCCGCGCAGCTCGACAAGGACGTCCGGGGTCAACTGGACGCCCTGAAGCATCAGGTGGAGCAGATCGCCAGGGACGTGGAGGAGCAAAGCCGGCGGGCAGCGGCGCAGGGCACTCGCTGAGGCTCAGAATACGCGCCGCCAGGCTTCCGGCGAGATGTTGCGGCCGCAGAGAACGATCGCGGCGTGGGGGCGCGGGTCCTTGAGGAAGGCGGCTACGGCGACGCCGGCGGCGCCTTCGATCACCCAATGCTCGGCTTCGAGAACGAGCCGGATGGCGGCGGCAATCTCTTCTTCGGAGACGAGGACCGAGCGGTCGATCACGCGGCGGCAGACATCGAGCGTGACCGAGCCGGGCTCAAGGCCCCCGGCGGTGCTTTCCGATAGCGTCGGCTGCTCGGAGACATCGACAATGCGGCCGGCGCGCATGCACTCGTACATAACCGGAGAATTGGCGGCCCAGCATCCGACCACTTCGGTGGCAGGGGAGGCGTGCTTGAGGTATTCGCCGATGCCGCCGATCAATCCGCCGCCGCCGACCGCGACGTAGACCGCATCGAGCCGCGGCTGCTGCCGCAGCAGTTCGACGGCAACGGTGCCCTGTCCGGCCATCACATCGGGATCGTTGTACGGAGAGATGAACACGCGGCCGGACTGCGCGGCGGCTTCGCGCGCGGCGAGCTCGGCGGTGAGCGGATCGTCGCCGAAGCAGTGGAGGCGCGCGCCGTGCCGCTCGATGCGGCGGGCCTTGGCGGGCGAGACGTGGGACGAAACGAAGACTTCGGCGGCGATGCCGCGGGCCTGGGCTGCGGCGGCGACCCCGAGTCCGTGGTTGCCGTTGGACGCGGTGACCACGCCGGCCGCGGCTTCCTCCGGCGTGAGCAGCGCGATTTTGTGCGAGGCGCCGCGGAATTTGAAGGAGCCGGTGGTCTGGAGGTGTTCGAGCTTGAGCCACGCGCCGATGGCTTCGGAGTACTCCGTCGGGGTCTCGCGGACCAGGGGACGGATGCGGGAGTAGGCGGAGAGGACGGCGTTGTCCATCTCTACGATTCTGGCATGTGCCATAGGGCACAGCCGCTCGGGCGGCGCGGCAGCAAACTGAAACTATGCGGGTGGTCACCTACAACACGCATAAGTGCCGCGGCCTGGACGGGCGGACCAGCGCCACCCGCATTGCCGAAGTGCTGCTCGAAATCGAAGCGGACGTGATCGCCCTCCAGGAGGTGCTGGAGCATCAGGCGGAGACGATCGCCCGGGAATTGCGCATGAATTATGTGCTGGGAGAGACCCGCAAGCGCCGCGGGTACGCTTACGGCAACGTGGTATTGAGCCGGTTTCCGATCCGCGACGCACGCAATTACGACCTCAGCGTGCGCGGGCGGGAGGAGCGCGGCTGCCTGCGCGCCGACCTGCAGGTGAACGGCTCGGTGCTGCACGTCTTCAACGTGCACCTGGGGACCGCGCTGCTCGAACGGCGTGTGCAGGGGCGGCGGCTGGTGGCGCCGGAGCTGCTGAACGCCGCGGAGATCGAATCGCCGCGGATCGTGCTCGGCGATTTCAACGAGTGGACCCAGGGCCTCGCGACGCGGCTGCTGCGGCAGCACCTGGAGAGCGCGGACTTGCGGGTGCATTTGCAGCGGCGGAAGACTTACCCCGGGGTGCTGCCGATCCTGCACCTGGATCACATCTATTACGACCCGGTGCTGCGCCTCGAGCGGCTGATGCTGTGGCGGACGAAAAAGGCGCTGGTGGCCTCGGACCATCTGCCGCTGGTGGGGGAGTTCCGATGGTGAGGATTCACAGATCGGAGAAGCGCACCCAGTTGGCGGTGACCATGCACGACGCGCAGGATCAGCGCCTCCTCGTGCTCGATGCAGTAAACGATGACGTAATCGCCGACCGGAAGCGTACGGTATCCGGAACCGGGGTCATGCTCCCGGGATCGTCCGATATACGAAAACGGGAAAGCATCAGAACGCGGTCCGCGATGGTGTCGATCCAGGTGTTCGCAACCTCGATGCTTGCGCTCTCTCTGGCGATAAACAACCAGATGTCTCCCAGATCAGCCTCGGCGCGAGGCGATACGCGATGAGGCATTAGCGGGGAGCGGTGAGTTCGGCGAGGAGTCTGGCGCGTCCGCGTTCTTTCACCTGGGCCGCCAGTTCCCGCATTGCAGCTTCGGTGATCACGCGGCCCTCGCCCCGCGCCAGCGAAGATCGAGTCTCATCCAGAGTGAGAAGGAATTCGACCCGCTGGCGCTCTCGCTCTTCCCAAAGGGCGAGAGCTTCGCGCATGACATCTTCTTCCGAGTGGAGCCTTCCCGTTTGAATCGCTCGCTGGGCGAATGCCTTCTGGTCCGGGGTGAGTTCGACATCCATCGTCTTCAGCATACGGTGAAACCTGATATCGCGGCAAGCGGCGCGCGGTCCTAATTCTCGCCGGGCTTTTCCGCGCGGTCAATCACGAGAATCTCGACGGGCAGGCGCTGCGCCTCGAGCTTGAGGCCGAGCTGTTCCTGGATGGCGCTGAACAGCGACGGCTTGGAGGAATCGGCGGCATCGTCGGGCGCCCATTCGAGCTTGAAATCGAAGGCGCCGGAGATGCCGGTGCGGTCGATCACGGGCCGGTCGAGGATGCCGGAGAGAGTGGTGGCGAAAGAATCCATGTTGGCGCCCTTGAAAATTGCCCTCCCCCGGCCCCAGTTCCACGAACTGTTGTCGGGATGCTCGGCTCTCTGCAATTTCGGACCGCTCCTGGCGACGGTCAGGGCATAGGCGGGCGTGGTCTTGGTCTCATGGTGGGCCGCCAGTTGGAAGCGTTCGGCTAACAGCGCCTGCATGGCACTGCGCAAAGCGTCGTCCCCGAGATCGCTGTTGCCGAGCGCCTTAGAAAGGCTGTCCTCCAGCTTGGCTTCGATGGTGTAGCGGTCGGTATCCAGCCATTTCGGACCACCGGAGATCTGATACTCCTTGACTTGATACGCCATCATGATCAAGTGCTTGAGCGTCATGTTGCGAACGCGGATACGGCCGGCGGTCATGTTCCAGCCGGAGTCATTCGAGTTCTGATCGCCGGGCTTGACGGAAGCGGCTTCGAATACGTACTTCTGTACTTCGGTGGGCTGAGCGGCAAGGCTGAGGCCGGCAGCCAGAAAAGCGAGGGCGGCGCGCACGTCCTCAATTCTCGCCCGGCTTTTCGGCGCGGTCAATGACGAGAATCTCCACCGGAACGTGGCGGGATTCCAGCTTCAGGCCGAGTTGTTCCTGGAGCGCGGTGAAGATCGTCGGGCCGCCGGAATCGCCGGTTTCGTCCGGCGACCATTCGAGCGTGAAATCGAATTTGCCCGGCAGGGCGGTCTGATCCACCACCGGAAGATCGAAGCGCGAGGAAAGAAGCGACGCCAGCCGGTCCATGGAGATGCCGCGGCACGTCAGTTTGCCCCTGCCTCCCTTGCTGGAACTGCCGTTATAGTCGCTCCTGGCGAGCTTCGGGCCGCTCTTCGATACCAGAAGCGCATAGGCGGACATCTCCCTGCTCTCCTTGTGCAAGGCCAACTGGTAGCGCTCGGCGAGGAGGGACTGCATGGCGAGGCGCATGGCGGTGTCGTCCTGATCGACTTGGGTGTCGTCCGGCAGCTTGGCGACGATGCTCCAACGGTCGCCATCGAGCCACTTGGGGCCGCCGGCGACCTGGTATTGCTTCACGTCGTACGCCACCATGATCAACTGCCGCAGGTTCATGTTCTCGATCTTGAGCTCCAGTTTGCTGGAGTGCCATCCGCTGCCGGAATAGTTCGGATCGGGCGCCTTGATCGCGGCGGCTTCGAAGACAACCTTCTTCTCCGGCGCCTGGGCGGCGGCCGCGGCGGAAAGCACCAGGGCGGCGAAAGCGTGGCGAAGCATGGGGGACCTCCGGCTATTTGACGCTCAAACCGGCAAATGGTTGACTGCGGTAAGCTAATTCGTCATGAAAACCGGTATCGCGTTTCTGATTGCCGCCGGGCTTGCCGCCGCGCAGCCCATCGTCATCCGCACCACGACGATCCTCGACGGCAAGGGCCACGTGCTGAAGAACAAGGAGATCGTCGTCGAAAACGGGCGCATCGCGCGGATCGCGGACGCGAAGCAGAAGCCCACCATCGATCTCAGCGGGCTGACCGTGATGCCGGGATGGATCGACACCCACACGCATCCCGTCTGGTTTTTCAACCAGGATCAGCGCCTCGAGCAGTTCGGCGGCCGCGGCGGCAAGACCCCGCCGCAGCAGGCGGCGCTGTACTGCGAAGCGAACCTCTACGCCACGCTCATGGGAGGATTCACGACCGTGCAGAGCGTAGGCGCGGAGTTCGATAAGAACCTCCGCGACATGATCAACGCCGGGGCGATCCCCGGCCCGCGCCTGCTGACCTCGCTGACGCCGATCACGGAGCGCACCGGCACGCCCGAGCAGATCCGGGCGTTCGTCGACAAGAACAAGGCGAACGGCGCGGACCTCATCAAGCTCTTCGCGACGGCGAGCATCCGCGACGGCGGCAAGATGACCATGACGCCGGAGCAGATCCAGGCGGCGTGCGGCGAGGCCAATCAAGCCGGGCTTCGGACGCTGGTGCATGCGCACTCTTCCGACGGCGCGCGGGCGTCGGTGGAAGCGGGCTGCACAACGATCGAGCACGGCACGTTTCTGGACGACGAAACGCTCAAGCTGATGGCGGCGCGCGGCGCATTCTTCGACCCCAATTTCCTGGTGCTGCACAATTATTTGGATAATAAGCCGAAGTTCCTGGGGATCGGCAACTACACGGAGGAAGGCTTCGCTTACATGGAAAAGGGCCTGCCGCTGGTGGCGGACGTGATCCGGCGCGCGCGCAAAGCGGGAGTGAAAATCGTGCTCGGAACGGACGGCGTGGCCGGCGCGCACGGGCGCAACGCCGAGGAGTTCATCTATCGGGTGAAGGACGGCGGCGAGACGCCGATGAACGCGCTGATGAGCGGAACGTCCGTGGCGGCGGAGTCGCTGCGCATGAGCGACCAGATCGGCGCGGTCGTCGAAGGCTTGCAGGCCGACCTGGTGGCGACGGCGGGAAATCCGCTGGAGGACATCACGGCGGTGCGGCGCGTGGCCTTCGTGATGAAGGGCGGGAAGGTGTATAAGGAAGCGGC